>DAHXON010000075.1 GCA_027364875.1 Chloroflexota bacterium
GCCCGGAACCCGGCAGCGTAATTGGTGCTGGCCGCGTCCGAGGCGGCCACTCCGACGAAGGCCACTTTGCCGCTGCTCGAGAACGAGGCCGCGACGAAACCGGCCAGGTAGCCGGCCTGGGCTTGGTCGAAGACGATGCCGTGGACGTTCGCCGGCGAGCCCTTGACAACGGCCACTCCGAGCTGGAGGTATTGCGTGGCTGGGTGGGCGGCCGCGGCGGCCGTGACTGCGTCTGCCGCGGCCGGCCCGACGGTCACGACCATCGCCCCGGAATCGCCGGAGGCGGCTTCTACGGCAGGAGCCAGATCCGCGACCGTCGCCGGCTGGACAAGTTTGGGAGTCACTCCGAGATTGGCGGCTGCGTCCTGGACGCCGGCCCAGGCCAGACCCGCGGGCGTGGCGGCGGCCGGTTCGCCGATCGTCGCGACGAGGGTCAGCGTGTGCACCAGCTGCGGAGTTGGGGAGGGCGTAGGCGTTGGCTTCGGGGTGGCCGTCGGCTGGGGCGTAGAACTGCCCGCCGCGGACCCCGTCGGAGCCGCCGAGCCGCTCGAGAAGAAGCCGCATGCCGACACGGCGACGGCAATGACGCACACGGCGGCTCCGCGGAGCACCCGCTTGGAACCCGGGGATGATGGAGTCGGTCGTGGAACTGGCGTCAAACTGCCTCCGAGAACTCCCGGGAGGTTCGATCGCTCCCGCAACGGCTGGACTCGATTGTACGGACTCGGCGCGTTCGTCTCGTAGCGGCGCGACGCGTCGAGTGGCCGCGCCGGGGTGGCCCGCCACTCCCGGGACGCCGCCGGCACCGGGCCGGCCCCGCGTCGCGGTTGCACCGTAGGGTTCCGGTTCGGCGATCTTGCGGGAGTCCTTCCTTCGGCGGCTACGATTGCCGCCGCGAAACGTGACAGCCGGTCGGGAGGCGCAATGGCAGGCACCAAATCGGACCAGGTTCGTCCGGTCGACGAGCGAGTCGCGCTCGGCGGCATCTCGCTGCGCGTCCTGCGCTGGCAGGCCCAGCCCGTTTTCGACCGCGCCGAAGAAGCGCTGCCGCCGTTCCTCCTCGTCCACGGCCTCGCCTCCAACGCCCGGCTGTGGGACGGCATGGCTCGCCGTCTGGCGCAGGGCGGGAGAAGCTCGGTTGCCGTGGATCTGCGCGGCCACGGCCACTCTGACAAACCGGACACGGGCTACGACTTCGCCACGATCTCCTCGGACCTGGAGACCCTCATCCGTACGCTCGGGCTCGACCGGCCGATCGTCGCCGGCCAGTCGTGGGGTGCGAGCGTGGTCCTCGACCTCGCGGTTCGGAAGCCGGAGCTCGTGCGCGGAATAGTTCTCGTGGACGGGGGCCTGACCAACATGAAGGACGCGTTCCCGACCTGGGACATCTGCTGGCAGCGCCTGGCCCCGCCCTCCCTCGTCGGTCTTCCGCTCGAAGCGGTGGAGGGCTACTTCCGAACCAACCATGCCGACTGGCCGGAGGAAGGCATCGAAGGCTCGCTCGGCAACTTCGAGATCCGGCCGGACAACACGATCGCGCCGTGGCTGACCCGCGACCGCCATAAGGCGATCCTGGAGGCAATGTGGAACCAGCGGACGAGCGATCTGTGGCGCGACCTGCGAGTGCCGGCGCTCATCGTGCCGGTTGACGGCGGCGAGAACGACTGGACGAGCGCCAAGCGAGCGGGAGTGGAATCGGCTCTGGCGGAGGCCCGCGCGACGGGGACTCCGGTCCGCGTGGAGTGGTTCCGCGGCGACCACGACATTCACGCCCAGCGTCCCTCGGAGCTGGGCTCCGCGATCCTCGAAGCGGAGCGGTCGGGCCTCTTCGGCGCTGATACGAGTCCAGTGCGCCGTTCGTCGAAGGAGAGAATCGGTGGCTGACGAGGGCCTGCCCAGGATCCTGACGATCATGGGCAGCGGGGAGACTACGCCGACCATGGTCCGCGTCCACCGCGCCGTGTTCGACCGGCTGGGGTCGTCGCCCGGAGCCGTCCTGCTGGACACCCCATACGGCTTCCAGGAGAACGCCCAGGACATTTCGAACCGGGCGGTCGAGTACTTCCGCGATTCCGTCGGCCGGCCGATCACCGTCGCCTCGCTGCTCTCCGCGGACGTGGATTCGCTGACCCGCGAGACGGCAATCGCCCGGATACGTGGCGCGAAGCTCGCATTCGCCGGCCCCGGAAGCCCGAGCTACGCGCTCCGCCAGTGGGAGGGGACGGAGATCCCTCGACTGCTCGCCGACAAGCTGGCGCGTGGCGGCGCGGTCACGATGGCCAGCGCGGCAGCGCTCACGCTCGGCAGGTTCACAATCCCCGTCTACGAGATCTACAAGGTTGGCGAGGACCCTCGCTGGCTGCCGGGCCTGGATCTGCTCACGCCGCTGGGCCTTCCGGTAGCGGTCGTGCCGCACTACGACAACGCCGAGGGCGGCAACCACGACACCCGCTTCTGCTACCTGGGCGAGCGGCGGTTGCGCGTTCTCGAAGCCGAGCTTCCTTTGGAAGTCTTCATCCTGGGCGTGGACGGCCACACGGCCCTGGTCGTCGACCTGGACTCCGGGCGGGCCGAGGTTCTGGGACTTGGGGTGGTCACGGTCCGAAAGGATGGCCGGAGCACCGTCTTTCCGGCTGGATCGAGTCTCACGATCGCGGACCTCGTCGCCGCCGCTCACGGCGAGAGTGGGGCCGCGGTTGCGGCTCGGCCCGATCGTGCCGCCGACGCCGAGGCGGCTCCGCGCGCCGTGGAAGGCCATCCGCTCCGCGACGAGGTCGCGAGGCTGGACGCGGTCTTCGGCGCTTCGCTGGACCAGTGCGACGCGGCGGCCGCGGTTCGGGCAATCCTGACTCTCGAGGAGACTATCCAGGCCTGGGCCGGCGACACGGATCAGTCCGACGCCCTGGCCGTGGCCCGTTCCACGCTGCGGAGCGCCATCGTCTGTCTCGGCGAGCTCGCCACCGAAGGCACGCGCGACCCTCGTGAGCTGATCGCCCCGTTCGTGGACGCGCTTCTGACCGAGCGACTTCGGGCGCGAGCCGACAGAGACTGGGCCGCCGCCGACGCCATCCGCGACCGGCTCCTGGCGGCCGGCATCGAAATCCACGACGCCCCCGAAGGCACGACCTGGGAGCTGCGCGCCACCGAGCCCGTGGCCTAGAGACAGCGGACCGCTCGACTACCAGGCGGCGACCGAAGCGCTCGGACGGGCCGAGGCCGCTACCATTACCCGCCGTGACCGTCGCGCCGAATGACTTCGTCCATCTCCATCTGCACTCCGAGTTCAGCCTGCTCGACGGCCTCGGCCGGATCAACGAGCTGGCGGAGCAGGGGAGTCAGCTGGGATTCGACGCCATGGCGATCACCGACCACGGCGCGCTCTACGGCGCCGTCGCCTTCTACCAGGCCTGCGCCGCCAACGGCATCAAGCCGATCGTCGGAGTGGAGACGTACGTTGCCCGGCGAGGCATGCGCGACAAAGAGGGCAAGGCGGATTCGCAGCCCTACCATCTGGTCCTGCTGAGCCAGAGCTGGGAGGGCTACCAGAACCTCTGCCGGCTCATCACCGACGCGCACCTCGAGGGCTACTACTACAAGCCCCGAATCGACCACGAGATCCTGGCGCGCTATTCCAGAGGCCTGATCGCGAGCTCCGCTTGCCTCGGCGGCGAGATCGCCCAGGCGCTCGAAGTGGACGACTGGGACCTGGCCCGCAAGGTCGCCGGGCAGTACCGCGACATCTTCGGCAAGGATCGATTCTTCCTGGAACTCCAGGACCACGGTCTGCCTCTCCAGCGGGCGCTCAACCCCAAGCTCGCAAAGCTCGGCCGCGAGGTGGATCTGGACCTCATCGTGACCAACGACCTGCACTACGTCCGGCGAGACCAGCACGACGCCCACGACGTCCTGCTGTGCGTGGGCACGGGCTCCAACCTGGACACGCCCGGGCGGATGCGCTTCGAGACGGACGAGTTCTACCTCAAGTCGGCCGTCGAGATGGCGTCGCTCTTCCCGGACAACCTGGACGCGATCCGCCGCACCCGCGCGATCGCCGAGAGCATCGACATGAAGCTGCCGTTCGGCCAGCTGCGCATCCCGAGCTTCCCGGTGCCCGCGGGCGAGACGATCGAGACGCGGCTGCGCAAGGAGTGCAACGCCGGCCTCCAGCGACGCTACGGCACGGTCACGCCGGAGCTGCAGGCCCGCCTCGACTACGAGCTCGACGTCATCTGCCGGATGGGCTACGCGGGTTACTTCCTGATCGTGGCCGACTTCACCCAGTTCGCCCGCGACCAGCACATCGCGATCACCGTCCGCGGCTCCGCGCCCGGGTCCATCGTGACCTATACCCTCGGCATCACGCCGGTGGACCCCATCCACTACCAGCTGCCGTTCGAACGCTTCCTCAACCCGGACCGCGTGACGATGCCGGATATCGACGTGGACTTCGAGGACGGGCGGCGTGAGGAAGTCATCAACTATGTGTCGCGCAAGTACGGCGCGGATCACGTGGCCCAGATCATCACCTTCGGCACGATGCTCGCCCGGGCCGCCATCCGGGACGTCGCCCGGGTCGTCGGGATGACCTACGGCGAGGGCGACCGGATCGCCAAGGCGGTCCCGAACCAGCTCGGCATCAAGCTCGACGAAGCCATCGAGACGAGCCCGCAGCTCAAGGAGATGGTCGAGGGCGAGCCGGCGGTCCGGCGCGTGATCGACTTCGCCCGCCATCTCGAGGGCGTTGCCAGAAACGCCAGCACCCACGCCGCCGGTGTGGTCATCAGCCGCGAGCCGCTCACGGAGCTGATGCCGCTCCAGAAGGCCACGAACTCCGACGCGGTCATGACCCAGTACGAGATGCACGCCGTCGACGCGCTGGGCCTGCTCAAGTTCGACTTCCTGGGGCTGTCGAACTTGACCATCCTTCGCCAGGCCGTCGATCTGATCAAGTTCCACCGCGGCGAGGAGATAGATCTCGAGAGAATCCCGCTCGACGACGGCAAGACGTTCGCGCTGCTGGCCGAAGGCGAGACGACCGGCGTCTTCCAGCTCGAGTCCGCGGGCATGCGGCGCTACATCCGGGAGCTCCAGCCGACCACCGTCTTCGACCTCGCGGCCATGGTGGCGCTCTACCGCCCGGGCCCGATGGACAACATTCCCAACTACATCGCGAGAAAGCACGGCCGCGAGAAGGTCACGTACCTCCATCCGCTGCTGGAGCCGTACCTCAATCGAACGTACGGCGTGTTCGTTTACCAGGAAGACATCATGTCGGCGTCGCAGGCACTCGCCGGCTTCACGGGCGCCGAGGCGGACACTCTCGGCTGGGCCATCCGCAAGAAGAAGGCCAAGCTCATGGCCGAGATGCGGGAGAAGTTCGTCACCCAGGCGGCCGAACGGGGCGTCAAGCCCGACGTCATCGACGCCGTCTTCGCCGCCTTCCAGCCCTTCGAGCGCTACGGCTTCAACAAGGCTCACGCGACCTGCTACGGCCTGATCGCGTACCAGACGGCGTACCTGAAGGCGAACTACACGGTCGAGTACATGACCTCGGTGCTGACCGCCTTCCGAGACAACGAGGAGAAGGTCGCCGCCGCGGTTGCCGAATGCCGGCGCCTGGGGATCGAGGTCCGGCCTCCGGACGTCGACCGGTCGTTCGTCGAATTCACGGTCGAAGGCGAGGCCATCCGCTTTGGACTGCTGGCGGTCAAGAATGTCGGCGAAAGCGCGATCCAGTCGATCATCGATTGCCGCGAGGAGGGTGGCGAGTTCCGGTCGCTCGGCGACTTCTGCTCGCGAGTGGATCTGCGCCTGGCCAACCGCCGCGTCCTCGAATCGCTGATCAAGGTTGGGGCGATGAACCGCCTGGGCCATCCGGCCCAACTGCTCGAAGCTCTAGACGACGCGATGGCCACCGGCCAGGCGGCCCAGCGGGATCGGGCCAGCGGCCAGACGTCGCTCTTCGACATGGGCGCGGACAACGACGCGGCCGCGCTGGAGAAGCCGCTCCCCGTGGTGCCGGAGGCGCTCTCGCGCGAACGGCTCCGCTGGGAGAAGGAGCTGATGGGCCTCTATCTGTCGGAGCACCCGCTGGGCTCGCTGGCCGACCAGATTGCCCAGTACGTGACCGCGTACTCGGGCGACCTCAAGGACGAGTCGCTCGACGGCCAGCGCGTCGTGATGGGCGGCATCGTCACCGGGCTTCGGACCGTGGTGACGCGCAACAAGGAAACGATGGCCGTGGCCACGTTCGAAGACCTGCAGGGGACCGTCGAAGTGGTCGTCTTCCCGCGGATGTACGCCACTCAGGGCCCGACCTTCGCCGAAGGGGCGATCCTGCTCGTGGCCGGGCGTGTGGACCATCGCGGCGACGAAGCCTCGCTTCTCGCGGACGCGGTGTGGGTCTGGGAGGAAGCGGTCGCCCGCGGCCGGGGTGGGCGCCGCTGGGGGAGCGGCGAGAGCCGCGGCAACGGAAACGGCAACGGAAACGGCCGCGGCAACGGAAACGGCAACGGCAACGGGAACGGCAACGGCCGGCCCTCGGTTCCGGCCGCACCGGCGGCTGCCACCCCGGCCAGTGGCCCCGTCCCGGCCGGCGCCCCGGTTCAGGCTCCTCGCCCAGCCTCCGGGTCGGTGGCCTCGAACACCCCACAGCCGGCGGTTCCGTACGTGTCGCCGTTGAGGAGCGGCGCCGCGGCCGTCGCCGCGCCCGCGAGCCTGGCGCCGCCACCTCTTCCGGGCCAGCCCCTCTCGGCGCCGCCCGCCCCCGACGATCTGGCCGCGCTCTCACCGGATCGGGAGGAGCCGGCGCTGCCGGACGAGGCTCGCGACGCCGCGGCTCGCGCTTCCGCCGCGCCCACCACCCCGCTGGAGGCCGGATCAGGGCTCCTGACCATCCGATTCACCCGTGGCGCCGACCCGACTCGCATCGTCACGGCGCTCACGGAGCTTCGAGCTGTTCTCAAGGCCCGGCCGGGAGCGACCAGGGTGGTCTTCCATGTCCCGCAGCCCAACGGCGAGACCCTGCCGATGGAGGTGCGGTTCGGCGTCGCCTACGACTCGGAGCTGGTCGCTGAGGTCGGCCGGCGCCTCGGAGAGGGTCTCGTCCGGCTCGAGATCGTCCCTCTCGGCTAGCGTCCGTCGCCGCCCACCAGCGCGCGACTCGGTCCCGGCCGGCCCTTCGTTAAGGCTTCTTAAGGCTCCCGCGTCACCTCGCGATACTGCCCGGCCGTCTTGCGGCGGGCCTCGGGGGCGCCCGATAGGGCAGAATACGCACGGCTCGACGTCCGCCACCTCGCCGGCAAGGCCCACCCCGGAAGATCGGGGGAGGCCCTCAAGGGAGACAGTCAGAGAATGCAGTTTCCAAAGGTCCTTCGGACACCCATAGCCGCGGCAGCGTTGTCGGCGCTGTTCCCCGGCCTCGGGGAGGCTGCGGCTGGCCAGCCCCGGCGCGGCGCCATCGTGGCCATACCCGCCCTGTCGCTCATCGGCGTCCTGCTCCTGATCTTCCTGATCGACCGGAACTCGATCTTCGGTCTGGCTCTGAACCAGAGCTGGCTGACGAGCCTGCTACTGCTCGACATCATCGCCCTGCTCTATCACCTCTGGGCGATCGTCGATTCGTTCCTCGTGGCCGGCAGGCAGGGCGTTCGCGACGAGCGCCGGCGCCGGACTACCGCTCCTCGGTGGCCGGCGATCACCGCGGTCGTGCTGATCGTCAGCGGGACCTTCGTGGTCCACGCGGGCGCCGCGAGGGTGGACATGGACTGGCAGCACGCCCTGTACTGCGCCACCGCCAAGATCCCGTGCTGGGTCACCGACAACAACGCGGCGCCCCCTCCGCTGGCCAGCGACATAGCCGACGTGCCGGGCCCGCTCGACTCGGCGACCCCCGGGCCTTCGGGCTCCACTGCGTCTGCTACGCCGATGCCGACCATCGACATCAGCAAGCTCCAGACTTTCTCGACGACGGCGGATGCCCAGCAATGGGATGCGGACGGTCAGCTGAACGTTCTGCTCCTGGGCCTGGGCGTTCAGGCCAACGGCGCCGCCCTGGGTCCCGACACCATCATGGTCATGCACGCCAGCGTGAACTCGGGGCAGGCGGAGCTCATAAGCGTGGGCCGGAACAACTACTGCACCCCGTTGCCCACCCAGGAGATCGCCGCGAAATACCCGAACCCTCCGTACAACTGTCCGGCCGGGACCTACGGCCCGATGCTCTTCAACCTGCCCAACGAGATCCTGGGCCACTGCGACAAGTGGCCGATCCCCGAATACGCCGCGACCTGCGGGCAGAAGGGCGACGAGAACCGGTACCTCCGGGCCTACAAGGGCTTCGAGATGACGGTCGGAAACCTGCTCGGCATCCACATCGACGGATCGATGTGGATCAACCCGGTTGGCCTGACATCTCTGGTAGATGCCCTCGGCGGCGTCAACATCACCGTGACCACCAGGCTCTACGACAAGCCCTGCGGCCCGGCCGGGACGACCCAGCAGAAGGTCGGAGCGCAGCTGAACGTCCCGGGAACCGCCACCTGCCAGGACACGGCCCACTGGGGCTACTTCGTCCCGACCGGCGGGGCCGGCATCCAGCGCATGAAGGACCAGGCGGCCTCCACCCCCGGCCTGCAGGTCTACACGATCCCCGGACAGTCGTGGGACGTGGCCTTCGTGATTCAGCCGGGCACGTACCACCTCAACGGTGACTGGGCGATGGCCTACGCCCGGACTCGTATCTACGATCCGCAAGGCGATTTCGGGCGGGCCGCCCGGCAGCAGAACCTACTGTCGTCGCTTCGGAAGACGCTCGACCCGTGCAAGTTCGCGTCCGTGAGTAACGTCCTTCCGCTGCTCGGGATCGTCCAGGCGATTCCGTACGGCTTCAACACGGACCTGGACATTACGAATCCCCAGAACCTCAAGTCCTGGGCGGGTCTTGCCAAGCGGGTCCTGGGCGACAACGTCCAGCAGATCGTGCTCACGCCCAAGCTGGTCGGCATGAACGGCTACGCCTGGGACGCGACCTCGGTCCAGAACGCTCGAAACGTCGTCCAGCAGGGATTCCAGAAGGCTCCGACGGCAAGCCCCGGCACCGGCGGCGGCTCTACCTGCTGAGCCGGTTCTGGAGGGCACGGCTTGAAGTTCCCACTGCGGAACCCGGGATGGGCGGCAGCCCTCTCGTTCCTGCTGCCCGGCCTCGGCCAGGCGGTCGGAGGCAAGCCGGGTAGAGGCGCCGTCATCGCCATCCCCGCGGTGGCCTTCTTCTTCGTCTTCCTGCCGGTGTTCCTTTTCGCCAATGCCTCGATGGTCGGCAGCTCCGGCCCGCTCACGAGCCTCCTGGTCGTCGACCTGATCGGTTGCCTGTACCACGTCTGGGCGATCGTCGACGCGTACCGCGAGATCAAGCCGCCCTTCGTTCAGATGGGGACGCGCGGCCTTCCGGGACGGCGCTCCACCATTCCCTTCGAGTTCGCCACTCTGGTCGGACTGGTGGTGGCCACCGTTGGAATGCACGCCTACTTCGGCGCTCTGGACCTCAACACCTGCGCGATGCGCGGGGGACCGTGCGCAGTCCGCGACTCCGGGACCGTCGCCGCACCTACGCCATCGACACGGCCGGGTCAGATAGCCGTCGGGACCGGCGTCCCGAGCTCCGCCACGCCCGCGGCCACGCCAACTCCGGGATCCTCCGGCTCGGCCGCCGGCGCCGCCGGGGCCGGTTGGGTCGCCGTGATGGACAAGATCCGGGTCCATTCTCGGGCCGGGGTGAGCTATCCGACGATCAGCGTGCTCAAGCAGGGACAATCCATCACGGGCCAGATGGTGGCCGGCGGCGCGTACACGTTCGCCGGCGCGAGGCGGACCGACTGGATCAAGATCGACAGGGGGCAGGCCGGCGCGGGCGGCTACGTAGCTGCGGGCTACTTCCTGCAGACCTCGGGGGCAACGCCGCCGGCGTCGTCGCTGCCCTCTTCGCCCGCAACGCCGGCGCCGGCATCGGCGATTCCAAGCCCGACAGCCTAGGGAAGTGGTGCCGACGGCGGGAGCTGCCACTTGAGCCGGCGCGCGGGAGGATTACGCTCGACCTCCTGTCCGCCGTCTCGCAGGACATTACGCAACGGTCGGCCGTCTACGACATCTCGACCGGCGACGTCCTTGTCGCTCTCGGCGACGAGTACGAGACAATACACACCTTCCACATTGCGCCGAGGCGGTGAGTCATGCCGCCGCCGCGACCCGGGCCGAGGCAGGATTGACGCGCCACGCCTTCGGGGCCTCGGATGAACGCCGGTCCTCGATGGAAAGCGTTCAGACACCTCTGCGCGTAAACGTCAGGTGCGTCACTCCGCTCGGCGAGGACGCCGCTTCGATCGCGTAATCCTTCTCTAGGCCCTCGATTCCGTCCCAGAGGCGAACGCCTCGGCCGAGCAGGATCGGGACCATCACGATGTGCATGTGGTCGATGAGCTTTGCGGCCAGGAACTCGCGGATGGTCGTCGGGCCGCCGCCGATGCGGACGTCCCGGCCCCCCGCGGCTTTGGAGGCCGCCTCGAGCGCTTCCGCCGCCGACGCGTCGACGAAGTGGAAGGTCGTGCCGCCTTCCATCTCGATCGACGGACGCGTGTGGTGGGTGAGGACGAATACGGGGGTATGGAACGGCGGGTTGGCGCCCCACCAGCCCTTCCACTCCGGGTCCTCGTGCCAGCCTGGATAGCCGAACTTCCCGGCTCCCATGATCTCGGCGCCGATCCCGGGCTCGTGGAGCCGCAAGAACATGTCGTCGATGCCACGGCTGCCGCCGGGCTCGCCAACCATCTCCTGCCACCACCTGGTGGCGAACATCCACTGGTGCAACCGGTCGCCGGCGTGGCCGAAGGGCGCGTCGCGGCTCAGGCCTTCGCCCGTTCCGAAACCGTCAAGTGAGATCGAGAAGAATTGGACGCGGGCGAGCGACATGGCTCGTACTCCTTTCTCGGTCAGCCGATTCGCCGGGCCGGCGATGCGACGATTCCCTCGGGCCCGCGCAAAGCCCCGTTCTTCGGTCGGGAAGCCGCAGCATGACCGAGTCTCGCGGCTCCGACACGAACGCTCATGCTGCTGATGATGGCGTTCCGTGCGCCGTGCCCGTGCTCGTCGAGAAGTGACGGCGGCAGACCGCGAGGCTCCGCGACGCCCGCGCAGGGCGAGCAGGCGAACACCGGCGGCTCGTCCGTCTGCCTGCCCTCGACACCAACACGACCACCATCTACGATCACGGAGCTGGCGGGAAGCTTCGACGCGCGGCCCACGCTCCGGCCGCCGGGACCGCGCCGAGCCACTGGCGAGACCGACCCGACCACGAGCGCCACAGGAGGTTCTCGGCATGCGTCGCCGCACGATGGTCGCCCTGGTCGTGGCCGGGGTTGCGACCGCCGTCACTGTCGGCGCCCTGGCGCGCCGCTGGATCTGGTATGGAGCGAAGACGTCCACGCCTCCCGACGAGGACGCCGCCTTCACGGCCTTCGCGCCGGGCGGACAGGCCAGCTTCTTCGTCAACGGCCCGGTTGGCCGAGTGATGGCCAAGCTCATGCCCATCGTCGAGCGAGGCGTGTACCAGAACGTCGCCGAGATGCTCGACGTGCAGCCCGATGACGAAATGCTCGACATCGGCTGCGGGCCCGGTGCGTTCCTGGCCACGAAGGCGAGAGACGTTCAACGCGTCGTCGGCCTCGATCCGTCCCCGGTGATGCTCCACGAGGCGGAGCGGCGGCTCGCGGGTCGGATTGCTGCCGGAACGGCTGCGCTCGTATCCGGGAACGCGGCCGCACTCCCCTTCGGCGACGATGAGTTCTCGGCGGCCACCGCCATCTTTGCGCCTGCCAAGCCGTCCGAGGTGTTCCGGGTGCTGCGCCCGGGCGGGCGCTTCGCCCGGGCGGGCGCTTCGTCATGGCGGACCCCGACCCCAGAATGAGCGCGAGCGAGCCCGGCATCGGCTGGGGCGTCCCGCGTCATGGCGAGGCCGACTATCGGCGGATGCTGGAGGACGCCGGCTTCACGGGCGTGACCGTCCGGTTCGTCGGGAGTGCCCTGCTCATGGCCGGCCGCAAGCCTCCAGCCTCGCTCCGGAACGGATCGCTCCAGACCGACGAGCGCGAGCGGGTCGCGAGCGCCGCCAGCGCCTGAGTCGAGCGCCTGAGGCAAGTGCCCCCGGACTCTCGGCCGCCGCGGCGCGCCACCCGGGCTCCACGCTCGGCACGACAAGCCATCCCTCTGCCGGCCCGTAGATCAGCTGCGTATGACTCTGGACCACGCCCGGCGATCTGCGGGAGATGCGCCTGCAGATCTGAGCACGAATCGGGGTTGTCCAGACGGGGGTAGGGGGTTGGTGCCGACGGCGGGAGTTGAACCCGCATGACCTCACGGCCACTCGATTTTGAGTCGAGCGCGTATGCCAGTTCCGCCACGTCGGCACGGTCCGGCGCGCATCGTACAGCCTGCGGCCGTGACAGGGCGGTGCGGCGGCGCGTCCGAGGAGGACCGGCGGCTCCGCGGGCCATGCTATCCTCGCGCCGCCGCGGCCCATCCCCGCGCCGCAGCGTGGCGCGAGAGCCCATGGAATCAGGGAGCAGGTCGGCGACCCGTGACCGGAACGCAGGCGGACGAGGAGACGACGGGCGAGGAGACGTTCTCAGACGTTTCCCGCGGCCTTCGGGTCGGCCTGGAAACGCCCGGTTCGGATGCCGAGGGCGACGCGCGCGTCAACGGCGAGGCCGGGGCCGAGGCCGCCGCGACAAGCGGCCAGGCTGAGGCCGAGGCCGCCCAGAGCGAGCCCGACGGCGCCAGGGACGACGCCGGACAGCGTATCGACGCCGCGCTGATCGAGGAGGCGCTGCGCGGACAGCTCGAGGCGTTCAACGAGCTGGTCCGGCGCCATCAGGACCAGCTCTACTCACTCGTGTACCGTCTCGTGCCCGATCCAGACCAGGCCGCCGACGCCGTCCAGGAGGCCTTCTTCAGCGCCTTTCGGAACCTCGCTTCGTACCGCGGAGGGAGCGTTCGGGGCTGGCTCGGCCGGATCGCCGTGAACGCGGCAATGGACATGCAGCGGGCGCGCAAACGCAGGCCCTGGCAGCCCTACCCCGAGTTCGAGGACGACAGCTGGCAGCCCACCAGCACCGGCTCGGTCGAACCGGAGACCCAGGCGATCAGCGCCGCCCAGGCGCGAGCCCTCGGCGAAGCCCTGTCCGAGCTGCCGGCGGAGCAGCGGACCTGCATCGTCCTGTTCGACGTTCAGGGCTACGACTACGGCGAGATTGCCCGGATCATGGGCAGCTCTCTCGGCACCGTGAAATCGCGTATCCATCGTGGCCGTCTCGCCCTGCGCCAGAAGCTGGAGCGAGACCTGGAACTGTTCCGTGGTTGAGGTCGTCTAGGCACCGTGAAGCAGCAACTCCCTTCCAGCTCCCACGATCGGCACGATCCGATGCTGATCGTCCGTCTGTACGACGGCGACGTGGATGCCGTCGAGCGCGAGCGGGCCACAGCCCTCGTTACCGATTGCCGGGCCTGTGCCGAGCTCTTCGCGGACCTCGGCGCGATCTCGAGCGCAACCAGGCGTGTTCCGACTCCGCCCCGGCCCCGCGACTTCACCCTGACCGAGGCGGATGCCGCGCGGCTGAGCCGGCGTCGCTCGAGGCTGAGAGGGTTGCCGTGGCCCGGCCTGCGGCGGTCGTTCGGGGGCGCACTGACAGCCCTGGGACTGGTGGGCGTGCTGCTGGCCGGCACGGCTACCTCGCCGGCGGCGACCTCCCGCTTCGCCGCGAATGACGTCCTGGCACAGGGCGCGGCGGATGCGCCGACGTCGGCCCCGGCAGCGCCCTCGTCAGTTCCTTCCTCGGTCTTCGCCGCCAACGGAGCCACTCCCGCGCCGGTAGCGCTCGGCTCCGGCGGCGGTGCGGTCGTAGACGCGGGGAGCACCCCGGGCACGGACAAGAGCGCCCCATCGCCTGCCCCGAACCAGGTTCCGGGACCCGGAGCCACTGCCGCGCCGCAGAGCCCGATCCCGCAGCTCGCCGGAGCCGGCACGCCGCCACCTGCCGAGGCCATGCGAAGTCCCGCCGGCGGCACCGGCACGACGGCCGGTGGAGACACGAGCTCCAGCGGCGGAGGCCGTTCACCGAGCGCTGGGTCGAGCCCCAGCCCGATCGACAGCCGATCGCTCGAGCTGATCGGCTTTGGGCTGGCCTTCCTTCTGGGACTCGGACTGCTTGCCGGTCCTCGGATGTCGAGGCTGGCCTTGCGACGGCTCGGTCGCTGAGGCGGCTCCGGGCGCTGAGGCGGGGGGTGGCCGGGGTGTGGCGCGCCCGCCGCGCATTGGGCATAGTTAGGCCGCTCGGTCGGGGGTGTGTCAGCTGCCCGACGTGGGCTGATCATGCGTCGTTCTGGAACCGAGGCTCATGAAGAAGCCCGTCACTCTCGGCAAGCCCGCGGTCGCAGCCTTCCTTTCGTTCATATTTCCCGGCCTCGGCCAGGCGACCTCGGGACGAGTCAGGCGCGGCGCGCTGGTTGCGCTGCCGACCGTCGTCGCGATCGCCGCCGTCGTCGCGCTCGCGCTGTTCGCCCGGCGCGGCGTCATCGACTCGCTCTTCTCGCAGAATTCGCTGACTGCGCTCCTGGTCGTCAACATCGCCGCCCTGCTGTACCGGCTGTGGGCGATCCTCGACGCGTACATCGTTGCCATGCCGCGCGACAACGATCAAACCCGGCGGCTTCCGTCTCGGCTGGGCCGGCGAGCGGGCAACGTCGTCCTCGGCCTCGTGCTCGTGGCCACTGTTGGCACGCACGCTGCCCTTGGAACGGCCGATCTGTTCATGCGCGACTTCCTCGGCTGCGCCTTCAACGCCGATGCACCCTGCTGGTTCGGCGGTGGCAACGTGGCCGCGGGCGAGACTCTTCCGCCGCTGCCCGTCGGCACGGGCGCCCTCGATCCGACCGGCTCGCCGCCGGCCGTCACCTCGACCTCCTCGTCGCCGAGCGAACCAGCCTCCGCCTCCGCGACGGCATCCGTGACCGCCGCCGCGTCGCCGACACCGGCGCCCACCGCCGGTCCGACCACCGGCGACGGCCTCCCCATCTTCCCCGTGGAAAACGTCGCCGGCCCGAACACCTCGCCCGCCGAATGGAAGAGCGACGGCTATCTGAACGTGCTCCTCGTCGGCATCGACCAGGGCGTGGGCCGCTGGAGCCTCCGGCCCGACACGATGATCCTGCTCCAGGTCCAGATCTCCACGGGCAAAGCCGCGATGTACGGCGTGCCCCGGAACCTGGAGAACATCCCTCTGCCGCCCGAGGCGGCAAACGCCTACCCGTGTCACTGCTTCCCGTATCCCAACCTGCTCAACGCCCTGTGGCTCGACGCCGTCCGGCGGCCGGCCGCCTATCCGTACCCGGGCTCGGACTTCGCGCGTGGCTTCAAGGCGCTCGAAGGGGCCATCGGGCAGTACCTGGGCGTGCACGTCGACGGCGCCGTCGTGATCAACCTGATGGGTTTCGCGAAGCTGATCGACGCGCTGGGCGGGCTCGATATCAACGTTCCCGCCGCGATCCACGACAGCCAGTACTCGCGGCCTCAGGACGGCAAGGACATCACCATCGACATCAAGGCGGGCCAGCAGCACATGAACGGGCTGACGGCCCTCGCCTACGCGCGGAGCCGACATCAGGACTCCGACTACGGACGGATGGGACGGCAGCAGGCGGTGCTGATGGCCCTCCGGAACCAGCTCCACCCCTGCTCGCTCGTTCCGGAGATCCCCTCGCTGATCAGTGCCCTGGGCGACACGTTCTGGACGGACATGCCTGTGGGGGACGCGTCGGCCCTCGCCTCGATCGCCGAGCGGGTGGGTTCGGGGAACGTCAACAACGTGGAGCTCGTCCCGTCCGTGACGGGAAATCCGGTCGGGTTCCTCACGGTGCCGCGTTGGGCGACCGTGCGTGACATCGTGGCTCACGGCCTTGACAAGGTTCCGGCTGCCGGCGGCGGCGGTTCCGGCGGCGGCGGTGGTGGCTTCAGCTGCTGAGGACGGCACGGCGCCGGCGGCTCCGGCCGCCCGAGATTGAGCTGCGAGACCCCACTCGCCGTCTCGATACGGCCCCCGGGTAAACTTGAGGGACCGGCCTGTGATCGAGCCGGTTTGGAGCAAGAGGCCTCGATGACCCGCTTGATGCTGCTCGACAGCAACGGCCTCATCTACCGCGGCTACCACGCTCTGCCGCCATTGACGACGAGCCGCGGCGAGCTGGTCAACGCCGTCTTCGGGTTCTGCAGCATCCTTCTCCGTGGCATCCAGGACGTGCGGCCCGAGTACGTGGCCGCTTGCTTCGATTTGCCCGGGCCGACCTTCCGCCACGAGCAGTTCGCCGACTACAAGGCCACTCGAATGCCCATGCCGGACGATCTGCGCTCGCAGTTCCCCAAGGTCCGCGAGGTCGTGGCGGCGCTGCGGATCCCCGTCTACGAGATGTCCGGGTACGAAGCCGACGACGTCATCGGCACGATCACGCGCGACCTGGACGGGCGAGGCGGCATAGACACGACCGTGGTCACGGGCGATCTCGACATGCTCCAGATCGTCTCGGAGCAGACGCGGCTGATGACGACGCGGCAGGGCGTCGACTCGACCATCTACTACGACCCGGCCAAGATCTGGGAGCGGTTCGAGCTGCGGCCCGACCAGATGATCGACTACAAGGCTCTCAAGGGCGACGCCACGGACAACATTCCGGGCATTCCGGGTGTGGGGGAGAAGACGGCCGCGAAGCTGGTCGGTCAGTTCGGCTCGCTCGAGGGGATCTACGAGCGGATCGCCGAGGTCAAGCCGGACAAGCTCCGCGACAAGCTCGTCGAGGCTCACGACCAGGTCTTCCAGAGCCGCGAGCTGTCGCGGATCGTGCGCGACCTTCCGGTCACGCTGGACCTGGAGGCGGCCCGGCTCTCGGACTACGACCGGGCCGAGGTGGTGCGGCTCTTCCGCGAGTTCGAGCAGCTAGAATCGTCGCTGAGCGGGAAGAGCGAAGGGACCGGGCTCGGCCTGGCGCTGACGCGCAAGCTGGTCGAGCTGCACGGCGGCTCGATCTCGGTG
>DAHXON010000076.1 GCA_027364875.1 Chloroflexota bacterium
CACCGCGTACCAGGGCATCACGGCAATGCCGCAGAGCGACGACTACGACGCCCAGCTTCGGGACGTGGCCCGTCGCGCGGAAATCTCCTGCGTCCTGGTCGCCGTAGATCCCGACGGGACGGTGCTCGGCGGAGTGACCTTCGTGTCCGGCCCGGAGGATCCCTACTCGGAGGAGCTGCGCGACGACGAGGCCGGCATTCGGATGCTTGCGGTGGCCGAGGCCGCTCGCCGGCGAGGCGTGGGCGGAGCGCTCACGATGGAGTGCGTCCGCCTCGCCCGTGACGCGGGCAAGCGTCGCGTCCTGCTGCATACCGGCACGTGGATGCCGAACGCGATCCGACTCTACGAATCGCTCGGTTTCGTCCGCGCCCCCGAGATCGACTTCAGCCCGGTCCCCGGCATCAATCTGCTCGCCTACGTCTTCGACCTCGCCTGAGGCCGTTTCTCCCCTGAGGCCGGTCGTCGCCGCCGGCCCGCGCCGCCGGCCCGCGTAGCCGGTTCTCGCACTTGTTGACCCGGAGTCAACGGCCGCGGCTCGCCGGACGGCCCGACGGCGGTCGAGTGTCGCGTAGGGTCCGCGGGAATCGGTGTCGGGCGGCGGAATCAGGTCCGCGGCGGATGGAATCGGTCCGCGACGGATGGAATCCGGCCCGCGGCGGACTGAATCGGAGCGCCCGCAGTGGAAATCGGGGTCCGCCGGATCAGATGCGAGCGCCGGAACGTCTCGGGATGGCGAAACCACGGCGAAGCTATCGACCCGCAGTCAAGTTCCGCAAGAAAGCGTGCGTATCGGCCGCGCCCGACGTGTTCAAGGGCATGATGGTGGAAGCAACGCTGCGCGAATCCGACTTCCTCTACGAGAGGACGTTCGAGGAAGACTGGTCGAGCGTCTTCAAGTTCCTGCTGGCCTGGACGAATGACTGGGCGGCGGCGGAGGACCTGACCCAGGAGACCTTCCTGCGTCTATGGCGCAGCCGGGACCGGGTCGACTGGAGTGAGCCAGTCCTGCCGTGGCTCCTCGTGACCGGCCGGCGCCTCGCCACGGACAGATTCCGGGCGCTGCGTCGCCGCGTTCTCGGGACGCCGCCCCCATCCACCTTCGACGACTCACTTCACGACCGCTGGCTCGACGTCCAGGCTGCCATGGCCGGGCTGTCCGGACTCGAGCGAACCGCAGTGGTCATGACTCTGATCCTGAGCACGCCGACCGCGGAAACGGCCGAGCTGCTCGGAACGACTCCCGGTGCGATCAGAGCCGCGATCGCCCGCGCCCGGGAGAAGCTGGAGGACGCACGATGAGTCCCGTCCGCAAGAGCGACGCAGTTCTCAACGAGTGGCGCGCGGTCGCCGATCGGGCAGCTCGGCCGTCGCATGCTCCTCGCGGCAGCGCCTCGCGCTCACAGCTCCCGATTGGAATGGCGGCCCTGGCCGCGCTCCTGGTGGTGGCCGCGATACTCAGCGCGCGGGCCTTCGTCCCCAACGGACCGGCGTCCGGCGCGTCTCCCTCCGCGGTTCCGTCCGAATCGACCTCGGTCTCAGCCTCGGTCTCCGGCCGCCCGAGTCCGTCTAAAGTCCAGGCGACACCGTCCGCGAGCGAGTCGAGACTCCCGGGTGACACGAACGTCCCGACTCCAACCGCCACTCCAGGAGTGGTTTCCGGGACCGTCTTCACCACGCCCGGCGTCGCCGCCAGTTGGCGACAGTTCAGCTGGTCGCCGCTGGCGAGCGATAGTCCGCTCCTGTCCGGCCTGGAGATCATTCCGTGGCACGGCGGCTTCGTGGCGTACGGAGGACTCTCGAGCGGCCAGGCGTCGGACGTGTGGTTCTCGATCGATGGCCTCACCTGGACTCCGGTTCTCGAGGCGCCCAGCCTGGTTGTCGCCGCGGGTCCCAGTGGGCTGGTCGCCATCGCGAGCGACGCGAACTCCGCCCAGACCGTGTGGACCAGCATCGACGGGTCGCACTGGGTCGACGCCGGACAACCGCAGGGCGTCGCGACCGTGACGACCCTCGGCGGAACGTCGGCGGGTTTCGTCGCGGCGGCGTCGGGCCAGGCCGGAACCGGCAAATTCGCTTCCGGACAGTTCGGGATCGCGTACTCGCCAGACGGGATCCGCTGGACACCGGTGACCGTCGCGCCCGGACTGCAGTGGGACGAGTACGGACCCGCGGTCCAGTCGGGCAACGGCCGCTTCTTCATCATGGGAGGCCTGCCGGCAGGTGCAGCGCAGAGCCAGGGCGCCTTCCGCCTGGTGTCGTCGCAACAGGGCACCCCCGTCCTCTGGTGGTCCGACGACGGGCGCTCCTGGCATCGCGCGACCGGCGCGATCGGCTTCTACGGCTCACGCATCGATTTCGGGCAAGACGGGATGATCCTTCACAGCGGGACGCGGTCGATACCGGGCGCAACCGCGGTGTCGCTTTCCACGGACGGAGGCAAGACCTGGCAGGCTGAGTCCGCGTTCAGCCCCCTGGGCGAGACAGTCTGCGGTCAGGGCGAATGCAGCCCCGGACCTGACGGCGACATCGCCTCGAACGGGACCCTCTTCGTCGCCCTCAAGAGCGACGGCCACGCCTGGACTTCCTCGAACGGGAAGAGCTGGACGCCGATCCCATGGGTTTCCTCGACGCGGTCCTTTCCGCTGACCGTCTGGCCTCGCGGGGTGGTGGTGGGTGACCGATACGGCGCCGCGAAGTAAGCCGCGCGCCTCAGTCGATCGAGGGCAGCCCCGGCGGGCCGGCCAGGGCGGCAGGCACGGACTGCGGTTCGCCGCCGTCCAGATCGGACCGGCCCGATTGCCCCGATCGGCCTGAGTCGCCGCCAATTCGGACTCCGCCTCGCAGGACCGCTACCGCGGCGACCGCTTCCGCCCCGATCGTGACCAGACCGTTCATCAGCAACGCCGCCGGCGTTCCCCACACCCCGCCGAGGCCGCCCGTGAGGCCGTTGCCGAACGGAGTAGACCCGGCAAAGACGGTGGTGTAGACGCTCATCACGCGCCCTCGCAACGGCCCCGGCACTGTTATCTGGACGAGCGAGTTGGCGCTGATGGCGGTGGCGATCGCGCCCAGCCCCGCGAAATAGACCGCGGTGGCCGCGATCGGGAACGACGAGGTCCCCGCCAGCACGATCTCGGAGACGCCGAGGATCAAGCCCCCGCCCACCAGGACCCGTAGCCGAGGTCGGCTGAGCATCGCCACGACGAGCGCGGCGGTCAGCGCCCCGGCACCCATGGAGGCGTAAAGGATCCCGAAGCCGGACGGTCCGGCGTTCAGTACCCCGGCCGCCATGACCGGCAGCACCACGTTGAAGTTCATCCCGAAAGTGGAGACGAGGCCGATCACGGTGATGGCAAGCAGGACCACCGGGGTCTGCCATACGTATCGCAGCCCCTCGCCGAGGCCCGCACGAACCGCGCCGATCGAGCGCGGGATGGCCAGGCGGGCCGCCGGCATCAGCTCGCTCTCCCGCATCGCCAGGAGGCCGATGACGACTGCCCCGTAGCTCAGCCCGTTGAGAATGAAGCAAAGCGCCGTGCCGAGGAGGGCGATGAGGATGCCGCCGAGCGCCGGGCCGACGATGCGCGCGCCGTTGAAGACGGCCGAGTTCAGGGCGATGCCGTTGGCGATGTCGTCCGTACCGACCATCTCGACCACGAACGACTGCCTCGCCGGCATGTCGACCGTGTTCACCAGCCCGAGCAGGAACGCGAGCAGGAACACGTGCCAGACCTGGACGGCGTTGAAGTACACCAGCCCACCAAGGATCAGGGCCAGGATTCCGGCCGCGAGCTGGGTTCCAATCACCGTCCGGCGCTTCGGCCAGACGTCGACGATGATCCCGCCGAAGAGGCCGAGGACCAGTACGGGCAGGAACTGCAGCGCTCCGAGCACCCCCAGGTAGACGATCGCCTGGTCCTTACCGACCAGGGTCACGAGCAGCCAGCCCTGGGCCACCGTCTGCATCCAGGTTCCCGTGACGGAGATCAGCTGGCCGAAGAAGAACAGGCGGAAGTTCCTGTGCCGCAGCGCCCGGCCGGCGGCCAGAAATCGGACGCGTCCCCCGAGGATCATCGAGCGCTACCGCTCTCCGCCACGACGCGGCTCGTGTCGCCCTCGTACGAGCGATGCTCGCCGCGCATCATCGAGACGACAGCACCGAGAGCGCTGAATCCGACTCCGGCCAGGAACGCGATGTGCAGGGCGTTCATGAACGGCGCGAGGCTGATCCCCTGCCCGCCGATCTGCGACCCGGAGAAGATCGCGACCATGACCTTGGGATCCATCGAACTGGTCACGAGGCCGATCGCGAGCGCGATCGACACCACGAAGCCCGACTGCATCAGCATCATCCGCATCCCCGCGCCGACGCCCCGCTTGTTCGGCGGCACCACGCCCATCACGGCGCTCGTATTGGGCGAGTTGAAGATGCCAGAGCCCGCGCCGACGATCAACTGCCAGAGCGCGACCTGCCAGTAGGGCGTGTCGGTTCCGAGCGTCGCGAGGCCGAGCAGGCCGATCGCGGTGATCACCATGCCGCCCGTCGCCAGCGCGCGCGAGCCGTAGCGGTCGGCGAGGATGCCGCTGATCGGCGACAGGACGACCAGGCCGATGGCCAGCGGAGCGAGCATGATCCCGGCCGTGACCGGATCCTCGCCCCGCGCACCCTGGAAGTAGAAGACCAGCAGGAACAGGACGCCGTTGCGGGCGATCGCGTTGAGGAAGCCCGTCAGGTTGCCCATGGCAAACAGGCGGTCCTGGAAGAGCGTGAGATCGAGCAAGGGGGCGTGATGGTGCAGCTCGACCCACAGGAAGATCGGCAGCGCCACGACGAAGCCCAGAATCCCGCCGATGACCCACCAGGTCGTCCAGCCGTAGACGCCACCGAACGCGAGGGCGGTCATCAAGCCCATCAGGCCGACGAAGTACAGGATCGAACCTATCCAGTCGATCTCGACGTGCCGATCCCGATGCGATTGCTCCACGAGGATCAGGGCGGCCGCCAGGGCGCCGACCAGGCCGATCGGGACGTTGAACCAGAAGATCGCCCGCCAGCCGAAGCTCGTCAACCAGCCGCCCAAAATAGGGCCCATGATCGCCCCCGCGCCGACGACCATCGAGTTGATGCCGAGCGCTCGCCCCAGCTCCATCCGCGGAAACGCGTCCGTGACCAGGGCAGTGGCATTGGCCATCAGCAGCGCGCCGCCGACTCCCTGGACCAGGCGCCACAGGATGAGCTGCTGCGCGTTCGGCGCGAAAGCGCAGGCGATCGACGCGAGCGTGAAGATGACGAACCCGAGGGTGTAGGAGCGAGCCCGGCCGAACATGTCGGCGACCCGGCCGGCGTTGAGGACCAGCACGGTCGCGACGAGCGTGTACCCGACGACGATCCAGAGCAGGCTGAAGATGTCCGTCTTGAGGTCGCGCAGGATGTCGGGCAGGGCGATGACGAGGGTTCCGGAGGTGAGCGAGGCCATGAGCGCCCCGACGCTCGTCACCGCCAGGACCCACCAGCGGTACGACGGAGCCGAAGCGTCGACCAGGCGTCCGGCCGGATTGGCCGTGCCGAGCGCCTTCATCGGGCTGCCTCCAGCGGACGCGAGGGCACGTCCGGCAGGTCCGTCGTAGATGCCGGCCCCTCACCGGTCTCGGCGCCGAGAGCTTCGATCTTGCCGTTGGTGCGGCCCAAACGGGCTTCCGCGTCGTCGACCATTGCCTGAAGCCGCTCGATCTTGCCGCGCAGCATCTCGATCTGGTGCCGGTAGCGAGCGGCGCGGTCCGTGAGGATCTGGAGCCGGGCCGCCGGATCGGTGGTGGCGTGGTAGGCCGCGTGGCCGCGCTCCCGGGCCGCCTCGTCTTCGAGCAGCTGGGCTATCTCGCCGAGCGAGAAGCCGGCATCGTCGCGAAGGCCCTTGATGAACTTGAGCCGCTCGACGTCGGTTTCGTCGTAGAGACGGTAGTCGCCCTCGGACCGGGCCGCGGGCTTGAGCAGACCCAGCTCTTCGTAATAGCGAACGGATCGGGGCGTGAGCCCGACTTCCGCGGCCGCCTCCTGGATGCGGAGGAGACTGGTTTGGACGCCCGACGGCGTCCCCTTCTCAACGGTCATTGCGGCATGCTACCGCAACCTTGCCGTTTACGTGAAAGTACGGGTTTGCCGGCCCGCGGCAAACCCGGCAGGGGCCGCCGCCCCGCATGGCACCAATTTGCAACCGAGTGACATCCGGATAATGGATCGGGTGGCGACTTGGGGACGACGGCTGCGGCTATGATCTGGCTGCGGGCGAGACAGTCTCTGGACGCCCGAGCACTCGGTGGAGGAGGAGGCCGCAAGCCTGGCGGCGCGCCCGGGGCAGGCTGGTGCACCGGACCGAATCGCCCGGCGTTGCTGTCCGGAGCGACTCGGGCCGTGAAGCGACACGGTCCGGAATTCCATTCACCGCCGCTGCCGGCCCGCGTCCGATGAGCCTGCCTGTCACACGCGTGCCCGCGAAGAACCGCCCCAGATCCGGCCCGACCGTCACGACTTGGGAAAGGGATCGAACCGGTGAACCTTCGCACACCCAACGCCAACGAGGTAACGGGCTCAGTCAACCGCTCACGAAGCGTCGTTCCGATGTCGGGCCTGTGCACGGCCTGCCACGACGGCTGCACAGGGGGCTGCGAGCTGTTCCTGGCTACGATGCGCGGCCGCGAGCTGCTGTACCCGCAGCTCTTCGGCGAGATCACGGCAGGCGCCGACAAGAACTATCCGATCGACTACTCCCACCTGAACATTCAGGGCTATGCCGTGGGCGCCGACGGACTGCCCGAGGGAGTCGAGCCCGGTCCGGACACCGCCCTCTTCCCCAGGGTGAACACCGAGACCGAATACGGCCGCGAGAAGAAGGTGAAGATGAAGGTGCCCGTCTTCACGGGCGCCCTCGGCTCCACGGAGATCGCCCGCAAGAACTGGGAGCACTTCGCCGTCGGCGCGGCGATCTCAGGCGTGACTCTGGTTTGCGGTGAGAACGTCTGCGGGATCGACCCCGGCCTCGAGCTCACGGCCGGAGGCAAGGTGGCCAAATCCCCGGAGATGGATCGCCGCATCGAGACCTACCGCCGCTATCAGGGCGACTTCGGCGAGATCCTGGTCCAGATGAACGTCGAGGACACGCGCCTCGGCGTGGCGGAATACGTCCTCAACAAGCACGGCCTCCAGACGATCGAGCTCAAGTGGGGCCAGGGCGCCAAGTGCATCGGCGGCGAGATCAAGGTCAAGTCGCTCGACCGCGCACTCGAGCTGGCTCGCCGCGGCTACGTGGTTCTGCCCGACCCGACCATCCCGGACGTCCAGGCTTCCTACCATGACGGCGCCATCCGCGAGTTCGAAAGGCACTCCCGCCTGGGCTTCGTGACCCGCGAGAGCTTCCTGGCCGAATGCGAGCGACTGCGCGGCGTTGGCTTCGAGCGGATCACGCTCAAGACCGGCGCGTACTCGCCGGTCGAGCTGGCGATGGCGATCCGATACGGCGCCGAGGCGGGCATCGACCTCCTCACCATCGACGGCGCGCCCGGCGGCACCGGCATGAGCCCGTGGCCGATGATGAACGAGTGGGGCGTCCCCTCGATCTACCTCCACTCACTCGCCTATCAGTACTGCAAGCAACTCGAGGAGCGGGGCATCCGCCCGCCCGACATCGCCTTCGCCGGCGGCTTCTCCACCGAGGACGGCGTCTTCAAGGCGCTGGCGATGGGCAGCCCGTATGTCAAGGCGGTCTGCATGGGCCGCGCCCTGATGATCCCGGGCATGGTCGGCAAGAACGTCGGCACCTGGTTCGAGGAGCAGAAGGTGCCGCGGCTCGTCCAGAAGTACGGGACTCGCGTCGAGGAGGTCTTCGTCTGCTGGGAAGAGCTGCGGACCTACTACGGCGACGCCGTCGCGGAGCTTCCGCTCGGCGCCATCGGCATCTTCACCGTGGTTCAGAAGCTCCAGATCGGGCTCCAGCAGCTGATGGCTGGCAGCCGCAACTTCAGCCTCGGCACGATCGGGCGCAACGACCTCATGTCGCTCACCGAGGAATGCGCGAAGGTGACCGGCATTCCCTACGTGATGAACGCCTACGCCGACGAGGCCCAGGCGATCCTGGAGTCGTAGCCTCCGCGCGGTTTCCGTGCGGTTCATACGGGCCGGGGCGGTTCGCGCCGCTCCCGGCCTTTTGATTCCGGGTCGGGAGTCGTGTCGCAGTGACACGCTAGGTGGCACGGCAGCCTGTCATGATTCGGGCATGGAGACAGCCCGCCTGGTCCCGCTCCCGTCGCAGTCAAGCCGCCAGCCGATCGTCCGCGTCGAGTCGGACAGGCTCGTCGTCGAGCATCTGTCCTTCGACGACGCCGCGCTGGTTGCGTTCGTCGCCGAACGTCCCGCCGAGGAGCGGGCGATGCTCGTCGAACGGGCGCTGCGCGTCGGCCTCACCGCGATCCAGAGCGTCGGCGTCACCGTCAATGTGGATGCGGTCCGCGCCGAGTTCCAGGGGCTGCTCCGCCAGACGGAAGCGGCCAACGAACGCGCTGCCACCGCGCTGGACACGCTCCTCCGCCAGAACTTCGCCGACGGCGAGGGCCGGCTGCCCCGGACGCTGGAGAAGTTCCTCGGCGACAAGGGCCAGCTGCGCGGTTTCGTGGACGAGCTCTTCGACGAGGCCAAGCGGGACAGCGCGATCGGCCGGATGAAGGTCCTCCTTGGCAGCTACTTCGACGGCGACGCTTCGCGCCTTGCCCAGCTGCTCGACCCCACGCGGATGGGCTCGCCGCTCCACCAGTTCCGCGTCGAGATCGCGGACGGTTTCGCCAAGGTCAACGAACGGCTGGCCGCGATCGAGGCTGCCGGAGCCGCTCGAGCCTCGGAGCGGGCGAAATCCTCGGCCAAGGGTGCCGATTTCGAGGGTCTGATCGAAGGCATGCTCGGCGAGCTGGCCCGCGGGTCCGGAGACCTGCTCGAACGGACCGGAACGGAAGCCGGAGCAATGGCGGCCTCCAAGAAGGGCGACTTCGTCCTGACACTCAATTCGGAGGCGACCGCGGGCTGCGAGCTCCGCCTGGTCGTCGAGTGCAAGGACCGTTACGTCTCCGGACGGGCCATGCGCGACGAGCTCCGCGAGGCCAAATCGAACCGCGACGCGGCCGTCGCCGTGGTCGTCTTCACCCCGGCCCACGCCCCGGCCGGCATCGCCCCCTTTGACGTGAGGGCGGGCGACGTCTACTGCGTCGTCGATCCGGCCGCGCCCGAACCGGCCACCCTGGAGGCCGCCGTCCGGCTGGCACGCCTGCTGGCGATGCAGACGCTCAAGGACCATGACGTGGAGGTGGACGCGGCCGCCGTGACCGCCGCCCTGAGCGGCGTGCGCGAGCAGCTCGAAACGCTCCGCGCCCTCAAGGTCACGCTCACCTCGATCGGCACCAGCGCCAAGGACGTCTACGCCGGCCTGGATCGCCTGCGCGACGGCATCCTCGCCCGCCTCGCCGAAGCGGAGGCGGAGCTGCGCCGGCGGTAGTCCGCGGTCCGCGCCAGATCGGCGGCCGGCGCAACGCCCGACCCATCCCTCTCGACTTTCTGAGCGTGAGCGATATGCTCGCGGTTCGCGGCTCGCCCGAGAAAGAGCCGCGTCGCGAGGTGTTTCGATGGCGCGATCGATGTGGAAGGGGGCCATCCAGTTCGGCCTGGTGACCATCCCGGTCAAGATGTATCTGGCGACGGAGTCGAAGGGTGTGAGCTTCAACATGCTCCACAACACCTGCCACTCCCGGATCCAGATGAAGACCTACTGCCCGGTCGATGACGAGTACATCGAGCGCAGCGACACCGTCCGCGGCTACGACCTGGGGGGAGACCAGTACGTAGTGGTCACCGACGAGGACCTCGCGTCGGTGCCTCTCAAGACGGTTCGGTCGATCGAGATCGAGCAGTTCGTCCCGGCGGACGACGCTTCGGCCTCGACTCGCTTCATCAAGCAGTCCTACTACCTGGAGCCCGAGCCGATCGCGCGCAAGGCTTTCTACCTGCTCAAGCAGACCCTAGCCGAGAAGGGTCTGCGGGCCATCGGCAAGATCGTGCTGCGAGATCGAGAGCAGCTGGTCGCCCTCGACCCGTTCATGAACACGGTGATGCTCTCCACGCTCTACTGGCCGGACGAGATCCGGAACGTCGGCGAGCTTGCCCTCCCCGAGAACGATGTCGAGATCAAGCCGGCCGAGAAGGGCATGGCCGAGCAGCTCGTGGCGGCGATGACGGGCGAGTTCGACGCCAACCAGTACCGCGACCAGTATCGCGAGGCGCTTCTCAAGATCATCGAGGCGAAGGCGGCCGGGCAGCAGGTCGCGGCCCCGGCCCCCGCCCCGGCGTCCGGAGTGACGGACCTGATGGCGGCGCTCGAAGCCAGCGTCGCCGCGGCGAAGGCGGGCCGGGCCGCGGCAGGTGGCGCCGAGGCCGAGCCGGAACCGATCGCGGCCGGCAAGTCCCGCAAACCGGTCGCCGTGGGGCCCGGCAGGCCCTCGCGCCGGCAGCCCGCCGAAGCCGAACAAGAGGAGCGCGAGCCGGAGGCCGTTCCGGCCCGAAGGCGTCGGGCGTCGTAAGATTCCCCTCGTGGTTCGATCTCATGGAGCGGAATCCGCGGCTCCGAGAAGAGGCCCGCGGCGGGATCGACTGGAGGATGCGATGAGGTTCCTGGTGGGCTCGCGCCTGATCGATCAGGACGTCGGCTAACTTCTATTGGCAGCCCGCGCCTGCGACCGCGTAGTGATCGATGCCGGCGCCGGCGACGGGCACGAGGTATTGGGCCTGGCGAGGCGAAACGCCCGAACGCTGGCAATTGCGGTGGAGCCCGCCGCATCGAGCCTGAGAGATGCCGCCCGACGTGCGGCGGCGAGGCCGCCGAGAGGCGGTTGCCCTAACGCGATCTTCGTCGTTTCTGCCGTCGAGGCGTGGCCGGACGAAGCCCGCGGCCTGGCGGACCTGGTCACGGTTCACTATCCGTGGGGCTCGCTGCTGCGAGGCGTGGTCGGGGCCGACCGCCTCGTGCTCGACGGACTGGCTCGTATGCTGGCGCCGGGCGGTCGCCTCGAGGCGCTGTTCTCGATCGTGGAACGAGACGGCGTCGATCTGCCCTGCGCCGAGGTCATCCGAGAGGCATACCGGAACGCCGGCCTGAAGCTGATCGAGCATCGACCGGCCACGTCCGAAGAGATCGCGGCGGCGCCCTCGACCTGGGCTCGACGACTTGGGGCCGGGCGGGCTCGCCCGGTCTGGCGGATCGTCGCCGTGCTAGATTCCACTGCCTGACATGCCGTCGCTCGAGGAGGAAGAGGTGGGATCGGGCCTGCTGGTCACGGCCGGATTCATGAGCCTGGCAGTCGCCCTGTTCCATGTGGTCGCGGCGTTCGTCCCGAGGCTTCAGCGCAGCTTCGGCGCGCCCGAGAGCCTGATCGCGGCCGGCCCGCTGGCCATCGGTGTCGCGTGCTTCGCCCTCACGGCGCTGTTCTCGATCTGGGCCGCCTACGCGTTCTCCGGCGCGGGCTGGCTACCGAATATGCCGTTTCTCGGCCTCGCCCTGCTCGCCATCGGCGCCGTCTACGCGCTTCGCGGCACGCTGCTGGGACCACAGCTTGTCGCGGTCGCCGGCCGGTGGCCCCGCGACATCCAGACCGAGCCGCAGCACCTGGTCTCGTCTGCCGTTTCGCTGACCATCGGCCTGGTCTATCTCGCCGGAACCCTGGTCTCGTGGTCGGAGCTGGGCGGATGAACGACGCCCCGCACCCCTGGCCGCTCTTCGACCTGCGGATCAGGACGCCCCACCTCGAGTTGCGCCTGCCCACCGACGACGACCTGATAGCGCTCTCGAAAGTGGTCGGAGCCGGCATCGCGGACGCGGACCGGACCGTCTTCCTGGTTCCGTGGCATCGACTCCCCTCCCCCGCGCTCGAACGCCAGTTCCTGCAGCACTGGTGGCAGAACCGCGGCAGCTGGAACCCGGCGAAGTGGTCGCTCGGCCTCGCGATCGTAGAAGACGGGCGGCCCATAGGCATGCAGGACATCATCGGGACGGACTTCGCCGTCCGCCGTGTCGTCCAGTCGGGCAGCTGGATCGGGCGCGAGTTCCAGGGTCGCGGCTTCGGAACCGAAGCCCGGGCGGCGATTCTGGGGCTGGCCTTCGACGGGCTCGGCGCGGAGGCCGCGGAGTCCGGCTACCTGGCGGGCAACGCCGCGTCGGCTCGGGTGTCGGAGAAGCTCGGCTATCAGCTACTGTCCGAAGAGGTCCTCGCGATCGAGGGCAGGCGAATGGTCGAGGTCAGGGTTCGCTGCACGCCTCAAACCTGGCGGCGCGACCTGGTGCCGGTCACGATCGAAGGCCTGGAGCCCTGCCTGCAGCTATTCGGCGTCGGCGAGCTCTCGCCACAGGAGTGGGCGACGTTCTAGACAGCTCGGCGGCCGGCGAGGTCAGACCAAGGCGGCGCCGAGGACCGGAGCGAGCGCACTCCGACGTGCGTGAGCGAGGACCAGAGTCGCCAACGCAGGGATGGCCCGCCCGACGCCGAGCTGCTAGCGGTCGCCGGCGCGACGGCCTACCAGCCACCAGGCGAAGGGGAATATGCCCGCGGCGATGCCGAGCTTGATCGCGTCGCCGATGACGAACGGCAGGAGGCCCTTCTGGACTGCGACCTCGGGCGAGAGCTGGGCCGCGTAGGCGAGCCAGGGCACCGCGATCAGGTAGATCGTGGCCTCGCCGATGATCATCGCCCCTATGGCGCCGCCGATGTGCCTGTCCCAGCCGTTCTCGGCCAGCCAGCCGACAACGGCGCCGGCGAACAGGAAGCTGACCAGGTAGCCGCCCCGTACCCCCAGGACGATCCCCGTGCTCCCGAAACCAACGATGTTGTGGAGCCCCTGGGCCTGGCCCGCATACACCGGCAGGACGAGCCCGAGCAGCAGGTACAGCAGAACGGATAGCACGCCGCGCCGCAGCCCCAGCGCGCCGCCAACGAGCAGAACTGAGAGCGTCTGGCCCGTGATCGGGATCGGGTTGTTCGGCAGCCAGACGGAGACGTTGGCGGTCAGGGCGATGAAGAATGCGCCGGTGACTATCAGCGCGATGTGCCGCAGACGAGCGCTCAGCCGCTCCCCGATCCGGATCGGTACGAGGAAATCGCCGATGGTTATGCCACGCTCGGATGCCGGCAGACGGTGCAAATGCGGGGTCGCGAGCATGAATCGGGGTCCCTTCGAACGGGTTTGACCCGAAGCTCCTCCGCTCCAGGTGCCGGGAGTGTAGCAAACACGGCCGCGAAAGCGGTATGCCAGCGAGGTTAACGCTCGACCGCCGCCACGCCGGCTGCCACGCGCGGAGACGACCCGAAAGCCACGCGACGGCGCCGCGGATCAACCCGGGGGCTACTCGTGCTGGAGCGCCCGAGCAAGCGAGACCCGGCTCGCCACTCCCGCCGGATAGATCGCCGCGGCCATGCTGATCAGCACTCCGAAGACGAGCACCAGACCCAGTGTCGTCCACGGCGGGTCGAAGACCAGGCCGAATCCTCCGCTGGAGCCCAACACCAGGACGGCGCCGACGAACATGCCGACGAGCACCCCCACGATCGAGCCGAAGATGCCTAACATGCCGGCTTCGACGACCACCATCCCCCACACCTGCCGGGCCGTCATGCCGGTCGCCCGCAGCACGCCGATCTCTCGGACGCGTTCGAGGACGCTCATCGAGAGCGTGTTGACCATGCCGAGGCCCGCGACCAGGACGGCGATCAGGGCCAGCGCGTCGAGCAGGCGGAAGATGCGATCGAGCGCGTCACCGACCGTCCCCTGGACTCGATCGAGGTCGTTCGGTTCGAGGGCGTACTGCATCGCCTCGGCGTCGAATGCCGGCCGTGCGGTCGCCTCCTGGCCGGGGGCGTATCGGACGGCGAAGAAGTCGGCGCCGGTCACCCCGAACTGCGAAAGGGCGTCGGGCCAGCCGATCAGGATCGCTTCCTCGGACTCGGAAGGAATCGAGTGGGCCACGATTCCGACGATCTTGAGGGTCGTCTCGGTGGGGCCGGTGGCGAAGGCGAGCGTGTCTCCGACGGCCATCGGCGGGGACGCCTGATTGGCGAGTGACTGGGGCACGATGACCGAACCGCCGTCGTCGAGCGCGGCCAGGGCCGTGGTTCGGTCGCCGCTGACGAATACCAGCCGGCCATCCTTGAGGTAGTCACGGCCGACGATCGCGGCGGCTTCCTGGCGCAACCCGCCGAGCGGCACGCCGAAGAGGCCGATGGGCGACACGGACTCCACGCCCGGCGCGCCCGCCAGCTGCTCCCGAATCGGATCGGTGGTGGCGACCGGGCGGATCGAAGTCAGGAGCTCGCTGCCGGGGATCGTCTCGGCGAGCCAGCTGGCTCCGATGCGTCGAATGTCGGTGGCGGCTGTCGAGAGCGCGACGACCATCGCCAGGCCAACGACCAGCGCCCCTGCAGTCAGGGTGGTCCGGCTTCGATCGCGAGTGAGCGAGCTGCGGGCCAGCCGTTCCTCGTTGCGGAAGATCCGGAAAGGAATCCCGGCCAGCCGCAGCGTGGGGCCGAGCAGCAGAGGCACCACGAGAACCACCAGGAGCAGCACGCCGTAGACCGCGAACGGGCCCCACAGGCTCGAGATGCCCGAGGCGACGGCGCTGCTGCCGGTGCCGCCGGTTGGACTCGGCCACAGCGCCAGGGCCGCGATGGCGAGCACGCCGAAGACCACGACCAGCCAGCGGCGCCGGGCCGCGCCGACGCCGGTTCGAGACGGCGCACGCCGCAGCGCCTCCGCCGGGGCGATCCGGCCGGCCCGCCAGGCCGGTTCCAGCGAAGCGGCCACAGTCACTATCAGCCCGATCGCGATCGCAAGCAGAACCGCGCTCGGGGAGAGCGTCGGAGCGGCCAGCGTCAGCGGCCCCGTGGATCGGACCCAGCCGAGAGTGAGCCCGGCAAGGCCTATTCCCGCCACGACTCCCACGATGGACCCGACGACGCCCAGGGCCGCGGCCTGGAGCAGGACGAGCGACATGATCTGCGATCGGGTCGCGCCGGCCGCGCGGAGAAGGCCCCACTCACGCCAGCGCTCCGAGACCGTCATCGAGAGCGTGTTGAAGATGAGGAACGCGCCGGCAAATAGGACCACCGCGGCGACGAGCAGCAGCGCGCTGCGGAAATCCGCCATCTCGTCGCGAAGAGAGGCCGCGATGTCCGACTGCCGCGAGAGCATGTACGGCTCGGTGGTGATGCTCTGCTCGAGCTCGATCACCAGCTGGTCGGCGCTGACGTGCGCGCCCGCTCCAAGGTCCACGCGAGTGACGCCGGTGGTGTCGAAGAGCGTCTGGGCGGAGCCGAGCGTCGTCATGACCAGCCTGCCCTGGGCATCGGGCAGCGAGCCGTCACCCGAGAGGATGCCCACGATCTCGAACGGCTGCGGACCCGCGGCCACCGTGCCGCTCAGGGTGATCGAGCCGCCGAGCTTGAAGCCCTCCTGGGCTGCCAGCGTCTCGGTTATCAGAGCCTTCTGGACGTCGGACGCGGTGAGGAGCCGGCCGGAGGCCAGCGGCATGTCGTGGAGCTTGGGCTCGGCGACCGGATCCACTCCGAGGACCGTCACGGGGCTGGGCAGGCGCTCCGAGGCGGTCTGGTTCAGGCCGGCGGCCAGGTACGTCTTGCGCTGCAGCGCCGGAGCGGCAACGGAGATTCCATGCGCCTCCTCTATGGCCGTCACTGTCTCCGGGGCGAGCCCGCGTTCCTCGAGCGCCTGGACGCGCAGGACGGCGTGGCCTATTTCGTCGGCCGCGGCACGATCCACGGCGGCGTCCATGGTCGCGCCCGCGGACAGCGAAGCGAACAGGACCGCCACTCCGAGCGCGATCCCGGCGCCGGTGAGGATGCTCCTGAGCGGCTGGGCTCGAAGGCTCCGCCAGGCCAGGGACGATAGGCGCCGCATGAGGCTAGAGGCCCAGCTGGGCGAGGCGGGCGATCAGAGGAGTTGGATCGCTGTCCTTTCGCCGTCCCAGCGTGATCTCGTCGCGGATCTGGCCGTCGCCGATCACCAGGACCCGATCCGCGTGGGCCGCGGCCCGGGCGTCGTGCGTGACCAGGACGATGGTCTGGCCGAGCTCGTCGCAGGAGCGCCACAGCTCGTCGAGAATCTCGCCGCCGGTGGCGTAGTCCAGGTTCCCGGTTGGCTCGTCCGCGAGCAGGATCGCGGGGCCGGTCACGAGCGCTCGAGCCAGGGCGACCCGCTGCTGCTCTCCGGCCGAAAGCTGATCGGGCCGATTGTCCTCGCGGCCCACGAGATCCACGAGGGCCAGGACTTCCTTGATCCGCCTGGCGGCGTCGCCGTGCCGGGGATCCGTGCCCGCGATCGTGTACGGCAGAGCCACGTTCTCGTAGACGTCGAGAAGCGGAATCAGATTGAAGAACTGGAAGACGAAGCCGGTCTTCTCTCGTCGCAGCCGGGTCGCCTGGGTGTCGCTGAGCCGGCTCACGACCTCGCCGTCGAGGACGACTTCACCGGTGGTCGGCCGGTCCAATCCGCCGAGGAGCTGGAGGAGCGTGCTCTTGCCCGAACCCGAGGGACCCATCAGGGCCACGAATTCGCCGCGGTGGACGCTCAGGCTGACTCCGCGAAGGGCGTCCACGGTATGGTCGCCCAGCTTGAAGCGCTTGGTCAGATTCCGCGCCTCGAGGATCGTCCCGTCCGGTCTGGTCTTGTTCGTCATCTGTCCGACTGGCTGTGGCTGGCGGGTAGCCTGCTCGGTGGATGCAGGCAGCACGCCGGCAGTGTAGCGACCGCGGTCGGTAGCGGGCACACCTCGATGGGGGCCCCCGAATTCACCATTCGACGCAGGCG
>DAHXON010000077.1:0-16312 GCA_027364875.1 Chloroflexota bacterium
GTCCGGTATCGGCTGACCGATCCGGAGGTCCTTGCCGCGTGCAGCCTCATGCGGGGCGTCCTGATGCGCCGTCTCGCCCGCCTTGGCGAGCTCTCCGAACGGCCCCAGCCGACCACCGAGCGTGCCCTTGCCGCCGCATCGCGTACCGGCGCCGGCTGAGGTGACCCCGATGGACGAACCGATCAACCTGGTGCTCTTCTCCGGCACCGACGACAAGCTCCAGGCAGCCGCGGTCCTCGCGGCCGGCGCCGCAGCGCTGGGCAGACCCGTTCGGATCTTCCTCCAGTACTGGGGCCTGGACGCTTTCCGGGCCGACCGCATCGCCGCCGACCACGGTCTCGCACCCGAGGCCGGCGAGGCGGGTGCCGCGGCCGTCAAGGAAGCTCTCAAGACCGGTAAGGGCGACTGGGTCGCCACCCTGCAGGCCGCCAAGGAGCTGGGCGACGTCGACATCCAGGCCTGCTCGCTGTCGATGGACATTCTCAAGCTCGCCCAATCGGATCTCGATCCCATGGTCGACGGCGTCTCGGGCGTCGCCGCCTTCCTCATCAACGCTGGCGACGGCCAGATGGTGTTCATCTAGTCCAAAGGACTGGCGGGCCGCGGCGGGACGGCTCGACGACCAACGAAAGGGAACTGTGGCCATGACCGATCTCGACATCAAGCTCAAGGTGGACGCGAGCGGACTCTCCTGCCCGCTGCCGATCGTCCGCACGGCGCAGGCGATGAAGACCGTCTCCTCGGGCGACCTCGTCGAAGTGATCGCGACCGATCCGGGCTCGGTGAAGGACTTCGAAGCCTGGTCGAAGTCGACCGGCAACGTTCTCGTCGAGCAGGACTCGAACGGCGGCAAGTTCCGCTTCGTCCTGCGCCGCAAGTAGCCGATTGCCGGCGGGGGCGTCCCCGGCGAACCACCTCGCGAAAGGAACCGAAATGACCGCTCTTGCAGAAGCTCCAGCCGCCCAGGAGGCATCGGACGGCGCCGTCAAGACCAGGAAGCTCGTGATCGTCGACTACAGCGGCGAGCTCGAGAAGACGTGGGCGACGATGATCCTCGCCTCCACGGCCGGGGCAATGGAGATGGAGGTCAGCGTCTTCGTGACCTTCTGGGGCCTCCAGACGTTCGTGAAGGACCGCAAGCGCATCACGGGCGAGAACTGGATGCAGAAGATGATGTCCTTCATGCAGCGCCCGGGCGTGAGCCACCGCCCGCTGTCCAAGATGAACTTCATGGGCATGGGTCCGTGGATGATGTTCAAGCTGGCCAAGAAGTACAACGTTTCCAAGCCCAAGGACCTTCTCGAGATGGCCCAGGCGCTGGGCGTCACGTTCGTACCCTGCCAGATGACGATGGACATGTTCGGGCTCAAGCGGGAGGACCTGATCGACGGCATGGCCGAGCCGGCCGGCGCCGCGACCGCCCTCCAGCTCATGACCGACGCGGACTCGACGCTCTTCATCTAGTTCGACGGTGGTGGCGCCGCATCGGGGCGCGGCGCCACTGCCCGCGAGCGCCACTGCCTCCGGGCGACCGCCTATCGCAGCACGAATATGCTCGCGAGCAGAACGCACAGCACCAGCAAGGTGATGCCGGTGTAGAGCCGGTCGCCCTCGAGTGCGAACCCGACCACTGAAGCGGCCACCCTGAGCACGGGAGTGGCCAGGAGCGTCAGCAGGCCCAGCTGGCTGATCGCCAGCGGCTCCATCGTGAGGAGCCGCGACGGCAGGTCGGCGAAGTCCGTAGCGTCGAGAGCGGGGACGGCGGGGGCCGCGCCAGCGAGCGAGCCCTGCCACCCAACGGCGAACGCGGCCGCGAAGCCGGCGGCGATGAGAAGCGCGCTCACGCTCACTCCGACGAGCAGCACCGTGCTGACCATGACGCGGAAACGCTCCGGGTTCATATGCTCAACCCCAGTCCGCGTCCGATCATCTCGAGGCCGACCGCTATCAGGACCGGCACGAAGATGAGCCTCACCGACCTGTTCGACACGTGGTGCAGCAGCCGCGCCCCGATGACCGCGCCGAGCAGGACGCCCAGAGCCACGGGCGCCGCGATCCGCGGATCCACGTCGCCGCGGCCGAGGTAGATGCCGGCCGAGGCGGCGGCGGTCACTCCGATCATGAAGTTGCTCGTCGCGGAGCTGACCTTCATCGGCAGCCGCATCGCCGTATCCATGGCCAGAACCTTGAGAACCCCGGAGCCGATCCCGAGAAGCCCGGAGACGGCGCCCGCGATCCACATCAGGACGAAGCCGAGGGGTATCCGGCGGGCAGAGTAGGGGACCTCCAGGCCGAGCCTTCGGTCCGGGTAGGACGACGACAGCTTGAGCGCGAGCGCCAGTCGGGACGCGGCCAGCTGCGGCGGGAACTCCTCGGCGAGCCGCGACATCTGCATGCCCGCGGACAGTAGAACCACGGCACCCAGTAGGAGGTACAGGAAAGCCGGCGCCACGACCGCGGCCAGCAGCGCGCCGCAAACCGCCCCGGTGGTGGTGGCGAGCTCCAGGAACATGCCCACCCGCATGTCCGTGACGCGATCCCTAACATACGCCGACGCCGCCCCGGAGCTCGTGGCGATCACCGAAACGATGCTCGCGCCGACAGCCAGCCGTATGTCCACGCCGAAGAAGGTCGTCAGGACGGGGATTACCAGGATGCCGCCGCCGACGCCGGCAAGCGAGCCGATGAGCCCGGCGGCGATGCTCATGACGAAGATGCCGAGATCGGCCTCCAGGCTCACAGAGACCTGCCCACGGACACGCCCAGATCCTCCAGTACTTGCGCAAGTACGCAATTAGTGATAGCTTACCACCCGAGTCCGATATTGCGGACGCGCAAGAGGCAGCCGAGTGAACGATATGGCGAATCGCGTTGGAGAGTCGGGTGCGTACGTGCTGGCGACGGCGAGTGCCGGCACCGTTTCGGAGGTCAGGCCCAGGGTCGAGGCCGCGCTCAAGGCCGAAGGCTTCGGAATCCTGACCGAGATCGACGTCGCGGCCACCATGAAGGCCCGGCTCGGGATAGACGGTGCTCCGTACTTGATCCTGGGCGCCTGCAATCCGCCGCTCGCCCATCGCGCCCTCGAGGCCGAGCCGTCGGTCGGGACGCTGCTTCCCTGCAACGTCGTCCTCCGGTCGTCGGGCGGTTCGACCGTGATCGAGGCAATGGATCCGCTCGCCGTCATGGGTTTCATCCGGTCGCCCGAGATCGAGCAGGTCGCGCGTGAGGCGCGGGAGCGTCTCGTTCGTGTCATCGCAGCAGTGGAGTCGAACTGATGGGTAGCTACCTGTCGCACAAGCCGGTCTCGTCCACCCCCGGTCACCGGGTCATCGTCTTCTCGACGCCCACGTGTGTGTGGTGCGGCCGGGCCAAGACATACCTGCGGAGCCGTGGCGTGGCCTTTCGGGACGTGGACGTCAGCCGGGACCCGGCGGCGGCCCGCGACCTCGTGCGCCGGACCGGCCAGATGGGCGTGCCGGTGATCGAGATCGACGGCCGGCCCATCGTCGGGTTCGACCAGAGCCGCATTGATGCCGCGCTCGGACTGCGCGCCAACTAGGAGGTCGGGTAGATGTCGCAGATCGTTCAGCCGCTCGGGAGTCGCGTTCTGGTCCGGATGATCGCCGAGGAGAATGTCACTTCTTCGGGCCTGTACGTTCCGGACACCGCAAAGGAGAAGCCCCAGAAGGGCGAAGTCGTCGCCATCGGGGACGATACCGAGACGATCAAGGTCTCGGTCGGAGACGTGGTCCTGTTTCCCAAGTACACGGGCGCCGAGTTCAAGGTCGACGGCCAGGATCATCTGATCATCGAGAGCACGGACCTGCTCGCGATCCTGCGATCGCAGCCGGCCGCCCAGTCGGCCGCGCATTCGGCCGCAGCCTAGCGACACGGAGGAACGAGTGACCTTTACCGGGAATCGCGGAACACCTGAGATAGACGTCGACGAGCTCGATCGGCAGCTCGTCGCGGGGCAGGCGAACGTCCGCGACGTTCGCGAGGACTGGGAGTTCCGGCGCGGCCGCGTCCCCGGCGCCCTCCACATACCCATGGGCCAGCTGCCGGCCCGCGTCGCCGAGCTGCCTCACGACAAGGCTCTTGCAGTCATCTGCGAGCATGGCAACCGGAGCCTGGTGGCCACGCACTTCCTGCTGGTCAAAGGATTCCCCGGGACCACGTCCGTGAGCGGCGGAACCGTCGCCTGGATCCGGTCCGGCCGTACGTTGGAGAAGGACTGATGGTGTCGGACGAGAGGCGTATGGCCTGGAACGTCAGGCACGAGGCCGGCGACTTCGAAGGCGAAGGGCCAAACCCGACGCTCGTCGCCGGGGTGGCGGGGCTGGCCGGAGCGGCCGGTCCCAAGGACCGCCGGGCTCTCGAGCTTGCCTGCGGCAGCGGCACCAATGCCGTCTGGCTCGCCGGCCAGGGCTGGCAGGTGACCGCGGTGGACTGGTCGTCGGTCGGGCTCGCCAACGGCAGATCCAGGGCCGAGGCGGCCGGCGTCACGGTCGACTGGCAGGAGCACGACCTGCTCGCCTGGACACCACCCGTTCGCTCCTTCGATCTTGTCGTGATCGTCTATCTGCACCTGCCGATCAGCGAGCGCGTCCCCGTCTATCGAGCCGCGGCCGCCGCCGTGGCGCCGGGTGGACGACTGATCGTCGTGGCCCATCACCCGCGCAACGTCACGGAGGGAGTGGGCGGTCCCCCGGACGCCACTCGCCTCTTCACCGCCGAGGAAATCGCCACGGACGTGCTCGTCTCCGACCCCGATCTCCTGATAGACCGGGCCGAGATGGCACGGCAGGCTCCGCCGCCCGCCCGATCTCCACTCGATACTCTTCTGATCCTTCGCCGTCCCCTCTAGGAGCCCACACGTGACCAAGTCAGCAATCGCCCGATACGCGGGTGAAGGTCTTCGTTTCGTCGCCCGATCCGGTTCGGGCCACGAACTGGTCCTGGACAACAAGGAAGGGAACCGCGGACCGCGGCCCAGCGAGATGCTCCTCGTCGGGCAGGCGGGTTGCACGGCGATGGACGTGATATCGATCCTGCAGAAGAAGCGTCAGGAAGTGACACGCTACGAAGTCTCGGTCGAAGCTCAGGAGCACGAGGGCAACCCCTCCTACTTCACCCGCTTCGACGTCGTCCACGAGGTCGAGGGGCCATCGCTGGAAGAGGCCGCCGTGCGGCGGGCCGTCGAGCTGTCCGCCACGAAGTACTGCTCGGTCGCGGCGGTTCTGTCGGCCGGCACCGTGGAGATCCACCATCGCTACCGGATCGTGCGCCCGGATCTCACCACACCCATCGAGGGCGAGGTCATCGTCACCGGCCCTCACGCCGATCCCGAGCATCTGGGCGCGCAACAGACAGCCGCCGCCGGCTGAGCCGGGATCCAGGCCAGTGAGCCGGCTGCCGAACCTCGGTCCCCGTGGGGAGGGCTGGTTCGCCGCCCAGCTGATCCTGTTCGCCCTGATCGCCTACGGCGGACTTCCCGGCGGAGCCTGGTCCGGCTGGCTGCGGGCCGTGACGATCGCGGTCGGAGCGCTGCTCATGGCGGGGGGCGGCTTGCTGGCCGTGCGAGGCGTCGTCGATCTTCGAGAGAACCTGACGCCGTTTCCGGCGCCGCTGCCGAACGGCCGCCTCGTGAGCTCCGGCTCGTACGGCCTCGTCCGCCATCCGATCTACAGTGGCCTCATCGCCGGAGCCCTGGGCTGGGGACTCGCGACGGCATCGCCGCTGTCACTGGCCGGCGCCGTGCTGCTGGCCGTCTTCTTCGACCTGAAGTCGCGCCGCGAGGAGGTCTGGCTCTCGGAACGGTACCCGGACTACCCGTTGTACCGAAAGCAGACGCGGAAGCTCATTCCCTGGGTCTACTGACCCTCGGCGGCCCGGTGCCCGGGCGAATCCTCGGCCGCGGCCAGGCGATAGGCCTGCAGGCGCCCGCTCCTGCCGACGGACACCGTCGCGCCTGACTTCTGGAGGCAGTACGCCGCTCGAGTGCACAGCCGCTTGGATCGTCCCGTCGCGGCCCGGATGTCGGCCGAGGTGAAGGTTTCGGGCAGAGGCGGAAGCAGGGCGGGCATGTCGGCCGGCACGTCGACCCGGATCGTCTCGACCACCTCGAGCAGGCGGCGATCCAGACGCCACCACTGGCGCGGATATCGATAACGAGCACCCTCGGGGATCGGGCCGCGGATCTCCTCCTCCTGGATGAGGGCCACCTCCAGCCGGAAGTTGGGATGGGCCAGCAGGTCGGGGAAGGCCACGAGGTGGTCGAACAGGTCGATCGGAAGGCCGCGCTTGGGCGACCGGCGCCGGGACGCGATCGCCCCATCGGCATCCACCCTAACCAGCCAGCGCTCCAGCGCGATCGGATGGACGAGCAGGATACGGTGGCGATCGACCAGCGCCCGAAGCTTCCGGGCGGCCGAGGCGAAGCTGGCGGTCTGGATCTCGACCAGCTCGTCGTCGCGAACGACGTCCACCACGAAGCCGTCCACCGCTTCCTCGGGCCGATCGCCGGGTCGCGTGTAGGCGGCCTTCAGGGCTGCGTGGAGCGAACCCTCGCGGTAGGTCGAAAGGGCGGAGACGGCCGAGGCGGGCACGGCGGCCCCGTCAGGTCCGGCTCTTCTGGACGAGCGTCCGCCCCGACTGCTGCCAGGCGTTCATACCGCCGTCGAGGTTCCAGACGTTCGTGTAGCCCATCGACAGGAGTGTCTTGACCGCCTCGCCGCTCTCCACGCCGCTGCGGCAGTAGACGAGGATCTTCGCGCTCTTCGCCTGGGGAAGCTCGTTGGCCCGGGCCGCCAGCTGGTCGTACGGGATGTACAGGTCCGTGCCGTCGATCTCGCCGATGTACGGCGTCTTGACGTTGACCAGGGTGAAGTCCTTGGCCTTGAGCATGTCGGCCAGGCGATCGGCCGTGACGTTCGTGTAGGTGCCGTTGCCGCTGTGGACGACGGTCTCGCCCGTGACGGCCGCCGGCGAGGAGGACGAGCCGAACAATCCGACCAGCGCCGCCACGACCACCGCGATGACCACTATCCCGGCCGTGATGCCGGCAAGGGCGAGGTAGAGGTCGCGTTTGTTCGAAGGCGGCGGCGCGGATCGTCTGGCGGCTCGTTCTTTCGACGAACGTCCGGATTTGCTGGCCACAGCGATACCTCCCTGATTCCCGCCACAGAGGATAGCCGGGCCGCGCCGTCGAGACGGGCCCGGCCGGACTTCAGCCGCGGAGGCGGATGGCGAAGAGCGCCACCGGCCGGTAGAGGACGTGGGCGAACTTGCCGAACGGAACGAGCAGGACCAGGGCCATCGCCACCGACACGTGGAGCAGGAAGACGCCGTAGCCCCAGGAGGGCGCCTGCGGCAGGTAGAGCGCCAGTTCCAGGATGAAGCCGCTGGCGCCCGCGAGCCACAACATGGAGAGGAACGTCCAGTCGGAGACCGTGGAGTTCTGGCTCGCGCGGTCGCTCTTTTGGAGGCGCCGGTACATCAGGATCGTGGTCCCGTAGATCAGGGCCGCGCCGGCCAGCGTGCCCAGCAGGCGGACGGGGTAGTAGATGGGCTGGGCGGTTCCGGTGGGGACGATGTTGAAGAACGCCAGGCCGTAGTCGAGGATCGTGGCGCCGAGCAGCCCCAGGAAACCCCACATCGTGGCGAAGTGGAGGAACCAGCGGCGCAGGTAGAGTGGCCGGCGAGCGTCCGGATCGTCCGCCTCCGTGGCGTAGACGGGGTCGGCGGCATCCGCGCAGTCCTCGCGGAACCGCTTCTGCCCGAGCGTCTCGACCGCGATGGTGTCCCAGGCCGCCGGCACGGCCTTTCGGGCCGCGGCCTTGCTCGTCAGAGCGGCGGGGCCGCGCAGGACTCTTCGGACCATCTCCACGATACCGATCAGCGCGGCCACGCCCATGACGGCCATGACCGCGATGCCCATCCAGTGGATTGTGTCTTCCGGCACGAACTCGAAGAGGACGAGGCGCGAGCCGTCCGCGGGGCCGTGGACGTAGTACATGAACCCGGCCAGGACCGCGACGAGCGCGGTGACGAAGAACGCCGTGAACAACCCCGACGTCGCCAGGAGATAGGCCAGGTGGGTCCTGTCGTAGCTCGCCACGGCGTAGCGGCGTGCCGCGGCCATGAAGGAGGCCGGGTCCGCCTGGGTGGGGCATTTCTCGGTGCACTCGGAGCAGCCGTAGCAGCTCCACAGCTCCGGGCTGGCCAGCAGCTTCTCGCGCTGTCCGAGCTGGGCGTAGCGCGATATCTGCCGCGGGAACGACGCCCCATTCACCGAGAGCGGGCACGTCGCCGTGCAGAGGCCGCAGTTGAAGCAGGCGGAGATGTCCGAGGCGCCGAAGCGGCGCAGCTCCGGGTAGAGGTTGGTGTCGACTCGTGCGGTCATCGCCGCACCTCCCGCTCGACTGCCTGATATCGGAAGTAGCCGTCCGGGGCGCCGCCCGGGGTCTCGGTGATCCAGCCGTAGCGGCGCAGACCCATGACCCAGAACATCGCCTCGTGCGCCGGCCGTCCCAGCGCTTCGGCAATCTCGGGCACGGTGTGCGGCCCGTCGGCCAGGACGTCGAGTACGCGGCGGCGCATGAAGGTCTCCTCGCGGACGATCTCGCGCGGGTCGCGGCTCGGCGCGGCGGGCGCCAGGGGCCCGCGCGGCGTCGGTGTCTCGGCGCTCATGCCATTGCCTCCTCGAGCAGGCCGTCGATCATTGCCGTGATCTGGCCGTCGGTGTAGCCGCGTAGATCGATCGCGTTCTCCGGGCACACGGGCACGCAGCCTCCGCAGCCCTTGCACGTGGCCTCGCCGATCGTCGCGACCTCGCGCCCGTTGAGCGAGAGCTTCTCTATCGCGCCGTATGGGCAGGCGTTCTCACACTTGCCACACCACGTGCACTTGTCCGGATCGACCGTGGCCACGAGCGGATCGAGCTCGGCCACGCCTTTCTTGAGCACTGCCGCGCTCTGGGTCACGGCCGCCAGGCCGGAAGCCACGCTCTCGGCCGAGCTCTTGGGGCCCTGGCTGGCTCCCGCGATGAGGACACCGTCCACGACTGTCTCGACCGGCCGGAGCTTGGGATGGATCTCGTTGAAGAATCCGTCCCGGCCGATCGGCAGTTTCAGGATGCCGACGAGCCCGTCGTTCTTGCGGGGGACGGCGCCCGTTACCAGGACGACCAAATCCACGGGGATCTCGAGCTCTTCGTCGCCCGAGAGAAGGTCTCGGACCGTCACCTTGAGGCCGTCGCGATCGGTGGAGACGACCGGCGGAGCGTCGTCGGGGTACTTGACGTACACCGACCCGGACTTGCGCGACTCCGTATAGAGCAGCTCGAACGAGCCGTAGGTTCGGATGTCGCGATAGAGGTGGTACTGGCGGATCTTCGGATCGAGGCCGGCCACCCGGATCGAGGTATGCGCGGTTGCCGAGCAGCAGAAGCGGGAACAGTGGGCGTTTCCGCCGTCGCCGCGACCACCTACGCAGTACACGTACGCCAGGCTCCGGACGGGCTTGCCTTGGAAGCGAAGCGGTCCGTCGGTGCCGTCCACGAGGGCCTTGAAATCGGGGAGCGTGATGACGCCGGGAAGCCCCATCCCGAAGCTGCCTTCGGGCGGCTGATAGGCGTCGAAACCGGTCGCGACGACGATCGAGCCGACGTCGACGGTGATCGTCTCGGCCGAGTCGCCCGAACCGGAAACCCGGATGCCGACCAGGTAGTTGCCGAAGCTGCCGGCCTTGCTGGCGATCTCGGCGCCCGTGAAGACCGTGATCGACGGGCGCTTGCGAATTTCCTGGACAAGGCTGGCGATCAGATCCCGGCCCTCGCGCTCGTGCGGGAACATCGGGCCGAACTTGCCGACCCAGCCGCCCAGCTCGCGCTCGCGCTCGACCACGTAGACCGCCAGGCCCACGTCAGCCAGCCCGATTGCCGCTCGCAGCCCGGAGATGCCGCCGCCGATGACCAGGGCCCTCTGCTGCGTCTTGACTTCGAGCGGCTCGAGTGGGTCCGATAGACGCGTCCGTCCGATTACGCCGCGGACGACGCCGATCGCTTTGTGAGTGGCGCCCTCCGGGTCGTTGGTGTGCGTCCAGCTGACCTGCTCGCGAATGTTCGCCTGGTTGTACTCGTACGGGTTCAGGCCCGAGCGCTTGGCCACGCCGCGGAATGTCACGACGTGAAGCTTGGGCGAGCACGAAGCCACGACGAGGCCGTCGAGATGGTTGGCCTCGATGTCTTCCTGCATCTCCTGCTGGCCCGCGTCCGAGCAGGCGAAGACGGTGTGCTTGGCGACCACCACGCCCGGCTCGTCCTTGACCGCGTCGACGACCGCCTGGACATCGACGTAGTCGGAGATGTTGCCGCCGCAGTGGCAGACGTAGACACCGATGCGACGGGCCTTCTCCTCGTGAGCCGGCTGGGCTTCATCAGGCCCGCCCTGGCGCGGGTTCGCCGGAGCCGTCTCGGGGTTCCACTCGAACTTCGGCGCGCTCATGCGACGGCCTCCTTCTTGGCCGCTTCGAGGTGGGCGGCGACCTGAGCGACCGCCGCTCCGGCATGGACGATCGAGTCGGCGATATCCTTCGCGCCCGACGCCGTGCCGGCCACGAATACGCCGGGTATGGACGTCTTGCCCGGACTCAGATCCTCGTCGACCTCGGCCACGTAGTGGTACTCGTCGAACTCGAGCCCCGCGCCGGCCGGACTCCGGGGGCCCTCGCCGTCGGCCGCGATCCCGAACAACTTCTCGGCGTCGCGGTTGGGCTGGACGCCGACTGCCAGCACGACCATGTCGTACTCGGCCTCCTCGATCGAGCCGCCGTGCTCGATGTCCTCGTAGCGGAGGATCAGGTTGCCGTCGGGCTTTTCGGTGATCCTCGCGATCCGGCCCTTGACGTAGGTTGCGCCCATGGCCTTCGCGCTCTCGTAGAACTCGTCGTAGCGTTTGCCCGCGGCCCGCATGTCCATGTAGTGGACGGTGACCTCGGCGAGCGGCAGGGCGCCCATGACGAGCTGGTTCTGCTTGATCGAGTACATGCAGCAGAACCTCGAGCAGAGCGGATTGCCCACGGTTTCGTCGCGGGAGCCCGTGCACATGACGTAGGCGATCCGCTCGGGAACCTTGCCGTCGCCGGGCCGCAGCACCGTGTTGAATGGCCGCGTGGGGGCGAGGAGGCGATCCATCTGCGTGCCGGTGATCACGTTCTTGTACCGGCCGAAGCCGTACTCGGGCTTCGCGTCCGCGGTGAAGAGCTTGTAGCCGGTGGCTACGACGACCGCGCCGACCTCCACCTCCTCAACGTGCTCCTTCATGTCGAGGTGTATGGCGTCCGACGGGCAGGCCTTGACGCACTCCTGGCACTCCGAGCAGACGCCGCAATCCAGGCAGTCGCCGGCCGAGTTGCGGGCCTGCTCTTCCGTGAGGGGAGCCTCGATCTCGTCGAAAGTGAGGGCCGCGGCGGGCGCGGGGCCTTCCACGACACCGCCGTGGATTCCGTGGCGGGCGTAGGCCGATTGGCGGCTCGTGACCTTGTTCTTGTCGACCACCTCGAGGAGGCTGTCCAGCTCGAAATCGGCGAGCGGCATGCCGTTCAGCCAGCGGTCGATCATGTGCGCGGCGCGGCGACCCTGGCCGACGGCGCGGGTGATGTCCGACGCGCCGGTGGTGGCGTCGCCGGCGGCGAAGACCCACGGAACGTTGGTCTGGAGCGTCTGCTTGTCCGCGGCCAGCGTGCCGTTCTCGTTGGCGGCGACGCCGCCGCCATAAACGGCGCCCTTGGCCGCCATTCCGACGGCGGCGACGACCGCGTCGCAGGGGATCGTGAAGTCGCTCCCGGCGATCGGCTCGGGGCGGCGACGGCCGGAGGCATCCGGCTTGCCGAGAGCCATGCGCCGGCAGCGCAGATCCGTGACGCGTCCGGCGGTGTCGCCGATCACCTCGACCGGCGCCACCAGGAACGAGAAGCGGACCCCGTCGCGCTCGGCGTCCTCGACCTCGGCCGTGTGGGCCGGCATCTCTTCGCGCCCGCGGCGATAGGCGATGGTGGTTTCCGTGGCGCCGAGGCGGACCGCCGTTCGGGCGGCGTCCATTGCCACGTTGCAGCCGCCGACCACGACGACCCTCTTGCCGTGACGGTCGGCGAGTGGATTGTCCGCGGCGGCCGCGGTGCCGGCCAGGCGAACGGCCCGCAGGAAGTCGAGGCCGCCGTAGACGCCCTCGAGCTTCTCGCCGGGGACGCCCAGCGGAGTGGAACGCGGCGTTCCCGTGGCCAGCAGTACCGCGTCGTAGCCGTCCTTGCGCAGCGTCTCCACGTCGGTGACGCGGGCGTTCGTGGCGATCTCCACGCCGATCGCGGTCACGTTGGCGATGTCCTGCTCCACGACCTCCGCCGGCAGGCGGTAGGCAGGCAGAGCGATGCGAAGGAACCCGCCGGCCACGGGCGCGGCCTCGAAGATCTTGACCGCGTATCCGCGGCGGGCGAGTTGCCAGGCGGCAGTCAGACCGGCGGGACCGGATCCGACAACGGCCACCCTCTTGCCGTTGGTGGGTGGCACTTCTACGTGGGGGCCGCTCTCGGACGCGTAATGAGTGTCCGCGGCGAAGCGCTTGAGGCGCCGGATCGGCAGCGAGCCCTCCAGCGACCCGCGAGTGCACTCGCCCTCACACGGCGCGTAGCAGGCGCGGCCGAGGGTTCCCACGAGCGGCGTCGCTTCCAGCACGAGCTGGAAGGCCTTCTCGTACTCGCCGCTGCGGATCAGCGAGACGTAACCGTGGGCCTTGATGCCGGCCGGGCAGGTGTAGGAGCACGGCGAGGTGCCCTGCCGCTCGATGACGGCCTTCTTCGGCACGGCCTGCGGGAAGGCGATGTAGGCAGCCCGGCGGGCGACCAGGTCGTAGTTGAACTGATCCGGGACGGCCACGGTGCAGGCCAGCTCGCACTGCTGGCAGCCGGTGCAGGCCGCCTCGTCGACGAAGCGGGGCTTCTGGCGGACCTTCGCCTTGAACCGGCCGCCGTCGAGCCGTTCGATGCCGTCGACCTCGGCGTACGTCATGGCCGTCACGTTGGGGTGATGGATCGAGGCCGCCATCTTCGGCGTGGAGATGCAGCTGGCGCAGTCGAGAGTGGGGAAGACCTTGGACAGCAGGATCATCCGCCCGCCGACGCTGGCTTCCTTCTCGACGAGAAGGACCTTGTAGCCCATGTCCCCGAGCTTGAGCGCCGATTCCATGCCGGCGATGCCGCTGCCGACTACGAGCGCGTCGTACGTGGTCATTTCGTCGCTCCCGCCCCGGCCGGGGCGTCGCCACCGGCACTGGCCTGGCTCGCGGCCGCAGCCGCCGCCGCTTCCTTGGCTCTGAGCGCCACCAGCGCGTCGGAGAAACCATTCATGTGCTTGGCGAAGTTCTCGGCGCACACCGAGCAGATGGCGGCCATTCGGAGCCGGTTCGCGTCGTAGCCGTTCTGGCGCAGCAGCGCCTGCGCTTCCGAGACGATTCGAGAAGCCCGCTTGGCGCAATCGGCCAGGTACGCACATTCGTCGCCGTCCGAGGCGATGAAGACACCCTCGAAACCCTGCCGGATCGCGTGCAGGATCCAGGACGGCCGGATGCCACTCGTGCAGGGCATGGCGATGACGCGAACGCCCGGCGAGTAGTGGAGGTGATTGCTACCGGCCAGGTCGATGCCCGGGTCCGAGATGTTGTTCGTCGAGAAGACGAGGATCCTCGGCGCCCGAGTCGCTGTTCCACCTTCCGCTGGTGCGGCCAACACGGTCATCGATGGAATCTCCTGAGCCCTTTCGCGGCGCATGCCGAACCAGAGCGAGGGGGCCGCTCCGGTTCGAAGGTTTGTTGCCGGAGGCTACTTGCCCCGGCGGATGAAGACGCGGTCGTAGCCATCAGCTTCGATCGAGCCGAGATACTCGTGGCCGACTTTGCCGGCCCAGGCGGCGACGTCGGTCTTGGTGACCGGATCGGTCGACCACAGCTCGATCACGTCGCCGACGGGGATGCTGCCCATGGACTTCTTGGCTTCGAGGAGCGGGCCCGGGCAGGCCGCGCCGCGCGCATCCACGGTCTCTGCAGCGGCCACGGTTTCGAGTTCGGCAGTGGAGAGAGCGGTCATTGGTGACTCCGTTCTGGGTGTCTGGTTGAGCAGGGTTTCCTGTGGTTGCTTACTTGAGTGCCTGGAGGGGTTCGGGTGCCGGCGTCTGACTCGCATACGCGGCGGCCAGGTCTCCCAGGCGGGCGATCCGCCGGATCAGTACCTGGCGCATCAGGCCGCAGGCGGCGACGATCTCGGGATCGGCTAGCTGATAGCGGACCTCGCGTCCGTCGCGAACAGCCTCCACGAGCCCCGCGCTCCGCAGGGCGGCAAGGTGCTGCGAGATCGCCGGTTGCGGCATGCCGAAATGCTCGGCCATCTTCCGCACTTCCAGGGGCCCGCTCTCGCCGAGCAGGTGGATCAGCTCCAGGCGTCGGGGGCTGGCGATCGTCTTGAGAAGGGACGCCTGCAGGCCGTAAATGTCCGGAGAAGTCCTGAGCATTCGATACCTCGGCGGCTGAGCTCGTGTCGAACGATGTCGGCGATACACCGACTCGCGACCGGTGCCGCCTGAGCAGAAGGCGACCGGCGCCTGGCCGAATGGACTGCCGTTCGTTATCTATTCGCTTACTACGAATACTTCGACATTCTGCATGTATGAACTCACGACGGACGGGCCGGACGTCCCGGCCGGGCGGTACGTCGGTCACGAATCCGCGTGCTGGACATCGCAGGCAGGTCCGGCGGGGCGAGTCTCGACCTGTAACCCGCGAGTAGACCTCGGCTGGTCTAGAGCTTCTCGGCCGCCACGTGGTCGAGCGCCCTCGCGAGCGCCGCCTCCTGCGTGGACGTCAGGGTGTTCTCGAGGATGGGGATGTACAGCTCCTCTTCCGAGAGGTGCGCTCTGAGGAGGGCGTGCAGCCTGAGGGCGACCCGGCGCAGCCCGAGGACCGCCGCTCGGTCCTCGTGGGCGTCCGGGTTCTCCGCGAACTCGCCGATCTGCGCGACCAGGCGGCGGATTTCCACATGCTCGACGGCCATCGGAGCCGTCTTCCCGCTGCCGGCCAGGAGCCGTTCGATGGTCGGGTAGACGGCGAACTCGACCGCCTCCATGTGAGGCAGGAGAACGTCCCTCAGACAGCGATGGAGCTCCCTCAGCTCAGGCAGGCGGTCCCGCAGGCGACCGCTGTCCAGACAGTCGGGGTTCAGGCAGTCCGCCAGGGCGTCCAGCTGGTCAACGTACTGCCACAACCGATCGTGATGCTCGTGGGCTACCCGGGTAAGCATGGCCAAACCTCCGCGCTTCCGGCATACATCGGGGTGGCCGCCGCGTCAATGGCGAATCGGAGATTCGCGGTCGTGCCGGCCGCCGCGCGGCAAAAAAGCGGCAGCGCGTGTGGCCCGCGAGTGGCGCCGCTTGCGGCTCGAAGGCGTTTGCGCCGGCCGGCTGCGTCGTGACTTGAGCCTACAATCGGCGCATGAGCATCACGGAGAGTCCGCGCGAGGCGGGCACGACCACCGGGAGAGTCTTCCAGCGAGTTCTCGGAGGCGGGTTGCCGGTCGCGGCCCGGGCCGAGGGCGCCACGATCTGGGACACCGAAGGGCGAGCGTATCTCGACGCCGCCGGCGGCGCGATCGTCGTCAACGTGGGCCACGGCCGCCAGTCCATCGTCGAAGCGATGCGGAACCAGGCGGCCGCTTTCACGTACGTCCACGGGACCACCTTCACGAACGAGCCGCTCGAGAAGTACGCGCGCGCCGTCGGCCCCCATCTGCCCGTGGACGACCCGGCGATCTACCCCGTCAGCGGTGGCTCCGAGGCGATCGAGAGCTGCCTCAAGCTCGTCCGCTCGTACCATCTCGCGCGTCGCGAGCCGGATCGGACGGTGGTGATCGCCAGGCACGGCTCCTATCACGGCAACTCGATGGGCGCGCTCGATCTCTCCGGCCGCGAGCCGCTGCGGCGGCCGTACGAGCCGTGGCTGGGCCGCTTCCTCCACGTCAGCGCCGCGTACCCGTATCGTGGCGGAGAGGCCGCCGCCCACGCTCTGGGCGACACGCAAGCCCTCGTGGACGAGCTGGAGCGGACCATCGCCGAAGCGGGCGAGGGTCGTGTGGCCGCCTTCGTCGCCGAGCCCGGTCACGTTCTGCTCAAAGCCGACTACTCGCAGATCGAGTTGCGCCTGCTGGCGCACTTCTCCGGCGACAAGTTGCTGGTGGAGGCCTATCGTACTGGCGAAGACATTCACACGCTCAC
>DAHXON010000077.1:16322-16785 GCA_027364875.1 Chloroflexota bacterium
CCGACGTGATGTCCGCGGCGAAGGGCGTCGCCGGAGGCTACTTCCCGTTTGCCCTGGCCGTCGCGAGCGGCGAAGTCTACGAAACCATCACCGCCGCCGGCGGCTTCGTCCACGGGTTCACGTACAGCCACTCGCCGGTTGGCGCGGCGGTGGCCTCGGAGGTTCTGCGGATCCTCGAGTCGGAGAACCTGGTCGAGGCCAGCAGAACCAAAGGCGAGCTGCTGCGCTCCCTGGTCGAGACCCGCCTCGGAGGTCACCCGAACGTCGGGGACATCCGCGGCCGGGGACTGATGGTGGGCGTGGAGCTGGTGGCCGACCGGCGGACGAAGGCGGCCTTCCCGCGCAAGGCTCGAATGATCGAAACGGTGATGACTCACGCCCGAGCCGGCGGCGTCCTGCTCTATCACGGCACCGGTAACGCGAACGGCATCGACGGGGACACTGTCCTTCTCGGCCAGCCGTT
>DAHXON010000078.1:0-5940 GCA_027364875.1 Chloroflexota bacterium
AGCTCACCCTCGAGCGAGCTCGCACGGCGCCGGTGGTGATGTCCCGACTCAAGACATTGGCGCGCCCGACAGGATTCGAACCTGCGACCTTCGGCTCCGGAGGCCGACGCTCTATCCGCTGAGCTACAGGCGCGCGCGAAGGCAAAGGATAGCAGCGGCGAGCTTCGGGCGAAATTCAGGGCGCCGCCGCCGAGCGGCGTACCTGGGAGGTACACAAGAGCGGCTCGCGGGGTCGATTGTGAACCTGGGAGGTACGGGAGCACGGCGGGAGGCGGAAATGTACCTGGGAGGTACGAACCGGCCGGCTAACGGGTCGAGTCCGAACCTGGGAGGTACGCGAGCGATCTGACCGGTCGATACGTACCTGGGGGGTACGTTCCGGCGCCGACCCGCCCCCGCGCCGGGGCCGTTACGTGACGCCCTCGCCTTGCTCCACCCGAACGGCGGGAACAGATTGGCTTTCGTGGTGGGCGGCCGATCCGCGGACCAGGCTCGCGACCACGCCCACGCAGCAGATCAGGGCTGCCACGACAAAGGCATCGTGGATCGCACCGGCGAGGGCGATCCCCTGGGCCGCGCCGCCGGCCGATCCCGCTTCGGAGAGGTGCACCGGCAGCCGGATCGCCACGATCGCCGCGCTCAAGGCGATGCCCAAAGCCTGGCCGTTGACCCGCATCTGGGCCAGCGTGCCGGACGCGGTGCCCACACGCGGCCGTGGAACTGAACCGAGAACCGCGCTGCTGTTCGGGCTCATGAACAGCCCCTGCCCGATGCCGAGCAGCACGAGTCGCCAGATCAGGTCCGGCAGGGAGAAGTCCACCGGCAGCTGGGTGAGCGACAGCAGGCCCAGAACCATCATGACCATGCCCGCGGTCGCGGGCAGCCGCGGCCCCAGGCGGTCCGAGATCGAGCCGCTCAGCGGCGCCACGACCGCCATCGCGATCGGGACCGGCGTCAGCAGGAGGCCGGCCTCGATCGGATCGAAGCCGCGTGCCTGCTGGAGCAAGAACGGCAGCAGGAACGTCGCGGTGAACAGGCCGGCGAATGCGACCACAACGCTGGCCAGCCCGGCGCTGAACGGGCGAATGCGGAAGAGCGCCAGATCGATCATCGGCTGGATGGCGTGCCGTTCTACCCAGATGAAGCCCGCCCCGAGCAGCACGAATGCGAGCGCCAGAAGCACGATCACGGGACTCGTCCAGCCCCAGGTTTGGCCCTCGCTCAGCGCCAGAAGGAGCGAGAAGAGCGCCACTCCGGAAAGGAGCGCGCCCCGGACATCGAACGATTGACCCCGACCGCCCTCTTCGGCGGGCAGGATCCGGGCCGCCCAGAGAATGGCAATGATGCCGATGGGGGCGTTGATCAGGAAGATGGCCCGCCACGTCGCTTCCTGGGTGAGGATGCCACCCAGGGCCGGGCCAAGGCTGAGCCCGATCGAGACGCTGATGCCGTTGAGCCCGAGGGCTCGCCCGCGCTCGCTCGCCGGAAAGGTCCGGGCCACGATGGCCGGCCCCATGGCCATGATCATGGCCGCGCCGATCGCCTGGACTACCCGGAACCCGATCAGGGCGAGCTCATCGGGCGACAGACCGCAGCAGACGCTCGCCACGGTGAAGATCGCGAAGCCGACGAGGTAAACGCGCTTGAAGGTGAGCACTTCGCCGAGCCGTCCGAACGGCAGGAGCAGACTGCCGACTACGAGCAGGTAGGCGACGACGACCCATTCGACCGTCGTAAGGTCGATCGCGAAGTCTTTCTGAATGGCCGGGAGGGCGATGTTGACGATGCTGCCGTCCAGAGTCGCCATCAACGACCCGAGCGACACGCTCGTCAGGATCAGCCACTTGCGTTCCATGTGCCGGGAATTCTGCACTCCCGGCCGGCACGGTCATTATCCGAGTCCGCAGGCGTTGCGGACGTCAGGCTCGTCTGCCACCCGCCCGATCCAGCGGTCTGGCGGACTGAGGCTGGCCGCTGCCCAGCTTGCGACGCTGGCTTTCCACCGACACCAGCCCGAGGATGCCGAACGCAGCGCAGATCAGCAGTGGGAGCATCGAAGCCGGTCCCTCGGCCCCGGTACCCTGATTCGTGCTGGTTGCCGGTGGCCTTGCGGTTCGTCCAGGCGTTGCCGTCTCGCCGGCGACGACCTCCGTCGGCGTTGGCCCGAGCGTGGGCGTGGCGGCCTGGCCGGCGGTAGGCGAGGGCGTGGCCGTTGGCGTCGCAGTCGGCTCGGCTGTCGCAGTCGGCTCGGCTGTCGGCGTCGGCTCCGCTGTCGGCGTCGCAGTCGGAATCGGAGTCGGAGTCGGAGCAGGAGCAGGCGTCGCGGTCGACTTCGCGAGGGACAGTTCGATCGGGATCGTCACTGAGACCTGGAAGTAGGCGGACGTCGACGCGATGGTCGCCACGGAGGTGCAGACGGCTACGAGCGCCAGAAACAGCAACTCGAGTGCGAGCCGCGTGCGGTAGTGACGCTTAAGCATCGCCGGGCTCGTTTGAAGCTGCCTCCCGCCGAGCGCTCCGGAGCTTGCGGACCTCACGCATGATCGCCCGCACCTCGCCAGCGACGATCACCCCGCCCGTCAAGAGCAGCAGGAGGAAGAACACGAGTGGCAGTTCCAGCACGTGCAGGATGTACCCGAGGTACGGAATGCTGAACAGCACCGTCCCGACCATCGAATCGGGCGAGCGTGGCGTAAGGTCGGGTGCGGCGTTGGCGTCGCCTTTGGTCTGTATGAGTCCTGCGTCGACCGCGACGATCCGATGAGAGACGAGGCCGCCTCCCTGATCCTGGAAGACGCCGACTGCGCCCACAACAGGCGTTCGGTCGTTGCGATTGACAACCTCGATCGAGCCCAAGTGAATGGCAGGCTCCATGCTGCCACCCCGCACGATCAGGATGTCGATCGAGGTGAAGCGAGGCAGCGCGAGCAGCACTGCCACGGCTACGACCAGCATCCACAGCGCCATCTGGACCGCGGGCCAGGCCCCTCGCAGAAATCGAGTGGTCATGTCGTCACCACTGAGAAGACGGGGAGCGACGGCCAGGCCGCTCCCCGCCCATGGCCGGACTAGTGCGGAGTCGTGCCCGCGATGACGGCGTTGAAGGAGAGCGTTGCGCCCTCGAGGCCGTTCTGGTTGCTCTGGTCGGCCGCGCTATTCCACGAGAGCGTCTCGAGGAAGAAGGCGGTTCCACCGACGGTGAGAGGCGTTGCCATTGGCTGCTCCCAGCCGTTGTAGTTGTTCAGCGTGTTGCTTACGAGCGCGGCACCGGTTGCGTGACAAGCTCCATCGGCCGGCACGATCGTGAGATCGATCGCCGTCGACAGCCCGTGAGGATCGTTGAGTCCAGACAGTTTCTGAGTGATGTTCAGGTCATAGCCGATCGCCATGACGGCCAGGCAGAAGGTCTGGCTGTAGCCAGGTCCGACCGGCCCGATCACAGGAAGCGCGCTCGGTGGCACCACAACTCCACCGGCAGGGCCGGGCGGTAGGTCGAGGGTGCATCCGGCGTTGACGCAAGCAGCCAGCCCGATATTGGCCGATCCTGCCTGGAACTGGACTCCGTCGACCTCGGTCTTGACCTGGAAGTACGCGCCCGTGGCGAGGACCCCAGCGCCCATAACCGCCACGACGACGAACAGGGAAGCGATGATCCGCCTCATGAAGAAGAGCCCTCCTCGTGCCGTCGCCCCCGTTCGCCCCGAACGAAGGGGAACGGCGTCAGGTGATCGCGTCCTGTGCGATCCAGAGCCGCCGAGCAACTCTCGGCGGCCACAGGCGGTCCCGTGCCGCGCGCACAACCCGCGGCCCGAGACCCTCGGCGCATGGCCGGTGCCTATTGGCCGGCGACTCCCCCCGATTGCCCGGGCAACCCCCCGGCACGAGCGGAAGCGGTGCACCGGCCGGTCGGCATGCCTCCGCTCCCACGGAGAGATGCCCCGGAGACCGACGCGCCCGCCAACCTAGACCCGAGGGTCCTGTTGCGCCATGGGCCGAATGGCCCATTTAGGCATACGTCAAAATACGTATGACCGCTCCGTGCGCGCATGCGGACACCGTCACCTGCGCCCCGCCTACGCCTCGGCAGCGATGACCGCCAGGATCTCGGCGCCGTAGCGGTCGAGCTTGGCCGGGCCCATGCCCTTGACCCGGCGCAGGGCGGGCAGGGTGCGCGGGCGCTCGTCGGCGATCTGGGCGAGCGTGGTGTCGTGGGCGACGACGTACGCGGGCACGTTGTCCTCGAGCGACCGCTCGCGGCGCCAGATGCGCAGCGCTTCGAGGACGCGATCGTCCGGTTCCACCGGGACGGCCACGGGCGCCCCGGGCAGCACTCGAACCGCGCCCTTGCCGGCAATCGATCGCCGCGAACGGCCCTTGCCCGCGGCCTGCGGCTCCAGCTCGGCGAGGAATCGCGACGGCCGCCGCGACGAGGACGACAACACCAGGAACCTTCGCGCCCGAGTGATCCCGACGTACAGCAGGCGGCGCTCCTCGGCTATCTCCTCCGCCTCTTTGGCCTGCCGGATCGGCAGCATGCCTTCGTCCAGCGCCGGCAGGTAGACAGCGTCCCACTCGAGGCCTTTGGCTCGGTGGTAGGTCAGCAGGTTGGCGCCGCCGGTCGCGGCTTCACCTTCGGCCGCGTAACGTCGTTCTAGCTCGGCGAGGACGCCGTCGATGGTCAGCGCGGGATCCGCGGCCGCTAGATCCGCCACGATCCCCAGGAGCAGCTCGAGCGACGCCGTCCGCTCGCGGCCCTCCCGACCCGCGTCCGCGGCCACGTCGTCGAGGCCGAGCTTCTCGACGAAGAGCCGCTCCACAGCATCGGCGAGCGCGCCGCCGGTCTCCGCCGGCCGGGCGCGGGCGAGCACCTGACGAGCTTCGCGAATCTCGCGCCGGTCGAAGAACCGCTGGCCCCGGACCGTGAAGCCGATGGCGGCCCGGGTCAGCTCGTCCTCGATGGGCGGTAGCTGGGCGTTGGTCCGGACGAGGACGGCCGTCTCCGCGGGCTCGACCCCTGCGGCGCCCACCGCCCGAACCCAGGCCACGATCTCGCGGATCTCCGCGTCGACGTCGGCGAACCGGCGGATGGATGGCGCCGGACCATCCGGCCGCGTGGCCTTCAGCGCCCCTCTCGGGCCGCCGGCGACCAGCCGATTCGCCAGCGCCAGGATCTGCGGGCTCGAGCGGTAGTTGTCCGCGAGCGTCACCGTCCGTGCCCCCGGATGGCGCTCGCCGAAGCTCAGCAGGAAGTCCGGAGTGGCGCCGGTGAACGTGTAGATGGTCTGGTCCGGGTCGCCCACGACCGCCACGTCCCGCGACTCGCCGAGCCACAGCTCGAGCAGCCTCTCGCAGAGGGGGTTCGTGTCCTGGTACTCGTCGACGCTGAACCAGCGCTTGCGCGACCGGACGAGCGAGGCCGCTTCAGGGTCGCTTTCGAGCAGCTCCACCGTCAGCACGAGCATGTCCTCGAAATCGAGCACGCCTGCCCGAGTCTTGGCCTTCTCGTAGTCGCGGTAGAGCCGGGCGAATATGTCGGCCGGGACAGGCGCGCGATCGCCGCCTTCGTCGTGCCAGCGTTCGGGCCGTATTCGCCGGACCTTCGCCCATTCGATCGTGTCGGCGATGTCCTTCGCCGGAGTGAATTTGTAGCCGCCCGGCAGCCGGCCGATGAGTGGCACGAGGAGGCGCAGCTTCGAGTCGAGCGTGGCCGGCAGGGGGTCGCCGTCGTGGCGGGTCGGCCAGAAGTGGCGCAGCTGGGCCAGGGCCGCGGCATGGAACGTGCGGGCCAGGACGCCACGGTGTCCGAGGGCGCCCATCCGCTCGACCATCTCACCCGCGGCCTTGTCCGTAAACGTCACGAGCAGGATCTGGTCCGCTGGGACGACGCCCGTTTCGATGGCGTACGCGGCGCGCCGGCTGACGACCCGGGTCTTGGGGGGG
>DAHXON010000078.1:5950-16577 GCA_027364875.1 Chloroflexota bacterium
TTGCCGGGGCCGGCTCCGGCGACGATGGCGAGCGGCCCGGAGGCGATAGTCACCGCCTCGCGCTGTGACTCGTTGAGATCCGCCAGGAGGCGCGCGGAGGAGCGTTCGGGCGATGGAGCGACGGCCAAGGGTGCCTCACGGGACGGACGGCCCCACCTGTGCGAGGCTCGATTTCAGGGTATCAGTCCGGGCTTCGCCGCGACTTATCCCAGGTCCGCTCGGCCCGCCGGCCCGGGGCGGACACTCGCCGCTGCCCCGGTTACTCGATGCGCTCCAGCACGATGACCGGCAGTTCCCGGCTCGTCATCTTCTCGTATTCGCCGAACTGTGGGATCGCGGCGATGCGAGCGTCGAGCATCCGCCGCCGCTCGGCTCCCTCGGCGATCCGGGCGCGGGCCTGGAACTTGTCCGTCCCGACCTCCACGGTCACGACCGGGTTCCGGCGGACGTTCTCGAGCCACGCCGGCTGGTCGTCACGGCCGCTGTTCGAACCCACCACGACGTAGGCGCCGCCATCGCGGTGGTAGGCGACCGGGGCGATCCGCGGCATGCCGCTCGTCGCCCCGACCGACGTCATCAACAGGACGGCCGCGCCCTTGAGCGGGCCTTGCGTGATCTGGCCGCCGTGGGCCCGGAAGTCGGCCATGATGCTTTCGTTCCAGGCTTGGTCCGCCGTCTTTGCCATCCGACCCAGCTCCTCTGACTTTGACTGGGGAGGAGCCTAGACGCTCGTTGACCCGGCAACGAGCGGCGGCCGCGAGGTCGCGCCAGCCGGGTCTACCGTCCGCCCGCGCGCCGCTTCGACCCGTGCTCGCTCGCGCCCCGGTTCTCGCCGGGGCCGTCCGGCTTGCTCGCTTCCGGCCGGTCCTGGGTCTCGCGCCCGGCCGACTCAGCGGCTCTCTCGGCACGTTCGGCGCGCTCGGCCGCGCTTTCGCGCAGCAGATGGATGTGGGTGATGCCAGAGATGGGACCGCGGTGCGTTCCGATGATCGTCATGGAGTGTTGCCTCCGGTCGCGACTCGGGACCCCCGTTCGACGGAAGACCTTGCCGCTGCAATTGAGGGCATCCTGCACGACCGAACCTTGCGATTTCCTGAGGATTGGTTAGGGTTCCGAAGCTATTCCAAACCGCAACGGATCCGGCGACGAGCGCGGCTCGCATGGGCGACACCGCAACTTCGCTTCCGGACTGTCGCGTCCGGGGCCCGGCCGTGATCAGGCGGGGCGCTTCCCCTGGCGGGAGATCCGCTCGCCGGGCATCGACACGAACGCGTCGCGACGCTCGGCTGGGCGAGAGCCGGACAAGGGCGCGTGCGAGGCGGCGGGCCGGGCCGGGTACGCCTGCCGGGCCGGATAGGCCGGCCTGCCGGCGCCGATCCCGGGCGCGGTCGATCCATTCTGCGAGCGGCCGAACTGCTGGCGGGCGGGCGTCGCGTTCGATGTTCGGTTCGCTCGCGGCTGGGCCGGTCGAGAGGATGGTCGCGCGGGCCGATAAGGCGCGGGCTCGGGCCTGGTGGAACCCGCCGGGTCGAAGTCGCCGGGCACGGGCCGGCGGTAGCCGAAGCCCAGGCCTCGGCGCGGCTCGACCGGTGAGGAGAGGTTGAAGCCGTTGGGCTTGGCCCCCTGGATGGGCGGGTTCTGCGGCGCGTTGCCGGCGCCACGCGGGGCGGCGGGCCGCCTCGGCGGACGCGATTCCATCGGTGCCTGAGCTCGCTGCGCCTGTGGTGCAGGGCGCTCCTGCGGTCGGGCCGCCGCGCCCGCGGACGAGACAGACCTGTGAGGCGTGCTCTGCCTCCGGCCGGCCGACGCGGGCCGGAAGTCGTTGCTCCGCTGGCGGATCGGCTCGCGGCGGATCGACCGGTCCACCTCGAAGCCGGGCACGATCTCGCGCCGGATCGGCTGGCGGAGGAGCGACTGGATCTCGTCGAGAAGGCTCGTTTCGTCGATGCAGACCAGCGAGACCGCGTCGCCTTCGAGACCGGCCCGGCCGGTTCGGCCGATGCGGTGGACGTAGTCCTCGGGGACCGTCGGGAGCTCGAAGTTGACCACGTGAGGCAGGCCGTCGATGTCCAGGCCGCGGGCCGCGATCTCGGTGGCGACCAGGATGGCGACGCGTCCCGCCTTGAAGTCGTCGAGGGCGTGGACTCGCTGGCTCTGGCTCTTGTTGCCGTGGATCGCGGTGGCCGCGATGCCGTCCTGGCCCAGCTGCTCGGCGAGGCGGTTGGCGCCGTGCTTGGTGCGGGTGAAGACGAGCGCGCGGTCGATTCGACCGCTTCGGATGAGATGGCTCAGCAGCTCGCGCTTGCGCTCTCGGTCGACGGGATGGACGACCTGGCGGACGAGCTCGATCGGGGCGTTCCGGCGCGCGACCTGGACCTCGGCCGCGTCGTTGAGCAGGCCGCCGGCCAGCTCTCGGATCTCGTCGGAGAACGTGGCGGAGAAGAGGAGGTTCTGGCGGACGGCCGGCAGCAGCGCCAGGATCCGGCGAATGTCGCGGATGAAGCCCATGTCGAGCATGCGGTCGGCTTCGTCGAGAACGAGGATCTCGACCGACGAAAGGTCGATCGTGCCCTGGCCGGCATGGTCGAGCAGCCGGCCCGGAGTGGCAACGACGATCTCGGGGCCGTGGCGCAGCGCCAGCACCTGAGGCTGGAAGACGACGCCGCAGTAGATCGTGGTCGACCTGACGGGCTTCTCGCGACCATACGTGCGGACGCTTTCCTCGATCTGGAGGGCGAGCTCGCGCGTCGGCGTGAGGACTAGGCAGCGGATCGGCAGCCCGGTGGCGCCGTGGAGCCGGCGCTGACCCGGGGAAACCGGGCGCGGCGCGGGCCGGCTGGCGTTGAGGAGCTGGAGGATCGGAAGCACGAACGCGGCCGTCTTGCCCGTGCCCGTCTGGGCGCTGGAGAGTATGTCGCGGCCGGCAAGGACGATCGGGATCGACTGCGCCTGGACCGGCGTCGGCTCGGTGTAGCCCTCGGCGGCGACGGCTCGGAGGAGCTCCGGCGCAAGGCCGAGCTGCTCGAAGGTAAGTGGCGGTGTCGACGGCGTCGTCAGAGGAGACGGCGTTCGGGTCGGTTGCGCCGGCACGGAATGAAGGCCGCGCGGCGAGAGACGCTCGGCCTCGGGGCCGAGTCTGGCAAAGGACATGAGGAGAATGCTCCTGACAGGCCCACCCGCGACTGTGCGGGACCGGTCAGGGCGGGAAGTGAAATCGGGATCGGGCGGTGAGTTACCGGGACGCAGACCGGAGCGTCCATTCGTTCACGAAGGCCCTAAGCATACACGCCGGCCCGGCAAACCCGTCGGCGCCGGCCCCGCGAGTCCCACTGGGGGCTCCTTGCGAACCCTTCAGGCGGCCGACTGAGCCGCGGATCCGCCGGCCCCCCGGCCGTTCTTGGCCTGGTACATGCGGCGGTCGGCCTGGACGATCAGCTCATCGAGCGCCTCCGGGTCGTCGGGATCGAAAACGGAGACGCCGACGCTGACAGAGAGCGCCAGCTCGCGGCCGGGCATCTCGTTCGCGAACGCGACGGAATGCTTGAAGCGGTCGGCGAGGGTCTCGCCATCCATGACGGAGATCTCGGTCGCAAGAACGGCGAACTCGTCGCCGCCGAGTCTCGCGACCACGTCGGACTCCCGAAACGGAGCCGCCTTCAACAGGCGGGCGATTTCCCGCAGGGCCCGATCACCGGCCTCGTGTCCGAGGCGATCGTTGATGCCCTTGAGGTCGTCGAGATCCGCGAACAGCAGCCAGACCCTGTTTCGCGTCCGCGTCGCCGTGCGGAGCTGCTGTTCCGCGAGGTTCATGAAGCCACGTCGGTTGAGCAGGCCCGTCAGCTCATCGGTGAGCGAGAGCCTGCGAACGGTCTCGACCGCGATCCGGCGCTCGGTCACGTCTCTCAGGACGACCAGGCGGCCCAGGCCGCGTCCCTGCGAATCCTTGATCTCGGTCACCCGGACGTTGAACCAGCGGCCTTCGGCCGGCGGGACAGCGGGCGCAGTCTCGGGCGTGGCAGCGGGTGCAGTCTCGGACGTGGCCGCCGTGGCCGCCGTGGCTGCCGTCGCCGCCGGCCCATCGCCGTCCTCGGGCGTGGGCGTGGGCGACTGGGCCGGCGCCACCTGGACCGGCGCCACCTGGATCTCGACCTCCTGGTCGCCTGCCCGCCGGCAGACGGCCGCGACGTCCTGGGCCGGAAGGGCTTCATCGACGGCTCGGCCGGCGGCGTCCGGGCCGATCCCGAGCAGTCGGGCGGCGGATGGGTTGAACGCCGCGATGCGCTGTTCGGGATCGAGCACCAGCACCGCATCCGGCAGAGTGTCGACCAGGGTGGCCCAGGCGACAGGGGCCAGCTCGAGCAGGCGGGCGCGAAGGACGGCCCAGGCGGCGATGAGTCCGGCGACGGCGAACGCGATCGAACTCATGTCGGCGTTGAGCGAGGCTTCGACGCCCGTGACGTAGCCGATGCTGACCACGACCGGCACCGCGGCCGCAAAGATCGCGAGCCGGATCCGGTGTGAATAAGCCGCGGGGTAGCGGTTGATCGCCGCGACGAGGGCGAGGAAGCCGGCGCCAACCAGGACATACGAATAGACGGCCTGAACCCAGAACCACGGCCCGTGCGTGTAGACCGCGGTAACACCCCAGGCATCGATGAGCGTCACGCTCGGCCAGAGCAGGTGGTGCCACTCGTTGGTGGCAGCCATGGCCACCGTGATGGCCGGCACGACGAGCAGAAGGGCAATCCAGCGGCGTGTCAGCCAGCCGTCCTGGCGGGTCCAGCCGAGCACGAAGAATAGGAACAAGACCGGCACGGCCTCTATGCCCGGGTAGGCGGCGACCGACCAGGCGATCTTCGCCGGTCGAGCGAGTGCGGCGGCCTCGAAGGCGTTCGCCAGCAGCCACCAACCGACCGCGAGCATGAGGAGGGCCAGTCCGGGGGCCCCGACGACTGACCTCCGCCGCCAGGCGGCGGCGCTGACGGAAGCCGATACGGCGGCGGACACGAGAAACGAGAAGACGAGGATGTTCAGCTGCATTACTTGATCAGTGACTTACCGGCCCGCTCGTGGGCCACGCGGCCGCCACCTTATCGCCCCGCGCGCGTGTCGCCTATCGGCTTTCGGTACCGCTGGACCTACGCTGGCCCGCGTACTCAACTCTCAGGAACCCTGCCCGTCACGCTGAGTGCAACCCCACCTGCGGCGACGCACAGCGGCCGTCCGGCGTGGCTAATGTGACCTCGCTTCGGCCTTAATAACCGAAGCGGCTCCCGAAGGAGCCGCTTCGTTGCTGTCCCGGTGAAGGTGCGATCCGTCAAAGACGGCTCGCCTTCTGCCACGCTACAAAGGCATCTATCACGTCGGCTGCACCGACTACCCTAACCCGACCTACCCATGACCTTGTAACTGGGGCAGCTGGCTGACTGGCAGCTTCTAAAGTCTACAGCCCCTTCTGCCTTCAATCCAAGGGTTTTGGCGGTCCGTTGGGTTAAAATCCCGTAACTTAACTCGCCGTTCTGCCACACCCTGTAGCGGTCTGCGCAACAGATGCCAGATTCCCTTGGGAATTGGCCGTTCTTTCAGGTTTCTCTCAGCTTCGGCGAGTAACGAAGCCGCGCTTCGCCCCCAGGCCGCGATGGGCCTGAATCAGTCGGCGATCTTGACTGAGCGCATCGCCACCGGATCGTTCGGCTGGTCGCGGCCGTCGCGCTTGCCCGCGGCGATCACGTCGACGACCTCCATTCCGCTCGTGACGTGGCCGAAGAGCGTGTATTTCTTCGGCAGCCGCCCGCCGGAGAGATCCGCCAGGCAGATGAAGAACTGGCTGCCGTTCGTGTTCGGACCGGCATTGGCCATCGCGACGGTGCCGCGGGTGTAGTCGCCGTCGAAGGGCTCGTCGGCGAACTTGTACCCCGGCCCGCCGGTGCCCAGCCGGCCGCGATCGATCTTGTCGATCTTGCCGTACTCGCCGTCACCGCCCTGGATCACGAAGCCCGGTACCAGCCGGTGGAACACGATCCCGTCGTAGTAGCCCTTCTTCGCGAGCTCGATGAAGTTGGCCGCCGCCTTGGGAGCTCCGTCGACGTGAAGCTCGATCTCGATGACTCCCTTGTCGGTGTCGATCGTCGCCTTGGTCATGAGTCCTCCTGCGGGGTCGGCGAAAGGACGCTTGAGCGCCGATCGCCGGGTGTTTTCGATGTCGAGTCCGCTCGAGCGCCTAGGGCGTGGTGACCGTCGTGCTCAGGATCACGATGGGCTGGAGAGGCATCGTCCCGGTGCCGCTCTGGCTGCCCGGCTCGGGCTCGCCGCCCGTCGGGACCTTGGCGATGCGATCGACCACGTCCATCCCCGAGGTCACCGTGCCGAGGATCGAGTAGGTCGTGGTGCCCTTGGCGAAGGCGGTATCCGCGAGCACGATGAAGAACTGGGAGCTGCCGGTGTCGGCCGTGCCGGTGTTGGCGACCGCGACCGTGCCGCGGACGAGGTCAGTCTTCACCGGATCGCTCTTGATCGTCCAGCCGGGGCCGCCCTGTCCCATCTTCGAGGTGTTGAGGTTGGGCTCCCGCGCGTTGGTGCCGTCGCCTGCCTGGATCACGAAGCCCGGGATGATGCGATGGAAGATGACGTCGTTGTAGTAGCCGCACTGGGATAGGGCCACGAACATGCCCGCGGCGTTTGGCCCGAGGGCGGAGTCGGCCTTGATGACGATCGTCCCGAAGTTGGTCTTCATGGTGACCGTGGCGGTCCCGGTCAGCGGTGCCGGTGCCGAGGTGGGGCAATTCGAAGGAGTCGGCGCCAGGCTGTAGGGCGGGGTAGTGGGCGGCACCGTCGGGAGCGGCGTCGGGGAGGCGGACGGACTTACCGCCGGAATCTGCGAGCAGCCCGCGAACAGCATCGCGACGAGGCCGAGGGCCGCGAGCCGGCGGTGTTTGTTCGAGCGAATGGCGAGGGTCATGCGGCGGCCTCCAGGGCTTTGGCGAAGTCGATTGCTCCGGACAGGAGCGGCGCTCCGAGGATGATGCCCGCGATCCCGGCGTCTCGCAGGCGCTTTATCGCATCGAGGTCCACGGACCCGCCTGCCACGTACAGCTCGGCGCTCGTCGCCCGAGCTATCTCGGACAGGAAGGCAAGGTCCGGACGCGCTCCACCCATCGAAAGGACGAGCCGCCGGACGCCGTTGTCCGCCAGCTCGCCGGCAAGCTCGATCAGGCTCGGCGGAGCGGGTCGGTGCCAAGGATACGCGGCAATGCGCTCCGGGCGCATGTCGAGGCCGACGGCCAGCCAGGCGCCGGCCACGGCCAGGCATTCGGCGAGCAGCTGCGGCTGGTCCGCGACGGCCATCGAGACGACCACGCGGGTAGCTCCGGCGGCGAACGCGAGGCGGATGTTGTCGGCACCCTCCATGCCCCCGGCGACCTGGAGTGGCACGGCATTGTGGCCGGCGATGCGGCCCATCGTCTCGAGGTTGACCGGGCCGCCGGCCCGAGCCCCGTCCCAGTCGACGACGTGGATCAGCCGCGCGCCCAGCGTCACGAACCGCTCGGCTATCCGTTCCGGTCGATCCGTCGGCGAGCCGACGCCGGTGGCCGCTCCGCGCCAGTAGACGATCCGGGACCGGCCGTTCTCCACGTCTATCGAAGGGATGACGAGCATGGTTCCCCCGCGGCCGGGCCGCCCTCGCGCCGGTCTAGGGCCGGGCGCTCATGGCGAGAAGCCGCCGGTGGAAGCTGATCGGCAGCGAGCCGTTCCGCAGCAGCGTGTCGTGGAAGTTCTTGAGGCTGAAGCCGCTGCCGAGCCGCTTCTGCTCGTCCGCGCGCAAGCCGAGCAGGAGCACCTTGCCGAGCAGGTAGCTGAGCTGGTACGTCGGCGTGTAGGTGTAGCGGAACACCTCGGCCTGGGCGTTGGCGTGCTCGAAGCCGGTGTGCTCGATGAGGAAGGCCGTCGCTTCGTCCACCGTCAGCTCGCCGCGGTGCATTCGCACGTCGAGGATGATGCGGCAGGCCCGCCAGATGGCGTCCGTGTGCATGGCGAGGAGGAACTCGGGGCCGTCGTCGAAGCCCTGCTCGCGCATCATCTGCTCGCTGTACATGCCCCAGCCTTCGACGAACTCGGGTGCGTCGGTGAGGAGGCGGACGATGCTCGGATGGCCGATTGCGGCCGAGAGCTGGAGGTGGTGGCCCGGGTACGCCTCGTGGACGCTGGTGTTGCTGATCGAGGCGTAGTTGTGCTCGCGCATCGCGTTGGGGTCGTTTCCGACCGAAGGGGTGACGATGTAGATGCCCGACGGATGCTTGTCGAACTTGGGCGGCTCGAAGTAGGCCGCGAACGGGATAACGGTCCGCAGGTACTCCGGCGTTGGGATGACCGAGATGGTCTCGCCCGGGGGCATGGTGGCGATGCCGTGCTCAATGATGTGAGCGCGGGCTCGCATCATGGCGTCCTTGTAGCTCGCGAGCGCCTCGTCGAAGGTCTCGGGATGGTTCGACTTGACGCGGTCCACGACGACGGGCTCGGGGACGTTCGGGTCGATGCGGCGGGCGTCCTCCACGCGGGCGGCCTTGTTGAGCGCCAGCTGCCGGTGGCCGATCTCGAGGATCTGGCTCGCGTCGAGGCCGTCGAAGGCGCGCAGGCCGACGAGCTCGTCGTACTTGTCCGAGCCGAGCGCCCACTCCTCCACGGTGGAACCCATGGCGGCCTTGATCGTTTCGACATAGGCCGCGGCAGCCGCCGAGGCCGTCTCGACGGCTTTGTCGAGACGCACCTGGGCCCGCTCATCGAGGACGCCCAGGCCCGCGGCCTTGATCTCGCCGAAGAGGAACGGCATCTGCTCGCCGGCGTCGATCTCGAGCTCCTGCCAGAGCTTGACCTGGGGAGCTGTGGCTCGCGTCTTGTGCTGCTCCAGGTACGCCGGGATGCCTTCAAGACGCTCCGTGATGGACCCGAGGCGATCCGCCAGCGGCGCGAAGTCGCGGGCGAAGATGCTGAAGAGGGCGTCTCCGACGCCGTCCATCGCGGTTGAGCGGCGCTCCCAGACGCGGTGGACCTCCGAATCGAACAGCTCCCGCCGGATGTTGTGGATCGCCAGCTCGCGCTCGAAGCGGACGCTCTCGGAGAGGGCCCGCGGGTCCAGGGCCTCGATGTCGGCGAAGTGGCGGTGGGCTTCGGCGATGTCCTGCTCCACGGCCTCGCGGGAGGCGTCGCCGAGCTGGCCGTCGTAGTCGTGGATGCCCAGGTAGGTGGCGTAGATGGGATGGCGAGCCGTCGTGCTTCGGAAATCCGCCTCGACCAGATCCCAGAACTTCTCATCGAGCGGACCGGGTGCGGGGGTCGACGCGGGCCTCGGGAACACGAGCTCGGACATCTATCGCTCCTGGGTGGCAGCTGTGACCTGAGAGGTTTCCTTGAGGGCGGCGGCGCAGGCCGCGATCGTGCGCTCGATGTCGGCGGCGTCGATGCCGTAGTGAGTGACGGCCCGTACCCAGCCGTGGCTATATTCGAGCATTCGCACGCCTCTGGCTTCGAGGGCGGCGACGAAGGCGCCGGGCTCGCCGCGGACCTTGAAGAAGACGAAGTTGGTGGCGACCCTGCTCGGATCGAGCGGGCCCTCAGTGGGCTGGGCGATCCAGCCGGGCGAGAGAATGCCGTCCATATCCGCCAGACCCTCGGCCAGCCGCCGGGCATTGGCGTGGTCCTCGGCCAGCCGATCGATCATTCCGTCCGGTCCGTCGCTGAGAGCCACGAGACCGGCCGCCGCGAGGATTCCGACCTGTCGCATTCCGCCGCCGACGAGCTTGCGCCCGCGAAGCGCCCGGGCGATGAAGTCCCGCGATCCGACGACGATCGATCCGACGGGGCAGGACAGGCCCTTGGACAGGCAGAAGGTCAGGGAGTCGGCCGGCGCGGCGAGATCTTTCGGGCTGACGCCGAGGGCGACGGCCGCATTGAAGAACCGCGCGCCGTCGATGTGCAGCGGCACTCCATGCTTATGGGCGATGTCGCCGACGGCCCGCGTGTACTCGAGCGACAGCGGCTGGCCCATCGAGGTGGCGTGAGCGTTCTCGATGGCGACCATGCCGGTGATCGGCTGATGCTGGTCCGTCGGATCGCGAAAAGCCTCCTCGAGATCGTGGAAGTCGAAGGTGCCGTCCGGCTTCTCCTGGAGCTGCCGCACTGCCGTACCAGCCACCGCAGCGTGGCCGGCCTGCTCCCAGGTCACGATGTGGCAGGTGGCCCCGCCGATGGTCTCGTAGCCGCGTCCGAGGTGGGCCAGCTGCGACACGAGGTTGCCCTGCGTGCCGCTCGCCACGAACAGCCCCGCTTCCTTGCCGAGCAGCTCCGCCGCGCGCTCCTGGAGCGCGTTGACCGTGGGGTCGTCGCCGAAGACGTCATCGCCGACCTCGGCCTCGTACATCGCTCGGCGCATGGCGGCTGTCGGGTGGGTGACGGTGTCGCTTCGGAAGTCGATCATTCCGCGTCCTCGTGAGCGATGGGAATCCGGGTTTGGGCGGGCTTGCCTGGGCCCAGCCGTTGCCGCCAGGTCGAGTATAGGTCGGCGTGGTTTTGGCGCCGGGCGCGCTCTCGCCACGCCTCCACCCACCGATCGAATTCGCGCCGACCGGCTGAA
>DAHXON010000079.1:0-14027 GCA_027364875.1 Chloroflexota bacterium
ACAAACGGCAGACCACCGCGGACGCCGGAAGCGCGGACCTGGTTCGGGCGCTGGAGAGCGCGGGCCACCGCATGACCTCGGAGAGACTGGCCGTGGCGGGGCTCATCGCCAGCCAGGACGGCGCGTTCGAAACCGCCGATCTGGTGGCCGATTCCCAACGCCGCCAGCTGGGCGTGGCTCGCGCGACGATCTTCCGGACCCTGGAGCTACTCACGAGCGTCGGGGCGGTGGAGCGCCTGGACCTGCCCAACGGCGAGCATTCGTACGTGCGCTGCGACTCGCGCAGCCACCACCATCACCTGGTCTGCACCCGTTGCCAGCGAGCGGTTGATCTCGAGCAGATCGGGATGACGCCGATCATCGCCGACATCGAGCGCCAGACCGGCTATCGAGTCGACCGGCATCGCGTCGAGCTGTTCGGGCTGTGCCCGTCCTGCCAGGCCGCCGAAGGCTAGACGGTCAGTCGATTTGCGCCGCTGCGGCCGAGCCCGCCGCAGCTTCCGCGCTGCCCGCCTCCGAGCCCGATTCGGCCGGATGCCGCGAGACGACCGTCATTCGCAGCAGCACCACGACGAAGACCGTGCTCTCGACCAGGACCACCGTCGCGCCGCTGGCCGAGTTCAGCCAGAAGCTGAAGTACAGGCCGATCACCGGGCAGATCACCCCGATGGTCCCGGCGATCACGACCAGCCGGCCGAAGCTCTTGGAGATCAGCTGTGCCGTGGCCGCCGGCGTGACGAGCATCGCCACGACCAGGATGATCCCGACCGACTGCAGGCTGATCACGATCGTGAGGGCAATGAGGGCCAGGAGCAGGTAGTCGAGCCGGCCCACCGGCAGGCCCGACGCAGCCGCGCCGAGCGGATCGAACGTGGCGAAGAGCAGCTCCTTCCAGAGCAGCGCGACCGTCCCGATGACGAGGGCGCCCAGGATCGCAAGCGAGACCAAATCCGACAGTCCGATGCCGAGGACGTTGCCGAAGAGGAACCCGAAGAGGTCGCCGACGTAGTTGGGGATCAAGCTGAAGAGGAAGATGCCGAAGGCGAACATGGCCGCGAACAGGACCCCGATGGCCGTGTCGCTGCGGATCTTGCCCTGGCGCGTGACCCAGCCGATCGCCAGCGCGGTTCCGACCGCGGCGATGGAGGCGCCGAGGTAGAACGGCGCCTGGATCATGTAGGCCACGACAACGCCCGGAAACGCCGAGTGGCTCAGGGCATCGCCCATGAACGCCAGGCCGCGCAGGACCATGAAGCTCCCGACGACGGCGCAGACCAGGCCCACGATCGCGGATGCGGCCAGGGCCTGCAGGAAGAAGGTGAACGTCAGAGGATCGGTGATGTAGTTCATCAGCGGCCGCCTCCATCCTCGTGGTAGTGCCGCTCGCGCCCCGACGGGTCATCGTGGTGGTGGGAGTCGTCGAGGATCCCCATGTTTCCGCCGAGGAACAGCAGGTGGCCCCCGTACGTTTCGGCGAGCACCTCCGGCCGGGTCACGATGTCCGATGGGCCGGAAGCCACGATCCGACGGTTGATGGCCACGACGGATCGGAAGTGGCGTACGGCCGCTCCCAGATCGTGGGTAGTGGCCACGACCGCCTTGCCCTTCTCGGCCTCGCCGCCGAGCAGCTCCATGATGGCCTCTTGAGTGGGCACGTCGACGCCCGTGACCGGTTCGTCGAGGAGATACAGGTCCACTTCGGCGGCGAGGGCGCGGGCGAGGAATGCGCGGCGCCGTTGCCCGCCGGAGAGTGCCCCGATCGGCGAATGAGCCCGATCCGCCATGCCGACCCGCTCCAGGGCGGTGGCGACGGCGTCGTGATCCGCCCTGCCCGGCTGGCGCAGGGGCCCGAGACGCGGGTAGCGACCCATCATCGCCACGGTCCAGACGTTGACGGGGAAGGACCAGTCCACGAGCTCCGCCTGGGGGACGTAGGCAACGCGGCGGGCTTCGCGGCCCGCGGACGCTCCCAGCACCTCGATGGTCCCTTCCCACGGCTTCAGCATGCCGGCGATCAGCTTGAGCAGAGTGGACTTGCCACCGCCGTTGGGGCCGACCACGGCGACGAGTGCGCCGAGCGGGACCTCCAGGTTGACGCTCTCGAGCGCGACGCGGTCGCCGTAGCCGGCCCGAACGTCGACCAGGCTGACGGCCGGGCAGGGCTCGCCGACGGCCTCCATCCGCACCCCGGCTCCGGAGCCGGACGGGCAGTCCGAGACGAGATCCCGGCCGACTACCTCGGCCGCGGTGGTCTGGCCGGGAAGACCTGGATGGCCGGGTTGCGGCCTGGCGGCCGTTCGACCTTCGATCCCGCCGGCATGTCCGGTCGATACCGGGCCGGCGCCGGGTAGCGCTTCGTTGGGAACCGGGCCTGATCGCGCGTTCGTCATCGGAGGGCGTCCACCAGCTGTGTAGTGTCCCATCGGATCACTTGCTCGTAGCTCGTGATGGGCGGGTCGCCGAGGGTGTCATCGTAGAGGTTGGCCACCACCTTGCAGTTGGCCTCCGATCCGAGTTGATCGACGAGCTTGGCCGGGAACTGGGCCTCGCTGAAGATTGCCTTGACGCCCTGGCTCCGGATCGTGGTAATCAGCTTTGCCGTGTAGCCGGCGCTGGGGTCCTGGCCGGGAGCCTCCACGGCCACGCCGACGATCTTGATCCCGTACTCGCGGGCGTAGTAGGGAAAGGCATCGTGGAAGGTCACGAGCTTCCGCGAGGCTTCCGGGATCGTGTCTATCTGAGATCGAACCCAGGCATCGAGGGCCTGCAGCCGGCCGAGATAGGCGCCGGCCTGCGTCTGGTAGGCCGCCGCGTGTGCCGGATCGGCCGCCTCGAGGCTCGCCGCGATCCGATCGACGTACAGCTCCGCGTAGTTGGGATCGAGGAACAGGTGGGGGTTCTGGGTGTCCGGCGTATCGCCGGGCAGCAACGTGACGCCGGGCAGACCCACCGCGAGCTTGACCACCTTGCCGTCGGCGGAGGCGTTCCGGATCGTCTTCTCGAGCCAGTCGTCCAGGCCGAGTCCGTTCATGAACAGCACCTTCGCGTGCGCCACGGCGACGACGTCCGAGGGCCGTGGCTCGAAGGTGTGGACGTCGCCGTTCTTGGGCACGAGGCTCGTGACCTGCACGTACGAGCCCCCGACGTTCGAAACCAGGTCCGCCATGACAGTCGTGGTCGCCAGGACCTGGACCTTGTTCGGATCGGCGCCGGTGGTGCTGACGCAAGCCGCGGCGACGACCGCCATCGAAAGAGCCAGCGCGATGCCGCGACTGAATCTCAGCAGGCTGGGTCGGCGCGGCATGGCCGGAGATGGTCCTCGCTTGGACGTGGCTTTCCGGGAGCGTTCGGCACAAGTGCCCGGACCCGGTGGTTCCGGGTCGGGGCACTGTAGCACTATTGAGACTCAGTCGCAACTAGCGACTACGGCAGCGGTGGCGAAAGCGGCGACACCGCGGCGGCGAGGGCGGCGGCGGGACGCCGCGCCGCTCACGCCGACTACCTGGATCTAGACGCCGACCGGTTCGCGAACCAGGACGACCGTGGTCCGGCCGGGCTGGAACTCGCCGTCGAGCACGAGGATCTTGTTGACGGCGCTCCGGCGGCCGAAGGCCTGCTGGAATTTGGCGTCCTCGAGGGGCAGGTTGTACTCGCGGATCCGGCGGAAGCCCATCTCCAGGTCCGGCACGATCTTCTGCGAGCCCACGACCAGGATGACCTTGCCCGCGCCCGAGGCAATTGGGCCGAGCTGGCTCCCGGTGTTGGAGGCAATGACGATCTCGCCTTCCTCGGTCACGGCGTGGACGCTGTTGACCTGGACGTCCGGCGCCGCGCCGAGCTTCCGAATCTCGCGACCCTGCGTCGCCCGGTCCATCTTCCGAGTCCGGGGCCGGATGGCGAAGTAGCGCTCGTCGTCGAGAGCGGCCGTCACGCCGATCGCCTCGAGGGTCTCGGAGGCCCCCTGTCCAACCTCGGATCCCTCGGGGATGAGGCTCATGACCAGGTCTCGCGCCTGGGCCCCCGTCTCCACCACGTGGACGTCGAAGTTGTGGCGCCGCAGCGCCTCCGCCGTCCGATCCACGGTCTGGCGGTTGGGGACCCGGCCGAAGGCTTCGTTTACGGGCAGCCTCTCAATGGCGGGCTCCTGGATGATCGTCATGTGTTTTCTCCGTAAAGCGGTCCGCGGAGGCGGAAAGCGCGGCTCGATCCGGGATCGAACCTTGCACTATTCCTTTCCTCCGCTATCATGTAAGCATGCATCGTTACATAGGTAACATTGCTGGTGCAACGATATCAAGGAAGTTCGAGAGTGTCTAGTCCGCAGGTCCCCAAGCCCAATCGAGCTTCCGGGGCGGTACGCCTGGAGTCCGCACCGCCGGTCCCGGCTTCGGCCGCGGTCCCGGCCTCGGCCGCTGCTGCCGGCTCGGCCGCGCCGGCGGCCGAGGCTCGGGCACAGGCGAGCCCGGAGGCCCTGGCCGCCGAGACGACCGCGTTCGTCGGCGGCTTCGAGCGCTGGTCGGCTCACAAGGCAGCCGAGGCGGGCGCCTCGATCCCTCGGATGCGGCTGCTGTATGCCATCCACTGCCACGGCCCTCGCAAGATGGCGGACCTGGCCGGCGAGCTGGACGTCACGCCGCGGAATGTCACGGCGATCGTGGACAGCCTCGAGGCGGAGGGGCTCGTGCGACGCGTCCCGCACGCCACCGACCGGAGGGTCACCCTCGTGGAGCTGACCTGCAATCGCGACAACGTCGCCTCGCAGTTCGACTCGTATCGCGGCGCGGTCGGCGGGCTCTTCGCCGGCATGGACGCAACCGACCCGCATACGCTGCTCCGCCTGCTCGGCGTTATGCGGGTGCGAATGAGGCTCGACGAGAGGCGAGCGGGCGCCCGCCCGACGGTCGCCGGGGAGCCGGAGGAGTCTCGATGACCACCGAGCGGATTCCCGACCAGACGACCGAGAAACCGGCGGCGCCGGCGCGAATGCCCGCGATCTACCTGGGACATGGCGCGCCCACGCTGCTCGACGACGAACTCTGGCCGGCCGAGCTTGCCTCGTGGGCGGCTTCGCTTCCTCGACCCAGGGAGATCCTCATCGTAAGCGCGCACTGGCAGTCCGCGCCGCTGACGCTGGGGGCGGTTACTCCGGCGCCGCTCGTCTACGACTTCTACGGTTTCCCGGAGCGCTACTACCAGGTCCAGTACAACTCGCCGGGCGCACCGGAGCTGGCGGCGCGCATCAAGGCGGCGATGCCTGCCGGCGAGACGGTCGCCGAGCGGCCCACCCGCGGCCTGGACCACGGCGCCTACGTGCCGCTCGTCGCCATGTACCCCGAGGCCGACATCCCGGTCCTTCAGATGTCCATGCCGGACCTGGAGCCTGAGCATCTTTTCGAGATCGGGAAGCGGCTCGCTCCCCTCAGGGACGAAGGCGTCCTGATCGTGGGCAGCGGATTCATGACCCACGGGCTGCCCTTCATCCACCAGTATTGGGATGGCCGGCCGGGCGCCCCGGAGTGGTCGCGCGAATTCGACATGTGGGCCGCGGAGAAGCTCTCGCAGGGCGACCTCGACGCGATGTTCGACTTTCGGAATCGAGCGCCCGGAATGCCCTATGCCCACCCGACGGTCGAACACTTCGCGCCGCTGTTCGTGGCCCTTGGCGCGGCGACCGACCCGGAGCAACCGCCCAGGTTCACCATCGAGGGCTACTGGCTGGGCCTGGCGAAGCGCTCGTTCGAGGTCAAATAGCAGGCCCGGCCGGCGCGCTCGCCTGGCTCGGCTCGGGCGGCCGGGGCGCGAACGCTCGAACTGCTCGACCCCTCGACCGCCCCGACGCCTCCTAGATCGGCCCGGCGCCTTCCTCCTTGACCTTGACCCACGACCGGGCGCCCGCTAGCATTCGAGCTAATTCCTACTAAGTAACTAAGGATTAGCGAGATAGCCCTGTGAGCTTCGCTCAGACCGTGGTGCTGGCAGCGTTTGCCGGCGGAACGATCTTCCTTGGCCTGCCGGTAGCGAAGCTGAGAGGGCTTTCGCGTTCCTGGCAGGCTTCACTCACTACCGCCGCCGGAGGAGTGATCCTCTTCCTCATCTACGACGTGCTCTCGCAAGCGATCGAGCCCGTCAGCCAGTCGCTCGATGCCACCCGCGCCGGCGATCCGCCGGGCAAGTTCCTGCTGTACGCGGCTGTACTCGCCGGCAGCATCGCGGCGGGCCTGCTGTCCGTGACGTACGTGACCGGCCGGATGACCGAGAGGCTGCGCGGCCCCAACCCCACGCCGATCAGCCTGTCGCCGCAGCACATCGCCCTGGGCACTGCCATGGGTCTGGGCCTGCACAACTTCTCCGAGGGGCTGGCCATCGGCGGCTCGGCCGCGGCCGGTGCCACCTCCTTCGCCACTCTGCTGGTGATCGGCTTCGCGATGCACAACGCCACCGAAGGTTTCGCGATCGCGGCGCCGATGAGCCAGCTGGGCCAGGGGGCCGGGCCGAGCTGGCCGTTCCTTGGCCTCGCGGGCGTCGTGGGCGGAGGACCGACGTTCCTCGGCGGAATGATCGGCTACACGATCGCCTCGCCCCTTCTCTCGATCCTGTTCCTCGGGCTGGCCGCGGGCGCGCTCGTGTTCGTTTTCAACGAGACGATGGCGGTCTCGAGGCGCTTCGCTCTGCCGATGACCGGGGGCGTGGCCCTGACGATCGGATTCCTCGCCGCGCTCGGAACCGATTTTCTGCTCACCGCCGCCGGGGCATAGCCCGAAGCCCGCTAAACGGCCAGACTCGGTTCGATCGGATACTCCGTCAGCGGTTGCGCGCCGGTCGGAGTCACCAGGTACACGTCCTCGAAGCGCGCCCCACCGAAGCCCGGGATGGCCAGGACCGTGTGCCCGATGGTGACGGTCATGCCTTCGCGCAGAGGGAGATTCCGGTGCGGCGGGATGATCGTGGACGCGGGGGTCTCCTCGAAGCGCAGCCCGATGCCATGGCCTATGCCGTTCACGGGGTAGTCGGCCAGCCCGTGGTTCTCGGCCACGGCCCTGGCGGCCTCGTCGAGCCGCCCGACCGTTACGCCGGGGATCATGCGTGGCCGGACGGCCGCGACCATCTCGCGATACGTGTCCAGGAGATTCGTCTGGCGCTCGTCGGGCAGTCCGGCGACGAAGGTCCGAGCGAGGTTGGCGCAGTAGCCGCCGATTCGCGGCGTCAGGTCGACGATCACCATCTGACCGCGTTCGAGCGGATGGCCGCTGACCCGGCCGTGCAGCATGCAGGTGTCCGGGCCGAAGTTGACGTAGATGGGCGTGCTCGTCCCTTCGGCTCCCGCGCGCATCATCGCGTAGAGCGTCTCGGTGGCAACCGCTCGCGCGGAGACGCCGGGCTGCAGCAGCTGGCGCGCGCGATCCATTCCGAGCCCGGCGAGCCGCTGGGCTTCGGTCATGAGCCCGAGCTCGTCCGGATCCTTGATCGCTCGCAGCGGATCCATGACCGGATCCGACGAGACCACCTCCACCTCGGGATTCACCTGGCGGAAGAGGTCGACGAGGAAAGCCGGCGTGTCGAACCACATCTGGAGGCCCACCTTGGGCTTGCCGCTGCTGCCCGTCGGCAGACCCGCGGCGCCGCCGGCGGCGGCAAGCTCGCGAATGCGAGTGACGACGTCGTTGATCTGGCCGCCGACGCTGCGGAAGACTCGGACGCGGCCTTCCTGGGCCGCCCCGCCGAGCGCCGCGAGCAGTTCCGGCTCCTCGCCCGTGAAAACAATGATTTCCGGCGGACCCTGGAACGGGACTATCGCCCTCGGTTGGGTCCGGTCCTCGCCGAAGAGGTAGATGAAGTCGTCATGGTTCAGGACCACGATGGCGACGAGGCCCTGAGCCCGCATGTTCTCCTGCAGCCGGCCGATTCGATCGAAACGTACGTCCACCGCTCCTCCTCGATCGGCAGCGCCCGGGCGGACGCTTCGCGCCTACGTTATCGCGACCTGCCTCGCAGCAGGCGGCATCACGCGCCTGGCGATCCGGTGGCGGCTACATGCCGAGGATCTTGCGCTTGGCGGCAGTGAACTCGTCGTCGGTCAGGCTGCCTCGCTCGTGGAGCTCCGAGAGCTCGCGGAGCCGCTCGACGTCTCCAGGTTGAGCCGCCGAACCAGGCGCCACCGGTCCTCCCACGGGCGGGCGGCCGCGATCGGGGCCGCCGATCAGCGTCGCGAAGAGGAAGATGAGCAGGAACACGACGACCAGCGCCGGGATTATTCCCCACCAGCCGAAGCCCGACCAGGCCATCATGCCGAACTCGTGTCGCGGCCCGAAGAAAGGCCCGACTGCGCCGTTGTTCCCGGCGTTTACGCCCCAGTAGTAGGCCACGCCGACCACGGCTATGAGGGCCACTATTCCAACCAGGATCCAGAGGAGACGCCAGGGACTTCTTGCGGTCATTTCGACTTCTTACCTCGACTGCGCGATCGCGTTCCGGTCACGCTGTGAATATGTGAGCATTCTGCTCCTATTTGCTGAAGTGGGCATGAACCAAACGGCCGCGCGAGCCTCGTTAGGGCCGGCGCCGAAGGGGTTTCGGCCGCGGATCGGCGGTCTGGCGCTGCTAACATGGCCGCTGATCCGGGTGAGCGAACCGCGAGCGAGGCAATCGATGGCGCAGGACGATCGCATGGGCGCGGGAGCGGGCCCGGGCACAGGTGCCGAGAGTCCGAACGACGAGGGACAGCCCGCCCCGGCCTTTCGGGCGCAGAGCCTCCCGCCGGCGCAGCGACTCACTCCCCCCGAATTCGCCGACGCGCCGGAAACGCAGGGACCGGCTGGGGCAGGTGTGGACGCGCCGGGCGGAGCATCGGTGTCGGGCGCGACGGGACAGACCTCGCCGCCCGTTGGAGCGCGGCCGCCGCAGCCCCCCGCCGGTTCGTGGCCGCCGCAGCCGCCCGCCGGAGCATGGCCGCCGCCGGCCCCCGGCTACCCGCCGCCTTATGGAGCGCCGCATCCGCCGCCGTATGGAGCGCCGTATCCGACGCCGCCCGGAGGCTCCTGGTATGGGCAGCAGGTGCCTTCGTTCGGCCAGGCGCCCGGGTGGCAGCCCGCGGCCGGTTACGGATGGTCCTTCGCGGCCGCCGCTCCGGGCCCCACCCCCGGCCTCGCGTGGGCGGGCATCGCTCTCCGTTTCGGCGCGTTGATCATCGACGCCGTGATCCTGCTGGTCGCGTTCTTCGTGGCCGCGATCGTTGCGTCGGCCTTCGGCGAGCCCGATCCCTACACCGGGACGACCCCCACCGGGTACACCGCGGTCCTCCTGCTGTACTTCGTCTTCTTCCTCGTATACAACCCCATCTGCTGGTGGCGTTTCGCGGGCACGCTCGGCCAGCGAGCGGTCGGCATCCGCGTGGTCCGGGAAGCCGACGGGCGCCGCCTCGGGCTGGGCGCCTCGATCCTTCGCTTCGTGGTCATGTTCGTCTGCATGATCACGGTCATCCTCGCGATCATCGCCGCGATCGCAGCCGACGCGGACCCCGCCAAGAGGGCGTGGCAGGATGAAGCGAGCGGTTCGGTCGTGATCAAGCCGATGGGCTGACGGGCAGCGGCCGAAGAGCCCGTCGTCTCGTCGCGAGTGGAGGGGGCGCGGACGGCCCATCCAGACCGCCCGCGCCCGCCATCAATTGAGGTCCCGCCCGTCACCCGGGCCTGCCCGACCTGCGCATACCGCCGCCCCGTTCGGCCGCGCCGGCACCGACCCCCGTCAGTTCGAGGTGATGGTCACGTCGGTGGCGGTCCGGTTCGTCGACGCCGTGCCCGGGCGGGCGCTGGCCGAGGCGGAGGTAGAGCCTGCGGTCGTCTGGACGACCACGGTCGAGCCCGTGGTGACCTGCGAGCTGGTCGCCGAGGTCTGGCCGTGATAGGTCGTGGACGAGCCCAGGGCGATCGTCACCGTCTGCCCGTCGGCGAGCCGGACGGTCATGGAATCCGCGCTGACGCTCTCGACGGTTCCGGTGACGGTGGCCGAGCCGGCGCCACCGCGGAAGTCTGGCGCGCCGCTGGCGTCGGGCCTGAACTGGCCGGGCTCGAAGTTCCCGGCGGCAGCGCCGTTGCTGGTTTGGTTGCCGGTCGATCCGTTCGAGGTTGCCCGGCCCACCGCGAATCCGATCCCGCCCAGAGCCACCAGGGCGGAGAGCATCAGCATGGCCGTGGTCGAGCCGCTCCGGCGCGCTGGCGCCCGGGACGGACTCCGGCGCTGAATCCTCTCGACGGGTGGCGCTTCGTGGAGGCCCGCCGGGATCTCGGCAGGCGCGGCCTCCGCGGGCGCCATCTCGGCCGCCTCGGCCATCTCCGCAACGTCGGCCATGTCGGCAGCGGCAGCCGCGGTCGGAGTCGCGCCGTCAGTTTCGTCGTCTTCGACCAGCGGCTGCCAGACCGGTGCTTCGGGCGTGCCGGGCAGGTCCGCCATCCGCTCGTTGGAAGTCATCGTCCATCTCCTGTGAACGGGGCCGGTTGGAAGCCGGCCGGCCCACCGGCCAACCAGGGAACGGCCGGTGTCTGCCCCAGAGAGTGGCCCACCGATGCTGTCGAACTGGTTACGAGGATCGATCCAGGCGACGGCCCCCGCGGCCGAACCCGCCGAGACCCGCGGTGTCAGCGGCCGCCGGAATCCCCGGAGATCGAGTGGCGCGGCCAGCTGACGGACACGCTGGCCCCTCCGGCCGGCGAAGTCCCGATGTGCCAGTGGCCGCCGGTCGCGCGTGCTATCGCATCGGCGATGGCCAGGCCAAGGCCCGCGCCGCCGGACGAGTTGGTGGCACGGTGGAACCGGTCGAAGACGCGGGCGCGCTCCGCCTCGGAAATGCCCGGTCCGGAATCGTCCACGGTCAGGCGGACGTGGCGACCCTCGCCGGACACGAAGACGACGACGCTGCCGCCGTCCGGCGAGTACTTGAGGGCGTTGTCGAGCAATACGCCGACAAGACGATCGAGCCAGTCCGGAGGAGCCATGACGATCTCGTCCACTCCGTCGGTGGCCACCTCGAGCTTCTGACCGCGTGACTCGGCGACCGCGGCGAACCGGTCCGCGGTCTGCGCCGCCAGGACGCCGACGTCAACTGGCTCGGAATCGGGTCTGCCGCCCGTCGAGTCGAAACGAGCCAGCCAGAGCATGTCGTCCACGAGGCGGTGCGTTCGCCGCAGCTCGGTGTCGATCCGGCCGAACGCCCTGGTGTCCCAGGAGGGATCCCGGGCGCGGGCGAGGGCCAGAGACGTCTGCGCCTCGATGACCGACAGGGGCGTTCGAAGCTCGTGGGACGCGTCCGCGGTGAACTCTAGCTGGCGCTGGCGCTCATGCTCGATCGGGGTCGCAACTCGGCGCCCGATCGCCAGCGCGCCCAGGAACACGCATATCAGGAGGGTGCAGCCGATTCCGAGCTCCGCGGCGACGAGGGTCCCTTCAGTCGACGAGACGCCGTCGAGGGACTGGCCGAAGATGAACGTGCCCTGGGCCGTCGTCTGGCCCGCGATCCGATAGCTCGCCCCGTCGATGGAGACGGTGGTGGGCGAGGTCACGCCGGCGTACTGGGCCGGCAGAGTCAGCGGGTTGATCCCCTGCGGCTGCGGGCTGCCCGTCGGCCCGACTTTCCAGAGAAGCAGCGAGGGGCCGCGCGGGTCCAGGCGCGCCGGATCGAAGCCGGGTCCGGGCTGGCCGCCGTCGGGGGCCGCGGGAGCCACGTCCGCCACGCTGTTGAGTGCCTGCGCGAGATGGTGGTCCACTTCGCTGGTCAGGTTGTTGGACACCACGGCCGCAACGACGATGGCAATCGCCAGGTATGCCACTCCGACGATCGCGGCCGCGGCCATCGCCACGCGGATCGTGAGCATCTGGACCGACGGCCCCGAGTTGCCCTGCCTTGGCTGGCGGCCACCGATCGAGGCGCCGGTCGAGGCGCCACCGGTTGAGGCGCCGCCTGCCGCGGACGATCGGCGGCGGGAGAAGCCCGGCAGCTTCATGCCTCCTCCAGCCGGTATCCGGCGCCGCGGACGGTGACGATACGGACGCCCGAGTTCGGCAGCTTGGCCCGCAGACGGCTGAGCTGAACGTCGATGGCGTTGGAGCCGAGCGGGTCGGTCTCGTCGTCCCAGGCGTGCTCGGCGATTGCCTTCCGGTCCACGACCGCGGGCGAGCGGCGCATCAGCAGCTCGAGGATGTTGTATTCGGTGGCGGTGAGGGCCAGCTCGCGGTCCGCGAGCGTGACGGCCCGCCGGACCGGGTCGAGGGCGAGGCGGCCGCGGGCTATGACGGGAGCATCGACGCCGCGGGGCCGCCGCTGGAGCGCGCGGATGCGGGCCAGCAACTCGCCGAAATCGAAGGGCTTGACCAGGTAGTCGTCCGCGCCGGCGTCGAGACCCTTGATTCGATCGGGCGGCGCGTCGCGGGCGGTCAGCATCAACAGCCCCGTGGGTTTGCCGTTCTTCCGCGCCCAGGAGACGACGTCTATGCCTTCCGCGCCGGGCATGCGCCAGTCGATGACGGCCACGTCGTAGTCGTAGAACTTGAACAGGTCGATGGCGTCGTCGCCGCGCTCGGCTTCGTCCACCTGGTAGCCGTAGTCGCGCAGACCCATGACAAGGACCTGGCGGAGGCCCGGATCGTCCTCGGCTACGAGCACGCGCATCTCATCGTCCCGGAGCAGGCCGCCTGAGGCGGCGCTGAGGAGATCGTAGCGCCGAGCCGCGATGGCCAGCACCCGCGTTCAGGATCGAGCGCGCGGCGACCGAGCATGGCCCGGCGCCCGATTGGCCGGCCGTCGAGGACTCCCATGTACGGAGACTAGACGGACCGGCCTTTCGATCCGGTTACGACGCGGCCGGGCGGAGGACGACCCGCCCTCCACCCCGAGAGCGTTTCGCGAGCGCTACGCCGCGCCCGAGCAGTCGTAGACCGAGGTCGAGCTGCCCGAGATGCTCACCGCCTTGCAGGTCGAGGTCACCCAACTGTCGACGGAGCTCGTGTCGCTGCCGCCGCCGAAACCGCCGCCGAAGCCGCCACCCCCGGCGCCAAAGCCGCCGACCATGACGAACCGCAGCTCACCGCCGGCTACGTACGACTTCAGCTGGGCAAGGGTAGGCGTCGGGTCCGAGCCGGTGAAGCCGCCCATCGCCATGACCGGCAGGCCCGTCGCCAGCTCGATCGTGCCCGCGGACTGGGCGGAGTTGACCGCCACGATCCATTTCGCGTTGCCGCGGTTGGCGATCAGGTAGTCGAGCAGAGCCGTGTCCGTCGTCCCGCCCTGGTCGCGGACGGCCCCACCGTCCGGCAGCCCGCCCGATCCACCCGGCACGAAGCTGATCCCGCCGGGCGCCCCGTTGCCGCCGCCGAACCCGCCAAAGCTGTCCGCGACGCCGGGCCCCGGATGAGGGTCACCTCCGCCGTAGCTGTTGTTGATGGTCTGCACGGCATACGCCGCCGGCGCGAGAAGCGTGGCGACGAAACCCAGCCCTGCGGCCGCGACGGCCCGCCGGCGAATCGCGACGCGCTCGACCAGGGCGGGAGCCGAGGCGACGAACAGCGCCACGAGCGCCACGACGGCCGCGCCGATCGCCACCGCGCCAAGGCCGGGATAGAAGCTGGGCGTCCGGTCGAGCAAGGTCGAGCCGAACCAGGCCGTCGCCAGGAAGGCGACGCCCACGGCGATGCCGCCGAGCCAGACCCGCGCCCGGGTCTTCCAGAGGTCGACGAGCCCCGCGCCCACGAGAGCGGCGATCGCCGGCGCCAGCGCGACCGCGTAGTAGGAGTGGATGATTCCGGACATGTAGGAGAAGACGATGGCCGTGACTACGAACCAGCCGCCCCAGAGCATGTAGCCCGCCAGACCCATGTCGGTTCGGTGGGCCCAGCGCCGCTGATAGAGACCCACGACGAGGCAGACCACCGCGCGCGGAATGAACCAGGCGATCTCGCCGAACATCTGCGAGTTGAAGAGGCGCAGCGGTCCCACGTCGCCCGAGAAGCCCCCGCCAAACCCGCCTCCGCCCCCGCCCGGC
>DAHXON010000079.1:14037-16475 GCA_027364875.1 Chloroflexota bacterium
CTCCAGATGAGGCCGATCACGACCGCGACGCCGGCCACGAGGCCGAGGATGACGGGACGGGCCGTGACGCGGCGGACGAACACGCCGAGCACGATGCCGGGGAAAAGCTGCGCGATGCCGTCGTAGCCGAAGATCAGATCCAGCGGCGAGCCCGTCGTCGAGCCGCCGATGAACGGCCGAGCGCCGGCGGGCAGCAGCTGGACGATCGCGACCCACCAGCCGCTGGTCACGAGGACCGTTGCGAGCGCGATCGCCAGGCCGCCGATTCGTCGCCGAAGCGTGGTGTTGGCCGCGAAGCCGAATACGAGCGCGTAACCCGGCAGGACCAGGTAGGCCTGCAGGTACTTGGTCAGGAAGGCGGCCCCGACGAGGGAGGCTGCCAGGATCAGCCAGCGATAGCTGCCCTTCTCGATGGAATGGAGCAACGCCCAGGCGGAAACCACGAGCAGGAGAGTCAGCAACGCATCCGGGTTGTTGAACCGGAACATCAGGACCGCCGCCGGGGTCAGGGCCATCACGAGGGCGGCGATGGTCGCGGCCGCGGGCCCGAAGGACTTCTTGACCGCGACGAACAGGACACCGACGGTGGCCACTCCGGCGAGGGCCTCGGGCAGGAGGATGGTCCAGGAGCTCAACCCGAAGAGCCGGACGGACAGGCCCATCAGCATGGTCGAGAGGGGCGGCTTGTCTACGGTGATGAAGTTGTTGGCGTCGAAGCTGCCAAAGAACCAGGCCGACCAGCTCTGCGACCCGGCCAGGGCCGCCGCCGAGTAGTAGGTGTTCGCGTAGCCGCTGATCGTGAGGTTCCAGAGGTAGAGGATGGCCGCGAGGCCAAGGACGCTGGCAAGTGCCGGGCGCACCCAGGCGGCTTCATCCTGGTCGCCCCGGACGAGCGCGCGCACGATCCTCCGAAAGCCCTCGAGCCCTGCTCGCTGGCTTGCCAGCGGTCTGTCGATAGCGGTCATCGTGGTGTCCTTTCGAGTCGTCGAGGGGCGGCGGCGGATGCTTCGCGCAAGGGCTCGCGAGAGGCCCCCAGCGCCAGGCGAAGTAGAACGAATCTGACCGCGGTCGCGGCGCCGTTTGCCGCCACGAGGACGGCGAGCTCGGTTGCGCGGGCGTGGTGGGGGGCGATCGAGTTCAGCAGGCCGAGCGACGCGGACGTGATCGCCAGAGCCAGCCCAAAGGCGGCCAATCCGGCGGCGTGATCGCGACCCAGCCCCTCGCGGCCCTTCACCTGGAAGGTGAGGCGCCGATTCGCCGCCGTGTTGGCGACGGCAGTGACTACGAGAGCGATCGCGTTCGCGGCGCCGGCGGAGATGTCCTGCCGCAGCCAGGCGTACAGGACCACATAGGCGACGGTGCTGGCCGCTCCGATGGCTCCGAACGAGGCCAGCTGGCGGAGCGATCGGCCCCGCAGAGCGATCACCTGGGGTACGGAGAGAGCTGTCATGGCCCGAACTCTGGGCCCGGCAGCCTTTCTAACTCGTTACGCTGGCGTTGACGGCCGAAAGAGCCGGCCGAGGAGGAGGACGAACCATGGCGGACGGGGCTTCGGGCCACGGCGAATCGCAGGAGCAGGGACAGGGCCAGGGACAGGCCCCGATCCTGCGGAGAGGTCTCTGGAACTACGCGATGGAGCGCTGGGCGCCGAAGAACCAGGCCGGCCGCCTCGCCTTCGAGATGGCCATCCTCATCGGCTTCTTCCTCGTGCTCGCCGTGATCGTGCAGCTCGCGTCGAGTTAGGCCTCAGCCGCCGAGGGATCTGCGGACGAGGCGGAGCTGCGGCATGCCACGCAGGACGCGTCGCTCGGGCAGGCGATCCAGGACTACGAGCGCGGGCAATGCGAGCGGCAAGACCAGGAAGACCAGGCCTACCGGCAGACTCGGTCGAGGCAACGGCGGAAGGCCGATCGGCACGACCGCGGCCCCGCTCGTCCAGTTGATCACGAGCTGCGGCGGATTGGCCCCTTCTCTCGACGAGAACGAGACTGCCGTCGAATTGGTGGTCGAGAAGCCGAAGCTGTAGGTCCCGTTTCCGGTGACCGCCGCGGTGACGTCCGCACTCGTCCAGGTTCCCGCGGTGATCTTGCCCGACGAGCCGAGAGCGCTCCCGAACGGCGGCGCGTTCGAGGCGTTGATCGTCGTCTCGCCCCAGGTCGTGTCCGGAACGCTGAACGCCGTATATCCCGTCGACTGGGCAGAGTTGGCCCAGATTCGGAGCGTGGCCGACGTGACGGTCCCGGTGATCCCGGTGACGTTGAACTTCACGTAGCCGTGGACGACCGGTGAGCCGTCCATGCGGAGCTGAACCGAGGTTCCGAAATTGGCCGTGGGCTGGCTCGTGTCCACGTAGCTATCCGCGGTCGGAGTCAGGGTCGTCGAGCCCGGAGACGGCGTGGGCGTCGGAGTTGGGGTCGGCGTTAGGGTCGGCGTGGGCG
>DAHXON010000007.1:0-29505 GCA_027364875.1 Chloroflexota bacterium
CCTATGGACTGACTGCACGACGACGTTTACGTACAAGGCCACAGACAACGACAGGAGTAACGAAATGGATTTCCAGAAACCGCTTGACGAACTCGAGGACCGCGTGTCGAAGGTTAAGACCTCCGTGCGCACGGCCGCGGCCGAGACCAACGAGCAGCTCAACGAGCACGTCGCGAAGGTTCAGGCAAACACCGAGCGCGAGCTCGACGAGGCCAAGCAGCACGCCGGCGCCGCTGCCGATCGCACCCGGACGGGGTGGGAGCAGATGCGGGCCGACGCGAAGGCTCGCGCAGCCGAGCTCAAGACCAAGGCGCGCGTCCGCCGCGAGCGGCACGATGCCGACGTCGCCGCCTCGGATGCCGATGTCGCCGAGGCCGAGGCGTCCGCCGCGATCGACTACGCGGCGTGGACCGTCGCGGCCGCCGAACTCGCCATCCTCGACGCCCTGTACCTTCGGGGGCGGGCGAGGGAGAAGGCTGCGGTCGTGGAAGCGGGCGCGTAAACGCCCCCGCGCCATGCACCGGGTTAGCGCGGCCGGTCTGTCTCACGAACGTGAGCGGGCCGGCCGCTTTGTTTGCGGCGCGAAACCGCTGCGAATCAAGCGACACGATGGTTCCGGTGACGGCGGTGCCGTGAGACGATATCGCCATGGCTGCCCTCGAACGGACAGTAACCGGTCGCCGGCCCGCGCCCGTCGCGAGGACCGCACTGTTCGAGCGGCTTTCGGCCGGGTACGCCGGCGGGGTCACGCTCGTCTCGGCCCCCGCCGGGAGCGGGAAGACCGTCCTCCTTCGATCCTGGATCGAGGCCGCCGGCCTGGGAGAGCGGACTGCCTGGGTCTCCGTCGAGCGCGACGAGCGCGACGAGCAGCTCTTCTGGCTCGCCGTCGTGGAGGCGCTGCGGAGCGCCGCCGGCACGGAGGGCCCGATCGACGATCTCGGGCCCGCCCCTAGCTTCGACAGCGATGCGGTGGTTGAGCGCATCATCGACGGGGCCCGGTCGCTCGACGAACCCCTCTTGCTCGTCATCGACGATCTGCATCACCTGCTCGAGCCGAGGGCGCTGTCGCCGCTCGAGTTGTTGCTCGACCGCAGGCCCCCACAACTCCGTGTGATCCTCTCGACCCGTCATGATCCGCCGCTCGGGCTCCATCGACTTCGTCTCGCCGGCGAGCTCACCGAGTTGCGAGCAGCGGACCTCCGGTTCCGCGTCGAGGAGACGAACGAGCTGCTCTCCGCCGCGGGGGTCACGCTCTCCGCCGCCGCTGTCGACTCGCTTCAGGCGCGGACCGAGGGCTGGGTTGCGGGCCTTCGGCTCGCGGCTCTGTCACTGGCAGGCCGGCCGGACCCTGAGCGCTTCGTGACAGAATTCTCGGGCAGCGAGCGAACGGTCGCCGACTATCTGTTCGCGGAAGTCCTCCAGCGCGAGCCCGAACCCGTGCGCCAGCTCCTGCTGCGGACCTCGATCCTCGAGCGAGTGAACGGGCAGATCGCGGACCGCCTCCTTGGGACGGAGGGCTCCGAGCGCATCCTGCTCGAACTCGAAGACGCCGGGGCCTTCGTCTACTCCATCGACCGGGAACGGTCCTGGTTCCGCTACCACAACCTCCTCTCCGATCTCCTGCGTCTCGAGCTTCGGCGCACCGAGCCGGCTGCCATTCCCGGTTTGCACCGCCTCGCCGCCCAGTGGTATGCGGAGCACGGGTCTCCCATCGATGCCATCCGGCACGCCCAGGCCGCAGGGGATTGGCGCTATGCGGGCGACCTCGTCGGGCAGTTCGGCTTCAGCATCTCGCTCGACGGCAGCTTCGCGACTATGCGCGCGTTACTCGAGCCGTTTCCGAAGGAAGCGTTCGCCAATCCGGAGCTCGCCGCCTTTCTCGCGTACGGCGAGGTGATCCGTCCGTCACTGGACACTGCGGCCTCCTACATCGCGCTCGCCGAACGTCACGCGGTCGAGGTGCCGCAGGAGCGCGTTCCGCTTTTCGAGGCGATGCTGGCGACGGCGAGACTGACGCTCGCGCGCTGGCGCGGCGATTACAGCGCCGCGGTACGTGAGGTACCCCCGCTGCTCGAGCCGTCGGCGGCCAAGACGGTCAGCCAGATCGCCGCCGAGAATGATGTCCGCGCCGTGGCGCTCATGACACTCGGGATCATCGAGACCTGGGCCGGCGCGGGCGACGACGCAGAGCGCCACCTGAGAGAAGCCGCCGACCTGGCCCGAAGGATCGGGCGGCCGTACGTTGAGCAGGGTTGCCTCGCCCATCTCGCCGTTGCGGTCGCGCGGCATTCGATCAGCGCCGGGCGTGACCTTGCGCTGCAGGCGCTCGATATTCTCGAGCGGTATGGCTGGCAGTCGGAACCTGTCGTGCCGATCGTGTTCGCGGTCATCGGCGCGGTCGACGTCCTCCAGGGCAGATTCGATGAGGCGGAGCCGTGGCTGGATCGCGCGGAGCACGCGCTGCGCCCGAATGCCGAGCCGGCCAAGGAGATCCTGGTGCGGTACTGCCGGGGGCTCCACCGTCTTGGCCAGGGACGCGCGACCGACGCCCTTGCCCTGTTCGCCGAGGCGCAGCGCCTGGGGTCGTTCCTGGTCGCGCCCGATCCGCTGGCGATTGCGGCCCGCGCGCTTCAGGCGCAGACGCTCGCCGGTCTCGGCGACGCGCCGGCGGCTCGGATCGTGCTCGAGGACGCGTCCGCCGCCGAGGGCGAGTTCGCCGAAATGAGGATCGCACTCGCCGCGATCCATCTGGCCGAACGAGATCCCCGAGCGGTTGTCGATGCGCTCGCTCCAGTCCGCGCAGGCGAGCTTCCCGCCATCGCCGACTACGCGCTGCCGAACGGGTTCATCGTCGATGCCGTCGCCCGCGATCTGCTCGGCGAACTGAAGGGTGCCGAGGACGACGTCGAGCGGGCGCTCGACCTGGCGGAGCCCGACGCACTCGTCCTGCCATTTTTGATCACGCCGGCGCGCGAGCTGCTCGAGCGCCACCCGCGCCACCGGACCGCCCATGCCGCCCTTCTCTCGACGATCCTCGACGTCCTCGCGGGCTCGCAGGTGCAGGCAAGACGCGAGCCGCTGGAACTCGCGGAGGACCTCACCGAGAGTGAGATCCGTGTCCTGCGCTACCTGCCCAGCAACCTGTCCGCGCCCGAAATCGCCGCCGAAGTGTTCCTGTCCACGAGTACGGTGAAGACGCACATGCGCCACATCTACGAGAAGCTCGGGGCCCACAAACGGACGGAAGCCGTCGAGCGGGCCCGCGAACTGGGGCTGCTCGGGCCGTCCGTGCGAGGTCGTCGGTAGAAGGCCGGCTCAGCAGCTCGGTCCGCATACGCCGCCCCGTCGTCGCATACATCCGCAAGACACCCGGTCTGCTTGGGCGCGCGTCAGCTGACACCCACCCGGAGAGCGGCGGATCCGGACGACGCGGTCGCTGATAGATCGACCGGATCGGACGACGACGCCTCATCCGTCTCGAGCCGAGGCTGAGCGCATCGGACCAATTTCCTGGAGGTCACACAAGATGGTCAGCCTGTACGACGAGGAGGCGGCGAACCGAAGAAACTCGGTTCTGCTCGTCGCCATCGTCATGATCGGCTTCGCTCTGTTCGGATATGTCATCGGGTATGCCCTGACCGGCGACTCCGGCGGTGCGCTGGTCGCCGTCGCGATCGCCCTCACCTTGAGCATAGTCAGCGCCGTCGGGTCGTACTTTGGCGGCGACCAGATCGTCCTGAAGTCGTCACAGGCGCAGGAGCTCAGTCGCCGGCAGTTCCCGGAGCTGTTCGACGTGGTCGAAGAGATGGCGACCGCGGGGGGCGTTCCGATGCCACGCGTCTACCTCATCGATGACCCGTCGCCCAACGCGTTCGCGACAGGCCGCGACCCGCAGCACGCGTCGATCGCGGTCACGACGGGGCTCCTACGGAGGCTCGATCGGGAGGAACTGCAGGGCGTCATCGGGCATGAGATGTCCCATGTCCGCAACTACGACATTCGGTTCAACCTGCTCGTGGGCGTGCTCGTCGGCGGGATCTCGCTTCTCGCGCAGTTCTTCCTTCGCTGGACGTTCTGGTTCGGGGGAGAGAGCCGGCGCGACGACCGCGGCAACTCGAGCTTGATCGGAGCGATTTTCGTGCTCCTCGGCCTTGTGCTCTCTATCCTGGCTCCGATCTTCACGACGCTCGTGCGGCTGGCCGTCAGCCGGCAGCGCGAGTACCTCGCCGACGCGTCGTCAGTCGAGCTGACGCGAAACCCGTACGGCCTCGAGCGCGCCCTCGCGAAGATCGCATCCGATCCCGAGCCGCTCTCGGTCGCCAACGGCGCGACCCAGCACATGTACATCGTCAACCCGCTCAAGAAGGTCGGCGGCGGCTCCGCTCTCTTCTCGACGCACCCACCAATCGTCGACCGCATCAATCGGCTCCGCCGGCTCACCGGGGACGCCCCGCTCGAACGCCGCGCGGTGACCGCACTGGCCAGCCTGCAGTAACCCTCACTCCCTTCTAGTCCTTGGAGATAGTTGTGAACGCGCTTCTGTGGACCCTCAGCATCGTCCTTGCGGCCGTCTATGTCGTCAGCGGCAGCAGCAAACTTGTCGCCCCGCGCGAACGGCTGCTCGCCGTGCCGGGAATGGGTTGGATCGAAAACACGCCAATGCAGCGCGTGCGGGCGATCGGCAGCCTCGAAGTCGCCGGCGCGATCGGCGTCGTCGTTCCCTGGGCAACGGGAATCCTGCCGCTCCTGACCCCGCTCGCTGCCTGGGGCCTCGTGGCGATTCAGGTGGGCGCGATCTGGACGCACCTAACACGCGGCGAGCGGGAGCGCCTATGGCTCAACGTCGTCCTCCTGGCCGCTGCCGTCGTCGTCGCAATCGGGCGCGCCGTAGCGTAGCCGCGACCTGTGGTACCAGACCGGAGGCGAGACCATCGTGGCAGTCGTGAACGAAGTTCTCATATCCTTCTTCGATTCGAAGCAGACCGCCCTCGCTGGTCTCGCGTCGGTCGAGAAAATCGGTCGTGACCGTGGCTCAGTTCTCGTGAGCAGGGAGAGCGACGGTTCCCGCTCGGGGTACGAGACACCCGCGCCGTTGCCCGTGGGCGCCGTCGTCGGTCTCGGCCTCGGCGGGATCCTCGGGTCCGGTGCGGGCGAGACCGGGCTCGTCGTTGGCTTGTTCTTCGGGTTGTACCTCGGGCTCTTCCTCGACGTGTGGCGCCGCCTCGGACGCGGTGGTCTTCTCTATGAAATCGAAGGGGGCCTGCCTCCCGGACAGGCGGCAGTCGTCAGCTTCGTGTCCAGCTGGTCGGCCGCGACGATCGAAAGGCGCTTCGCTCCCCTCGGCGCCGTGGCCGTCCATCGGTTCCCGGGCACTCCAATCGAACAGGACGTGGCTCGGGAGGTCGCGGAGGCTCTGACGGAGGTTTACCGGGTGCTCGGGGCAGAGAAAGATCCTCCACAGGTCAGCGTGTCGGAGCACGTCCTCCGAGCCGCGGCCCTACGGCGACTGCGCACAACCGAGGCCATAGCCGACCGGCTCCTACGGCAGGAGCGAGCTCAGTTCGAATTCGATGTCGAGATCCTTTGGGGCGAACTCGCCGAAGTTGACGGCTGGCGAGCCACACGAATCAAGCGGCGGATTTCGAGGGTGCGCGCTTCGTACGAACGCTTACGAAACGCGCTCGAGATATCGCTTGGCCGTGCGCGCGCAGCTGAAACGTTCGTTCAGTTCGTCACGCTCTGAGCTCGGCGGGCGCTGCACTCGTGAGGCGCTACAAACGGCTGCGGTTGGGCGGCCCAGGGGTCCTCTGCTCCACCCCGACATGCCAGGCATCCGCTCCCCACGCGAAACCGGGCTGTCGATCGGACATCGGAGCGCGCCGGAGTGCGGTTCCCCCTCGATCGAGCGGAACCGGCTACTCGCTCAGCCAGAGGGCGATGTCGCCCGGGGATGGAATGCGGCCGTAGCTCACGACCTTGCCGTCGATGACGAGGCCGGGCGTGCTCATGATCCCGTAGGCCATGATCTCTTTGTAGTCCGTGACCTTGACGATCTCGGCCTCGACGCCCGTCATGGCGATGGCCTGCTGGGCGTTGGCAGCGAGCTTGACGCAGTTGGGGCAGCCGGATCCGAGGACTTCGATCTTCTTCACGTGGTAATCCCTTTCTACTTCAGGCGATGAGGAAGTTGAACAGGTAGCCGATGAACAGGACCCCGATCGTCACCACCGTGGCGAAGACGGCGATGAGCTGCCACTTGATGACGCGGCGCAGGATGATGAACTCGGGCAGGCTGATGGCGGTGATCGCCATCATGAAAGCCAGGGTGGTGCCCATCGGCATGCCCTTGCCCAGGAGGGCCTGGACGATCGGGATGGTGCCTGCCGCGTTCGAGTAGAGCGGCAGCGCGATCAGGACGACGATCGGCACCGCGAGGGGGTTGGAGCGACCGCCGATGGCGGCCACCAGGTCCGTCGGCGCGTAGCCGTGGATGAGCGCCCCGATGCCGATCCCGATCAGTAGATACGGCGTGATCCGCTTGACCAGGTCCTTGGTGTAAGCCCAGGCATCGTGGATCCGGTCCTCCCAGGTCAGCTTGACCTCGACGAGCGCCCCGCCCTTGCCCTGCAGGGCCCAGACGTAATCCTCGACATAGCGCTCCATGCCGAGCTTGCCGATGACGAGGCCGCCGATGATCGCGACCGTCAGCCCGGCGGCCATGTAGACCAGGGCGATCCCGGGTCCGAACAGACCCCACAGCAGAACCAGGGCGACTTCGTTGACCATCGGTGAGCTGATGAGGAAGGCGAACGTGACACCGAGCGGGATGCCCGCCTCCACGAAACCGATGAAGAGCGGCACCGCCGAGCAGGAGCAGAACGGCGTAACGATCCCGAATCCGGCGGCCGTTACGGAACCGGCGACGGTGCCGCGGCCTGCGAGCGCCGCCCGGACCTTCTCGGGCGGAAAGAAGCCGCGGATCAGGGTCACCACCGTGATGATGCCCAGGAGAAGCAGCATGACCTTTGGCACGTCGAGCAGGAAGAAGGCGATCGCCTCACCGAAATGGCTTCCCCGCTCCAGACCGAACACCGAGAAGGTCAGCCAGTCCGAAAGGGGCGCCTCGGTGAACCAGGCGATCAGCCAGGCGACGACCGAAATGCCGACCGTCAGCTTGAGCGGGAGATGGAAGCGCCCCCGGACGGCGCCGAGGCTGACGGTGGTCATCGAATGGGCTCCAGAACACCCTTGAGCTGCGAGAGAGCCGCGGTGCAAGCGGCCTCGTCGCGCTCGTAGTAGACGCGCCGGGTGTCGGCCGCCATTCGGGAAGCCCGAACCAGGCCCGCTTCGCGAAGCCGAGCCAGGTGGTTGCTCACGTTGTTCGAGCGCTCGCCGAGGGCCGCCGCCAGCTCGCAGACGCAGTGGGGCCCGTCACGCAGGATCGCGAGGATGGTGGTTCGGTTGCGATCGGCGAGCAGGGTGGCGACGGCGACGGGTGCCTCGATGTCAGGTGCAACCAGGTTGAGGCGGACCTCGGGAATGATCGAAGTATCAGCGGGCATCGGGCACCTCCACGGACATGCCGTTGGCGGACGTAGCTTGAGTGGCTGTCAAGCGAGGAGGATCAAGGCGCTCTGCATCATTCCCAGGAGGAACGAGAGGCCGAACGGGAGGGGGGCGCGAGCAACATGTCATCACGAACTGTGTCACCCGTGACTGACACAACCGAGTGAAGGACGGCCCGGTTTGGTGGGCCGAAGGTCACCGACGACGCGGCGCCACGGAGAACGGAGCGCCCGACACGAGCCGGGCCGAAGGTGCGCCTGACGCTCCGACTCGATCCCTCAAAGCTCTCCGTGGCTTACAAGCGCTGAGATTCGGGCGCAATGCAGTCGCAGGCGACCACGCATTGCCGTCCCGCCATGGCAACGGCAGCCTCGCGGGCGAGGCCCGCACATCGACCCTGAGGAGGCGAACGGTGAATAGCGTCCCCGCTGCAAACCCTCCGTCGATCCGTCTCGAGCTTGTGATCATCCCCGTTACGGACATCGACCGGGCGAAAGCCTTCTACGTGGACAAGGTCGGCTTCCACGCCGACTTCGATCAGCGCGTGAACGAGTCGATTCGTTTCGTCCAGCTCACGCCTCCCGGTTCCGCCTGCTCGATCGCCTTCGGGCAGGGCCTCACTGACCAGGAGCCGGGTTCGGTCCGAGGGCTGCAGGCAGTCGTCGACGACGTCGCGGCCCTGCGCCAGATCCTGGTCTCGCGAGGCGTCGATGCCAGCGACGTCGACGTCCAGCCGTGGGGCTCGTTCGTCACCTTCAGCGATCCCGATGGCAATCGCTGGGCTTTGCAGCAGCTGCCGGACCGGTATCGCAGCTGAGCCTGCGACGACGCGATTCCCGGTCACAGAGCGAAAGGCTTGCGGCCGCGGACCTGCCGATCGATCGTTGAGTGGGCAACTAACGTAGAGCAGGTTACCGATAGTCCCACTATCGCGGGCCCTATGGCAGGTGGCGACACGGCGGCGATGGAGGAGGCTGGAGTTCGATGAGCTAACTGCACGAATCTGCCCTAAGTGGCGCGGAGGCTTTGATGACCGAAGCCAGCCTGAAAGGCCCCGTCGCGGAGCTCGCGGAGATCACCCACACCCACAAGCGGATGGTGTCGCTCAAGGCCCTGACATGGGCGACCCTCGCGATCGTCGCCGTCATGGGTTGGCTCTACTTCATCCTCGGATTTCCACCCGGGTTCGACACCTACTACGAGATCATGTACTTCCACGCCATCGGCATTGGCATCGCGGCCCTGGCGTCGTACTTGATCATCGACGTCTTCAGGCTCGAGCGGATCGAGCCCGCCATCGACTTCCCGATCTCATATCGCGCCTTCTGGGCGGTGGTCCTGGCCGCTCTCGGTGGGCTGGTGTATCTGAGCCCGTCAATCAGCAATGCCCTGCCCGACATCGGGCTGCTGCTGTTCATCCTCGCCTTCGTGTTGATCGGCGATGTGGGAGGGGCGCTGTTCATCGAGCTGGTGCTCCTGCCGCGCAAACTCGCCGGCGTATACGTCGAGGAAAGCGTCAACCTTTTCGACTACGTGGGGCGGCTCGTACCCGTCTCCGGCGCAGATCGCCGTTCCTATCGGGCCATGAATGCGGGCTACTGGCTGGCTCTCGTCTCCGTGGGGGCCGCGTTCCTGGCCGGCATAGCGGGCTTCGTCAACCTCTGGCTGCGCATTGCCGGCCCGTCGATCTTCTCGGGCTGGATGAACTGGCTGGGTCTGGATTCGGCCGGCTTCCAGGGCGCGACGCTCGATCCTCACTCGCATCTGATGGCCCTCGCGATCATGGCCGGCATCGTGGCGGCGGCAGCCGTGAGCTTCGGTGCCCTCAGCCAATCCTCGAGGCTGCGCCGGACCCTCGTACGCGCAGGCTTGTGGATCGCGATCGTCGGGGTCATCGGCACCGCCGCCATCATGATGGCGATCGCTTTCCTCAACTTCGCCCCACCGACCCTGTTCGCCAACGGCCAGGACGGTGTCAACGGCATGGCCGGCGACGACGCGATGATGAGCGTCATCGGCATTGGCGCCATGGTCGTGGTTGTAGCTCTGTTGCTCGATCGGCAGACGTGGCGCGACGGCATTCGGCTGCTCGTGCTCGGGACGTGGGTCGCGGCGATGGTCCTCAACGTCGTCGAGGGCTTCTGGATCGAGTTCCACGAGGACCAGTTCCAGAACGCCGCGAGCGCCAACGATGCGGTCTTCAGTGTCGCCCAGCCCATGACCGGCATCTTCTTGCTGACCGGGCTGTCCCTTCTGCTCCTCCTCGTTGACCACTACGGAATCGCCGGACGAGCACGCCAGATCGTCGCCGCAGTCGCCGGCCTGGGGCTTCTGGGGGCTTTCCTTGGCACCACCCTCTGGACGTTCGCCGATCCTTCCAACAACGGCGCGTCCTTCGCCATCTACGTAGGCGGGACCGCCCTCGTGTATGCGGTCATGGTTTTGGGAGCGCTCGCCATGCGTCTGGTGCGAGTGGGACGGCTTGCCCTCCCGGCGACATGAGCGGCGCGTCATTGGCCGCCACAACGGCGCAATGGCGGTCGACAGCACGGAGCATTCGACTCTACTGGGCCGTTACTGACCCACGAACCGTCAGCCTGCTGGCCTTCACCGGTCTCGCCGCCGGCCTGGCCGCGGGAGGCCTTCATCAGCTCCCACGGCTGATTCTCATTTCCGTTTCGCTGGCGCTCTCGAGCATGGGTGCCCGCGCCGTCGCGAACTACATCGACCGGGACATCGACGCTCTCATGGAGCGAACCCGACACCGCCCCCTGCCTATGGGCCTCGTGGACCCCGAACACGCCGTGATGCTGGGTCTCTCGCTGATGGGCCTGGGTCTGCTTCTCGCGGCACCGTTCGGCCCAGTGGTGGTAGCGCTCATGGCCCTGGGCCTGGCCGACAACCTGCTCGTCTACGCCCGACTGACCAAACGGACCAATCCTCTGTCGATCGTGCTCGGCGCGCCGAGTGGCGGCGCGCCTGCGCTCGTCGGCTACGTCGCGGTCGCGGGATCGGTCAACCTCGTTGGGATGGCTCTGGCGATGTTCGTCGTCTTCTGGACGCCCGTGCACATATGGAGCCTGGCGATCCGCTATCGCGACGACTACGCGAGGGCGGGCGTCGCCATGATGCCGGTCGTTGCCGGAGTGGGCAGATGTGCGCGCCTCGTAGGCCTGGCCAGCGTCGGATTGGCCGTCTGGACGGGCCTGTATGTGGTCGCCGCCGGACCGGGCCTCTCGGCGCCGATCGGCGCGATCCTGATTGCCCTCGCCGCGGTACTGATGGCCGGCAGCCTGGGCCTGATGCGAAGACCAACGGCAACCAACGCCTGGCGGTTGTTCAAGTTCACCGCCCCGTATCTTGCGGCCCTGTTCACCCTGGTGGCGCTCAACGCGGTGCTCGTTGCCCGCTGAACGTGCCAGCCATGGCACGAGCGTCGAGATATGGGAGACAATGCCCGGCGACGGCGACAGCTGTTGGCCACGCAGGATTGTCTGCGGCCAGATCGCCGTGAGTTGAGCTTTGCCGAGCCGGCCGGAGGGTTACGGGCAATGGAAATCGGTCTCGTGGGTCTGGGCCGTATGGGCGCCAACATGTCTCGCCGCTGGCAGCGCAACGGTCACACCGTAGTTGGATATGCCAGGACCGCCGCCACGGTTGACGGCATGGTGGCCGACGGGTCCATCAGCGGCGGCGCTCATTCACTGGCGGAGCTTGTCGGCAAGCTCTCCAAGCCGCGGATCCTGTGGCTCATGGTCCCGGCCGCGTCGGTGGATGCCACGATCGAGCAGCTGGTGCCGCTCCTCGAATCGGGCGACATCGTCATCGATGGCGGCAACTCCTACTACCAGGACGACATCCGCCGCTCCAAGGAGCTCGCGTCGAAGGGGATCAAGTACCTCGACTGCGGCACGAGCGGTGGCACCTGGGGCCTCGAGCGCGGCTACTGCCTGATGTTCGGCGGCCCGGACGACGCGGTCGAGTTCCTCGATCCGATATTCCGCGCCCTCGCACCCGGCGTCGCCTCCGCCAGCCGCACCCCCGGCCGAACCGGCACGCCCACGACCGCCGAGGAGGGCTACCTCCACTGTGGTCCCGCCGGCGCGGGCCACTTCGTCAAGATGATCCACAACGGCATCGAGTACGGGATCATGGCCAGCTACGCGGAGGGGATCAACATCCTCCACCACGCGGGAGTGGGCAAGGCGGGCCGTGAGGTCAACGCCGAAACCTCGCCTTTGAGGGATCCCGAGCACTATCAGTACGAGATCGACCTGGCCGCGGTGACGGAAGTATGGCGGCGCGGCAGTGTCGTCGCCTCCTGGCTCCTGGATCTGACCGCCCAGGCTCTCGCGGGTAGCCCCGAGCTCGAGGAGTTCGGGGGCGTGGTGGCCGACTCGGGCGAGGGTCGCTGGACCAGCGTCGCCGCGATCGAGACTTCCACTCCGACGCCCGTCCTAACCACCGCGCTCTACTCGCGCTTCACCTCCAGAGGAGAGGCCGACTTCGGGAGCAAGGTCCTCTCGGCCATGCGATTCGGCTTTGGAGGCCACGTCGAGATGCCCCATCCCAAGGACGGTGGCAAATGACGGGCCCGCTGGAAATCCAGCCGGGCGGGGAGTTCGACTTCCTTGCGCTCGGCGGCCTGGTGATCCGGCTCGACACGGAGTACGTCCCGTTCCGGAAGGCCACGCATGCGGCTATCCACGTAAGCGGAGCCGAGTTCAACGTGGCCGCGAACCTGTCGGACTGCTTCCACCTCCGCACCGCGGTCGCGACGGCGATGGTGGATTACCCGGTGGGCGATCTCGTCGCCGAGCGGGTCAAGGCCATGGGCGTCACGCCCTTCTACCGCAACTACGAGCACGACGGCGTGTCCGGACCCAACATCGCCACGGTCTACAGCGATCGAGGCATCGGCGTCCGAGCTCCCGTCGTCTTCTACAACCGAGCCAACGAAGCCGCGGCGCTGCTGCAGCGCGGCGATTTCCACTGGGACGCGATTTTCGGCCGCGGGGTCCGCTGGTTCCACTGCGGCGGATTGTTCGCCGCGCTTTCGGACACCACGCCCGAGGTGGTGCTCGACGCGATGAAGGCCGCACGGGCTCATGGCGCGATCGTCTCGTTCGACCTCAACTACCGGGCAAAGCTCTGGCAGGCTCGCGGCGGCAACGCGCGGGCACAGGAGATCACCTCCGAGCTCGTTCGCAACGTCGATGTCCTGGTCGGCAACGAAGAGGACATGCAGCTCAGCCTGGGCATCGCCGGTCCTGAGGGCGCCAAGGCGTCCGCGCTCGATGCGTCCGCATTCGTGGACGTGATCGAGAAGGTCGTAGCCCGATTCCCCAATATCAAGCTCGTGGCCACCACGATGCGCGAAGTCGTGTCGGCCAGCCGTCATCGCTGGAGCGCGGTGGCGTGGGCCAACGATGCGACCTACCAGGCCCCGACGATGGACCTGGACATTCTCGACCGTGTGGGCGGGGGAGACGGATTCGCGGCCGGCCTCTTCTACGGGCTGCTAACCGGCAGCCCCCTGGACGAAGCGGTCCGCCTCGGTTGGGCTCACGGCGCACTGCTCACCACCTATCCGGGCGATACGACGATGGCCACGCTCTCGCAGGTCAAGGCGTTGGCCACCGGCGGCTCCGCGCGCATCCAGCGCTAGCCGAGGCGATTGGCAGGTTCACGCCACTGTCGTCGCCACGCCCCCGCCAGCAGGAGTGAGCCCGCGATCAACGTGAGCCAGCAGGCCGAGAGGATCGGGATCTCGAACCGATCCTGGCGATCGAGGCCAAAGGCCGCGGTGACCCAGATCAGGCCCAGGACGGCAACGACCACCGGAACCCGGAACAGCTGCCGAACGGCGGCCCGCGCGCGCCCTTCGCCGGAGATCGCCAGCGACGCCGCCGCGAGCGAGACGCTCATCGTCAGGTAGCCCAGCTCCTCGAGAGCGATGAACAGGCCGTGGCCGTTGTACTGGATCAGGAGCGGCAGGCCGTTCGTTTCGCCGGATTGGAGGCTGATCGGCACGACCGCGAACTGGACGTAGTAGTCGATCGCGAGTACGGCCGTGGCGATGACCGCCAGATACAGGCCGGCCTGGCTCAGGATCCGCCGCGGCGCAGGAGCCTGCTGGTGGATGGCCAGCATCAGCGCCAGGTAGCCGAAGACGAACAGAATGGCCGGCGGGTGCCAGGCGAAGTCCTGCGGATAGCGCGCGGCGGTGCCCAGGTACGGATACGGAACGCAGCCGGTCGAGCAGAACGCGCCCGCGACTGGCACGGCGAGAAGGGCAAGGCCGAAGGCAACTATCCCCGCAAAGCCGGTGAATATGCCCGAACCGACGGCGAACCTCCGACCGATCGTATCGTCCATCGCGATCTCCCTCCTCGTCTGCGCGTGCCTCTCCTGGAACATAGGAGAACGCGGAGCTCCGGGCGTCATCCACGGGACCGATCGCGCGGCGCCGCACGGAGGACGGCCGGCGCCGCTGGCCCCATATGAAAGGAGCGAGCCGCGGCCAGGAACTCGACGAACCTGTGGGATCTAGCCGAGGCGGCTCGCAGGCCCTGACCGGCTGAGCCGATCGAGCACGATTGCCAGCTCGTTCGCGTCGGCGGCGACTTCGGTCGATCGGCCGTCGCCCGCTCCGCGGCGTAGGGGGCCTGCGCGATGCCCGGCACAGGCCGGGAACCGCGATAGACGACGCCTTTGCCCAACTGGCCCGGCGAGTCGGGCGGCCGGGGAGCATCGTCCCGCCTTCCGGACGGCACAAGGGCGGGGGCGATCAGCGCGCTAACAACCGCTAGCATCGCCCGCACGCCCGTCGTGAGCGGGTATGCGTCCCCACCAGTGGAGGTGCCAGATGGCCGAGCTCCTGCCGCCCGCAGAGGGAATTGTGCTGGCCCATTTCATCGTCTCGGCCGACGTCGAGCGGTCTCGGCGCTTCTACACCGAAGTACTCGGCGGCAGGGTCGTGTTCTCCGGAGAGCCGACCTATGTCGCGCTGGCCAATAGCTGGATCATCATCAATGTCGGTGGCGGCCCGACCGACGACAAGCCCGCGGTCACTCTGGAGACGCCACGAGACCCCGACCGGGTCAGCAGCTTCCTCAACATCCGGGTCGCAGACATCCAGGCCGTGTACGCCGAATGGAGCGACCGCGGCGCTCGTTTCCTGACGCCACCCAAGCAGCACCAGTACGAGATCCGTTGCTACATACGCGATCCCGACGGTCATCTGATCGAGGTGGGGCAAACCACCGACCCCAGGGGTGACTTTTCGCCATGGCCTCTCCCTCCGACAAGATGACGCAACCAGCTGCCCGGACGCCATGCGTTCAGCACACACCCAGCGAGCGCGTCCTCGAACCCTTCGGCGACCGCTCGTCCGACCCCAACCCATCGGCGTGGCCCACCCCTGATCGGCGTCGTAAACCCAGCGGTTGAACGCCATCACGAGTTCGAAGTCATCGCCCCCGGTCGAGCTTCAGTTTCTGCTCACTGCGGCTATCGTTCCGGATCGGCTAGCTGCCTGCGCCTGAGTCTGGCTAGTGGAGCAGCCGCTCCCAGTCCCGTGGAACGCGCCCTTCCGGTCCGGGGACGGGCTGATCGAGCGGGCGGTGGTTCGGCGGCGCGAGCTCGGGGCCATCGTAGTAGCCCTCGGCCTGGTAGTCCCAGAACCAGTCCTCGCCCGGTTCGTAGCTCCGGACGACGCGGTGCCCGGTCTCGGAGGCGTGGCGTCGTGCGTGCTGTGACGGCGACGAGTCGCAGCAACCGACGTGGCCGCAAGTTGCGCAGCGGCGGAGGTGGAACCACCAGCCGCCTGCGGCGGTACATTCGACGCAGCCGGGGCCGCTCGGGGGGACGCTGACGTCGATCGCGGATTCGTTGCTCACGGTTTGAGTGTCGCATCCCGGCATATTGCCGTCACGACGCTCCGTCGCAGTTCCAGAAAAGTGAGTGTCGCGAAGCACTCCTCCGGGCGGGCGCCGAGTGGCGTCGCCTAGTACTGCGCACACGGCCTGCTGCGAGCCGATCAGGCGGACTCGTGTCGCCCTATGGATCGCCACTTGCGGGGGCTCAAGCTGCGCAGGCCTGGACCGTCGGAACCGCTAGAAGACGAGCACCCGTTCGGCTTCGTACGGCGGGTCGTTGAATATCAGAAGACTTTCACGGTTGGCCGATGAGGGAGGCTTGGCCGCAGTCGCCGGACGCGGCGCGTGCGAGTGAAGGAGCTCAACGTGGTCGACCATCCGCCCGGCGGCATACTCGATGGCCGCCTGGTCGATATCGTCGATGTCTGTGACCACCGCTCGGATGTTGTTGGCCGCCATTCGCGCGTAGGCTCCGGCGCCCATGCCGCCGCAGATCACGGCGTCGCAGTCGGCGATCGAGGCCGCCATCTGGTCGTGGCGCAGGTCCGCGCCTGGACCCGTGCCATGCGGCCCGGGCTCGCGCTCTGCGCGATCGCCGGCGGCTGAGCCGTGCGGCGAGAATTTGGGCCGGATCTCCCGTGCGACGACCTCACCGTTCTCCACGGTCAGAACGGCGTAGCCGGCCGCCCGTCCGAAATGGCGACTGACTGTGACGCCGTCGTCTGTGACGATCGCGATCTTCAACTGCGTGGTCTCCTGTATCGAGTGTGGTTGCGTGCGCTTGAGAGATTCAAGGTCAGGGGCCGCGGGTTCCGATCCAACAGCGCCAACTTCCCGCCGTGTCGTGCGCCTAGAACTGCTCCGCCGCGAGGTGGTCGAGTGCGCGGGCAAGAGCCGTCTCGGCCGCGGGCGTAAGCCGATCCTCGAGGACTGGTATGTACATTTCCTCTTCGGCCAAATGGGTCTGGAGGAGGGCATACAGCCGGAACAGCACTCGCCTGAGGGCTAGCACGGCATATCGATCCTCATGCGCCCTCGGGTTCTTCGCGAACTCACCCAGAGCGCCGATGAGCCGCCGGATTTCCTGATGTTCTTGAGCCAAAGGTGCGGTCGTCTGCCAAACGGCAGCCACTCGCTCGAGGGTCGGGTAGATCGCCGCTTCCACGGCCTCCATGTGCGGGATGAGTTGAGTAACGAGCCCCTCGTAGATCTGGCGCAGCCGCGGTAGTTGCTCGGCCAGTTCCCCGCTGTCCAGGCAATCGCAGTTCATACCGGCAGCCAGATCGTTCAGCTGGTTCACGAAGCCTCGCAGCCGATCGTGGTGCTCGTGCGACACGCGGCTCAGCGTTTGCATGGCCTACCTCCCTGCGCGCCCAGAGGCCGGACCGGGACGCCGAACGGCGCTAGTCGCGTCCGGGGGAGGGGCACTCGCCTCCACCAGGTACTCGGAGATGTCACGGAAGCGAATGCCGTCGGCTGCCTTGCGCAAGTTGACGAGGCAAATTGGGCACATCGTCACGCAATCGGGCGCGATATCGCGAAGCTGCGCGACGCGGGCCGCGGCGACGGCGGCAGCTTTCGCCGGATACAGAGCCTCGGCCGGTCCCCCACAGCACCAGGTCAGAGATCCCGCCTTCTCCGGCTCCGCCACGTCGACTCCGGCCGACGCGAGCAGCCGGCGTGGCGGCTCGAGGATGTTCTCGTATCGGGCGTACACGCATGGATCGTGGATGACGGCCCTCCGACCGAGCGGCGAGGCGAATTCCATGCCGCGCTCGGCCAGAACCTCGAGGTAGTTGCGAACCCGCAGGTCGTAGCCACCGATCAACCTGGGATACACGCTGCGCAGCATGTTCGTCGTGTGCGGGTCGATCGTGATTACCTCGCGAACCCCGTTCTTTCGAAGAATCGCGACGACACGGCGAGCATGCGCGGCCACCGCCTCGTCCGCTCCGAGGTCGTAGGCAAGCGTTCCCGCATAGAGATCGTCTTCGTACAGGTACCCGAACTCGACGCCGGCCCGGCGGAGCAGCCGAGCCGCGTTGGCCGGCACGCGCTCATATTCCGCACGCTCGCCCGCGGACGGCCTGGCCACGAAGGCCACCCCGTTGACGAACCGGTTGAGCCGCCGGCCGAGGCCGGTCAAACGGGCCAGGGGCGTGTCACCCAGGCGCCGCTCGAGGGCGACGAGTCGCTCGATGTACGGGATGAGCTGGTACATCAGCCCGGTGTAGAGAACGACCTCGCCCCCTCGAGGCAGATCGAGCGCGCGAGCCCAGCGTGTGGCTTGCCTGGCCGGGATCGGCAGGACGTTGCGCCGGATGCGCAGGTTGTCGGCCAGGATGCCGACGACATCCTGGGTGGGCAGCGGCATCAGCGTCCCTCCCGCAAGAGCCAGCCGCGCAGCAGGCGTACGTTCTCGGTTATGTGCACGCCCGCCGGGCAGCTTTGCTCGCAGGACCGGCAGAGCAGGCACGAGAAGATCGTCTCCGTCTCCGCGCGAACGGCATCGTCCATGCCGAAGAGAACGTACCGGAACAGCCGGCGGGGCAGGATCGGCACGCCCAGCGGGCATGTCGCGCTGCAGAAGCCGCAATTCATGCAAGCCTCGGCATCGAAGCCGTCGCGAACGGTCATGTCGAGGGGCGCCGCGATCAGCGTGCTCATGGTCGTTTCACCGCGGAATATCGATACTCGAACAGGCGCCCCGGGCCTTTCTCCTCGAACACGTAGCCGTACTTGCGCATCCCCATCAGCCAGACCATCACCTCCGACGCCGGCATATGGGCGGCGGCGGCCAGCTCGGGCACGGTCAGCGGTCCGTCTGCGAGCAGCTCCAGCAGGCGATCGCGCATCAGCGGCTCGTCGCGGACGACCTCACGAATGTCCCGGCTCATGTCGCCCTCCCGGCAAGCAGCCCCGCGATCGTTGCCCTGACCTGGGCATCCGTGTATCCCTGCAGGTCGATGGCGTTCCTGGGACAGGTCGGCGTGCAGGCTCCGCAGCCTTTGCAGCCGGCCGCGGCGATGGTGGCCACGACTGTTCCACCAGTGCCTGTCATCTCGATGGCTCCGAACGGGCAGGAGCCGATGCACTCGCCGCAGCCGTCGCACGCCCCCGAATCGACAATCGCGACCTGAGGATCAAGCGAGGCGACGCCGCGCCTCAGGACGGCCGCCGCCTGCGCCGCAGCCGCCAGCCCGGACGTCACACTCTCGGCCGAGGATTTCGGTGCCTGGCAAGCGCCTGCGATGAGCACCCCGTCCACGACCGTCTCGACGGGCCGGAGCTTCGGGTGTATCTCGTTGAGGAACCCGTCGCGCCCTACCGGTAGCTTGAGCGCGCCGATGAGCTCGTCGTTTGCCCTCGGCACCATCCCGGTGACGAGGACGACCAGGTCCGGCTCGAGGGCCAGCTCGGCGCCCGCGGTCAGGAGGTCGTGAACGGTCAGCCGGATACGCTCGCCGTCGATGGAAACCAAAGGCGGATCGTCGTCGGCGAAACGCAGGTAATACGATCCCCGCTTTCGCGACTCGCCGAACATGACCTCGTTTCGGCCATAGGTCCGCAGGTCGCGATAGAGGTGGTACTGGCGGACGCTGGGGTCGCGCTCGGCCGCGAGCAGCGAGGCGTGGACGGCGGCGCTGCAGCAGTAGCGCGAGCAGTACGTCCGATCGCCGCAGCGGCTGCCGACGCAGTAGATGTATGCAATCGAGCGAACTGGCCTGCCGTCGCGGACGATCGGTCCCTCGGCCTCGTCGAGCAGGCGCCGGAACTCGGGTAGCGTGACCACACGGGGGCTGCCATACCCGAACTCGCCGGTCGCCGGCTCATAGCTGTCGAAGCCGGTGGCCACGACGATCTGGCCTACGGTGACCTCGGTCCGCAGGCCTACACTCTCGATCGCGATACGGTAGTTACCGAACGTGCCCGACTTCGCCGATACGACCGCGCCGGTATGGACCTCGATGCCCGGCCGGCGGTCGATCTCCTCGAGCATCCGGTGCACCAGTTCGGTACCGACGGTCCCGTGCGGGTACATCGCCCCGAGCTTGCCGACGTGACCGCCAAGCTCGGGCTCCTTCTCGATGAGATGCACCTCGAGTCCGACGTCCGCAAGCGCGATGGCAGCCCGCATGCCCGCCACTCCACCACCGACGACGGCGACCCTCGGCGTCGTCGGGACCTCGATTGGATGGAGGGGTTTCATGAGTCTGGCTCGTTCGACACCGGCGGTCACAAGCTTCATCGCCTTGCTCGTCGCGCCCGTCGGGTCGTCGGTGTGCGTCCAAGAGCACTGCTCGCGGATGTTGACCTGCGCCACTCGATATGGGTTGACGCCGGCACGCTCCGCGACGCCCCGGAACGTGAACGTATGGAGCTTCGGCGAGCAGCAGGCGACGACGAAGCCGTCGAGGTGCTCTCGGGCAACGTCATCGATCATTTCCTGCTGGTTCGAGTCCGAGCAGGTGAACATGGCGTGACGTGCCACGACAACGCCCGGCAGGTCCTTGACCGCGTGTACGACCTGGTTCGTGTCGACGTAGTCGCCTATGTTGCCGCCGCACTGGCAGACGTAGACGGCGATCCGCGGCTCGGTCCGAGCCTCGTTCCGCCCGCTCATGCCGGCGCCTTCAGGCTCTCGAGGTGCGCCGCGACCTGGATCGCGGCGGCCCCCGCGTGCAGGATCGACTCCGGAATGTCCCGCGGACCGGAGAGAGCTCCCGCCACGAAGATGCCCGGCACGCTCGTGGCCGTGGGCCTGTAGTCCTCGTCCACCTCGTCGACGTATGCCCGGTCGTCGAACGCAACGCCCTGCGCGGCGAGGAGTTGCCCAAGGTCCTGGTTCGGCTGGACGCCGACTGCCAGCACCACGAGGTCGTACTCGGCCTCGGCGAGCGTGCCGTGATCGACGTCCTCGTATCGCAGGATCAGATTGGCTTCCGGCGTCTCTCGGATCTCCGCGACGCGGCCCTTGACGAAATTGACCCCCATCCCTTTCGACTGCTCGAAGAACTCCTCGTAGCCCTTGCCGACCGCCCGGATGTCAATGTAGTGAACGGTCACCTCGGCGAACCGCAGGACGCCCATGATCAACTGGTTCTGCTTGAGCGAGTACATGCAGCAGAACTTCGAGCAGAGGGGATTGCCGACGCTTTCGTCGCGGGAGCCGGTGCACATGACGTACGCGATCCGCATCGGGATCTTGCCGTCGCTCGGCCGCAGGACGCTCGTGTACGGGCGCGTCGGGGCGAGCAGCCGCTCCATCTGCAGCCCCGTGATCACGTTGGCGAAGCGGCCGTGGCCGTACTGCGGCTTGAGATCCGCCGGGAAGATCCGGTAGCCGGTCGCGAGAACCACAGCCCCCACTTCGAGCGATCGATCGTTGCCACGCATGCTCAGGTCGATGGCGTTCGCGGGACATGCCGGGAGGCACTGGCCACACTCGGAGCAGACACCACAGTCGAGGCAGCGACCGGCCGCGGCACGCGCGTCCTCCTCGCCTATGGGCGGCTCGAGTTGATCGAAGTCGCGCGGCCGCGGTGTCACGTTCACTGGCCGCAGCCCGGACTCGCGCCGGCTGTGTGACTTCTGCCGGGCCAGAACCTCGGCTCTGTCCACCACCCCGAGAGGGTCGGGAACGGTAGCCAATCCCCTGCGCTCGCCGCACAGCCACCGATCGATCGCCTGGGCCGCTTGCCGCCCCTGGCCGACTGCCCGGGCGATGTCAGACGGGCCGGTCACGAGGTCGCCGGCGGCGAACAGCCACGGAATGACGCTCTGCAGGGTCCGCTCGTCGACCGGCCCCGCCGGGGGCGCCCCCAGCAGAGCGCCCGCGAACGTCTCTACGGCCGTGGTCAGTCCGACCGCGGCGATTACGACGTCGCATTCGATGTCGAACTCGCTGCCTGGGACGGGAACCGGCCTGCGCCGGCCGGTGTCGTCGGGCTCGCCCAATTCAATGCGCCGGCACCGCAGCGCGGCGACCCGCCGGTCGGCGTCGCCGATCACCTGGACGGGCGCGACCAGCAACTCCAGGTCCGCGCCTTCTGTGAGCGCGTCGTTCAGTTCGGCGCGGTGCGCCGGCATCTCCTCGCGGCCGCGCCGGTAGGCGACCCGTGTTTCGGATGCACCCAACCGGATGGCCGTGCGGGCGGAGTCCATCGCAACGTTTCCGCCGCCCACGACGACCACACGCTTGCCGGCCAGGTCCGGCGGATGCCCTGCCCGCACGTCCCGCAGGAACGCCACCCCGGCCTGAACGCCCTCGAGGTCTTCGCCCGGGATCCCGAGCGGCCGGGACTCGGGCGTTCCGGTCGCGAGAAGGACCGCGTCGTAGCCTTCCACCTTGAGGGCGGCCACGTCGGCGATGGGCGAGTTGGTGGTTATCTCGACCCCCAGCGCGGTGACGTTGGCCACGTCTTGGTCCAGGAGTTCGGCGGGCAGCCGGTATGCCGGGATCGCCTGGCGAAGGAAGCCACCGGGCTCTGGACCTGCTTCAAAGACCCGGACACCGTATCCCGCCCTCGCGAGCTGCCATGCGGCAGTTAGGCCGGCCGGGCCCGAGCCGACGATCGCGACACGCCTTCCGTTCGGCTCCCCCGGCGTCACGCCCGGTCCGTCCGCCGTTGCGTAGTGGCGCTCGGCGACGAACCGCTTCAGACGTCGAATCGCGACCGGCCCTTCGAGCTCGCCTCGAGTGCAAACGGTTTCGCACGGGGCATAGCAGGCGGCTCCGAGTGTAGCCGCGAGAGGCGTCGCCTCCAGAAGTAGCTGGAACGCCTCTTCGTAGAGGCCGCTTCGGACGAGTGAGACATAGCCATGTGCCCTGATCCCCGCCGGGCACGCGTCCGTGCAAGGAGACGTGCCGCGTCGCTCGATCAGCGCCTTCTGCGGGATCGCCTGCGGATAAGCGATGTAGGCCGCCCGTCGCGAGACCATCTCGCCATTCCACTCGTCTGGGACGGCCACGGTGCAGGCCTGCTCACATTGGCGGCAACCGGTGCAAGCCGCCAGATCGACGAACCGTGGCCTGGTGTGCACACGAACAAGGAAGCGACCGCCGCCATCGGACGAGACGGCCTCGACCTCCGAGTCTGTCAAGACCGTCACGTTGGGGTGATGGGCGGTAGCGGCCATCTTCGGGGTAGCGATGCAGCTGGCACAGTCGAGCGTAGGAAAGACCTTACTCAACAGGACCATCCGACCGCCGACGCTCGCCTCCTTCTCCACGACCAGGACCCGGTAGCCCATGTCGCCGAGCTTGAGCGCAGACTCCATGCCGCCTATGCCGCGGCCGACGACCAGGGCGTCGTAGTCCATCACGCCGCCCCCAGTGTTTCGAGCGCAGCCGTGAATTCCCGGATTTGTCGCGTGAACGATTCGGCGCAGACGGAGCAGATGGCGGCCATCTTGACTCGCCGATCGTCGATCCCCCGGATGGCCAGCAGGTCCTGCGCCCGACCGACTATCTGAGCCGACCGCTTTGCGCAGTCCGCGAGGTATGCGCACTCGTCGCCGTCGGAGGCGATGAAGACACCGTCGAAACCCTGCTCGAGCGCAAAGACGATCCAGTCCGGCCTGATCGCGCTCGTGCAGGGGAGGCTGAGGACTACGACCTCTGGCGAATAGTGCATGTGCAGGCTTCCGGCCAGGTCGATCCCGGGGTCGGAGATCGCGTTGGTCGAGAAGACGAGCACGCGCGGCCCGGCGTCGGGCATGGCTGTGCCAGCTTTCTCGATGAGGGTCTACTTGCCGCGGCGGATGAAGATGCGGTCGTACCCCCGGGCGGGGATGACGCCCATGAGCGTGTGGCCGGCCATCTCCGTCCAGAAGCCCATGTCTTCCTTGGTCTGGGAGTCACCGGACCAGAGCTCCATGATCTCGCCTACGGCGACGCTGCTCATCGCCTTCTTGGCTTCGATCATCGGGCCCGGGCAGGCAACGCCACGGGCATCGACCACGGTCGTCTTGCCGAGGCCTGCGACCTCGGCGTCGGACAACGTTGGCATTAAGGCCTCCTAGTACACGAGCGCGTTGGTGGCGGATACGATTTCGGCCACGAAACGCCCGGCTGTTACGACCTGAGCACCCTCGACCAGCTCTGCCTCGGCGATGCCGCGGCTCTTGATGCAAGGGGAACAAACGAGGAAGGTTCCGCCAAACTCACGGATCGTCTTGAGCAGGTCCGCGAGCGGCTTGAACTCGGGCGCCGTCACGGTCTCGGCAACGCCGGATTTGACGAGGAGCACGCCCTCGCCCTGGAAGCCCATGACGACCTCGACGTCCGCCGACGCCGCCGCGCCGCCCATCACGAACGGGATCGTCGCCATCTCCGGGTCGTCGGGTCCGTGCGTGACCATGATCACGAGCTTCCTGCCGTCGGCCATTGCTTGCCTCCTGAGCACATCAGCAGGACGTCCGACCGGATAGCCTCCGCTCGCGGCGCCACAAACGTCTACCCTCACGATAAGGAGACCCGTCGGTGCCCACGGGAACAGTGGCCTACACTTCCGGAGGCTCCGCCAGACGCCCTGAGGACCGCAGACTCCGTGACAGAACCGAGCAAGCTCCATGGCAACAAGCTCCTGGCCTCTCTGGCCGAACCGCTCCTGGCAGCGGTCGCGGAGCGAGTCACAGTCCTCGAGACGGCGCGCGACCAGGTCGTCCACCGCTCCGGTGAACCGATGGATCGCGTCACGTTTCCACTGCGCGGGCTCTTCTCGCTGGTGGTCGCCGATCCCCTCGGGAGCTTCACCTCCATCGCCACGGTGGGGCGTGAAGGAGCGATCGAACTGGCGCCCGCGTTGGGCTCGGTTCCAGCGCCGACGGAGATCGTCTGTCTGATCGCTGGCGAGATCGCGCAGATGAAGACCGAAGACCTGCGCGACCTGATCGACCGCAGCCCGCCCTTCCAATCGTCGATCTTTCGATACCTCGGGGCGCGTTTCGTCGATTGCGTCGAGGTGTCTGCGTGCCATCGACTGCACCCCCTGGAGGCGAGGATGGCGCGTTGCCTCCTTACGACCCGCGATCGGATCGAGCAGGATGAGTTCCCTTGCACACATGAACTGCTGGCCGGAATGCTCGGGGCGTCCCGGCCAAAAGTGACCCTGACGATCGATGCTCTGGAGCAGGTCGGGCTGATCCGCCATCGGCGCGGCACCATGAGGATCCTCGACCCGATCGGTCTCGAAGCGATGACCTGCGGCTGCTACGCCGCGATCAGGACCGCCTTCCTGGCGGCGGCGGTGGCGATCGGCTGACGTGTTGCAGTGCCGCAAGAGATCCCGCCCCGCGGGTTGTCCGCGTCGGATGGCAGGCGCCGCTCGGTGGGAGCAGAAAGGGAGGCGCGAAGACGGGCCGGGGTCGCCTTCGCATGACACGAGACCGCCTTCATCTACGCCACACCAACGGCGCTGCCGTCCATCCGAGCACGGACCTCCTGTTCGCGTAGCGATCGGCACTTGATAGCGGATCGGGCGACCCGGACAGCCCGACAATGGCGTCCCACAGCCGCCGCCGGTCCGCGGCCTTGAGCCTGGTGCTCGGGAGGAGGTCGAAAGGCCGCGGCCGGCGATCGAGGTACAGCTTGCCGCCTCCTGCACCAGGCCGCGAGTCGGACCGCGTCGCCAGCCAGACGATCGTGTCTGCGCCTTGAGCCGGGGTTCGCAGAATTGGCCGCATGCGGCGGTAGAAGCCGGGTAGTGCCTCCGCCAGCCCCGGCGTGTCTGCCCAGCCCGGATGCATGGCATTCGCGGTGACGTCGATCCCGGCCGCGGCGAGCCGTCTTTGATGTGGGGCATGGCGTTTGCCGGATATGCCGTCGCCACCGGTCTGCTCGCCGGGAACGCCGCGGCCGCGCAGGCGGCGACGTTCGTGTTCTTTCCACTCGTCTTCCTGGCTCCGACCTTCATGCCACGAGATCAGCTCCAGGGCTGGTTGCAGCTCGCCGCCATGCTCAACCCCACGACCTACGTTCTGGAATCGATGCGTGGCGTTCTGATCGGCGGCTGGAACCCCGGACAGCTGGCGTCCGGCTTCGCCGTCATCGGCGGGCTCTGCGTGGCGGCGACCCTCTGGGCGGCCCGAGTGGCACGGCGGACGACAAGCCGGCGCTGAGAGTAGGGAAGGGCGCGCGGCCAGCCTGGCGACTCCTCACCTCACGGTGATGGCCACGTTGCCCCGCTTGTGTCCGTTGTCGACGTACCTGTGCGCGTCGACGATGTCGTCCAGGGCATAGATGCGGTCGATCACGGGCTTGATCTCACCCCTCGCCGCCAACTCCGCGAGCAGCACCAGGTCCTCGCGACGAAGCTTCGGCGTCCCGTCGTCTACCGAGACGCAGACGCCGCCAGGGGCCAGCACTCGCCGGCACTGCCGAAGGCCTGCGGCGCTCTTCCTCTTGCCCACGGTGTCGAAGATCAGGTCATACCGCTCTGCCCTGTCCGTGAAGTCCTCGCGGGTGTAGTCGATCACCGTGGTCGCGCCGAGAGATCCCACGAGGTCCAGATTAGCGGTGCTGCATACACCAGTGACCTGGGCGCCGAAGTGCCGGGCAAGCTGCACGGCGGACGTGCCCACCGCTCCCGAGGCGCCGTAGACGAGGATCCGCTGTCCTGCCCGGACATCGGCTTTGCGCAGGAAGTGGAGAGCGAGGAGACCACCGTAGGGAATGGCCGCGGCCTCCTCATCTGTGAGGTTGGCCGGGCGCGTCGCCAGAAGTCCGTCCTCCGGCCAGCACACGTATTGCGCATACGTTCCGAAGCGGCGGGGATTGAAGCCGAACACCGGTTGGCCGACTTCGAACGACGTGGCGTCCGGTCCAACCGAGTCCACCTCCCCCGAGAGCACCATGCCGAGCACCGGTTGCCTGGGCGCGTTCCAGCCGAGTGCCAGTCGAGCCATCATCCGGTAGGCGAGGTTCAGGTTGAGCCCCCGGACGTAGCAGTCGCTCGACGTCACGGCGGTTGCCAGGATGCGGATGCGCACCTCGTTCTTTCGGGGAACGGGAGTGGCGAGCTCCTCGACCCGGAGGACCTCCGGCGGACCGTACCGCGTGCAGACGACCGCTTTCATGCCCGAACCCCCTCCGCCTGCGGGCTTGCCCCCGGCAGGCCTGCGGGGTCGGTGGCCTTCGCCCCCATGACGAGCAGCCACAAGGCCAGCCCGAATTCGGCGACGAAGCTCACGACGAGCCCTGGGTAGCGGATCGCGGCGTAGTCCGGCAGCAGGAGGGCCTGAAGGAACCAGACCAGGACTGCGATTCCGTCAAGCACCAACAGGACGCCCAGGAACCGAGGGAGGAACCTGGATCTGTAGACGAGATAGCCGAGCGGGAACAACCAGGTGGCGAAGAACAGCTGGGCCGTGACGAAGCCGGTCTTGTAAACGTTGATGGACAGGTACGCCAGGCCTTCCAGCTGTCCGGCCGAGTAGGCCTGCATGTGGCTCGCGGCATCTCCCTGCAGCATCGCGGACACCAGCGGGAGCATGCTCGCGCACTGGATGGCGACTCCGACGGTGTTGAGCAGAAGAAACAGCAGCGCCAGGTTCCTGTTGACCGGTCGCAGGAGAATGTAGAGACCCCAGGCGGTCATGAGGAACAGGAACGCCGAGATCAACCCGACGACAAGACCCAGACGGAACAACCCGTCATTCGCGACGATCGCCTGGTAGACCTGCTCGGATGTACCCCGGCCGATGTGCCCCAGGGCGTCGGCCAGGACCATGGCAACGATGTACACGAGGTAGAAGCCGCCCGTGATCCTGGCTACCCTGTTCAGTGCCAGGCGGTCTCTTTCGGCATTCATTTTCTATCCCCCTTTCGCGATTGGCGGAGGCGTGGGCAAGCCGGCCGCGCCGACGTTCGTCCTGACCTCTGACGCATTCGCCTCGCCTGCTCCGAGCGTGGCCGACGGGCCGGGTTCGATGGGGCTGACCGAGACGAGGGGCATTCCCAGGTCACGCACCTTCTTGAGAAGACCATGCAACGCAGCCTGGTCACAAACCGGGCCGGTGATGAGAGTGTCGCCGCCGTCGAGCGTGATCGCCAGGCCTTCGAACCAGTCCTCCCATCGAGAACCGAGCTGGCCCGTAATCCGGATCTGATAAATCATGGGTTTGCCCGAGTCGGCTTGCGAGTTGAGTGCGCCGCGCTTCATCGCCGTCACGACCCTGCGGCGATCGCCGGCAGACCGGCGCGGGATGGCGATGTCTCCAGCTCACGCCGGGGCGTCGGGACAGTGTTGAAGCCCCTGGCGATCAGCCAGACCGCCATCACCATCTCCTGCAGGGCAAGCGGGGCCATGAAGAAGCCCAGCGAGTGTCCGAACATGCTGCCGAGCGGGGAAACGACGTAGAGCGCCGCCCCCACCAGCGCCCAGACTGACAGCCACCGGGGCACGAGTCGGTGCTGGTAGAGCAGGACGTAGAACATCAGCGCCCCGAGAACGAACGGAAAGACGCCGACCTGATCCCAGATCACGGTCTCGGTCGTCCGAACGAACTCGGCGGCCGCTCCCGCCCCCGGCTGCTTGCTGAGCGCAATCAGCAGCAGCCAGCAGAGCACGCCGGCGATGTAGACGACCGCCTCGAGCGCACCGCGAAAGACGACGTACCCAATTGCCAGCGTCTCGCTATACCGCTTGCCGATCGGCCAGAACACGACCGGGACCAGGGCAAGCGCGAGGCCAGCCGTCAGCAGCAGCAGGGCCCCGATCGCCACGCGGTTCGGATCTGCGGCGATCTGGGCCAGATATGCGGGGCCCGACAGGACCGCGTCCGTGACGACCACGCTGAGCACCATGCCCACCGTTCCGACGATATACAGCACGCCGATCCAGACGGCGGCCCTCCGATCCGTGCTCACTCCTTTTCTCCTTTCTACGGGCGCGCCCCGATCCGGGCGAGCCTGATCGAATTTCCGATTGCGGAGGACGGGGCCCCCCGGGCAGGCCTCGGTCAACGAGGCGACAGGATGACCACCGCGGTCTCCCGAGACCGGCGAGCCGCATAGCCGTCGAGGCCTTTGTCGTAGGCGGCCCACCTGGCCCAGAGGCGGGGCCGTTCTTCCGCGTTCGCGGCACGGGCGCGGACGGCACGGGACCGGCCGGGCAGGTCGACGACGGCATCCGGCTGAGCCTGGAGATTGAGCCACCAGGCCGGCTCGGCGTCGGCCCAGCCGTTCATCGCCATCGTGACGAGGTCCGGGCCGTCCTCGTAGTAGGCGACGATTGCGATCCGCTCCTTGCCGCTGACGCGCCCGACCGTCCGCAGCCGCATCATGCCCTGGCTGCCGGCCTTCGCGGCCACGAGGCCGAGGCGGCCTCGTGTGACTGAGTAGAGGGCACGCTGCGCGACCCAGAACGAGCGGATGAACCAGCGCGGCGGCAGAGACGGTGACTTCTCGGTAAGTGCTGACACGGTGATCTCCCGATTGGTACGAGGATGGTGGCTTCGGCGGAGGTCCGGCGAGCAGTCAGGCGGTCGCGGCGACGCGCTCGCTCGCGACGACGCGCTCGGTCGCAACCACGGGCCTGACCCAGCGCCACGCCGTCCAGACGATGAACAGCAGGCATGGGATCTCGATGGCGGAGTAGAACGCGTAGTAGATGGTGAGCGTGCCGACGAACATCGAGGAGAACTGAACGAGGGCCATGAACGCACCGGCGCCAACGTTGGCCCAGCGGTTCGCCCGGTAATTCAATGCCCGGGACAGGACGACCATCGCGATCGGTAGCTCCATCAGGATGGAGGCTGCGAGCAGGGATTCCTGGGTCATGGGATTCGACAGCCCCGGATCGAACAGACCCATGACGTCGGCGTAGAGGAAATTGAAGAGCATGAACACCCAGAGCGTGGAGAGTCGGACCTTGATGTCGTGCATTGATAGCCTTCCTTCCAGGTGATCGAGTGTCCGGGGCGACCGCCCCGGCCTGTACAGGCAATGTCGCCCTCGAGGGCATGGGTGTCATACCTCGCAGGAGCTATTCGGAGGACTAATCGCGGGCGCTCGCGGCCGCCCACAGGAGCGGGCCGGCGGCCGGCCGGGCCGCGG
>DAHXON010000007.1:29515-79259 GCA_027364875.1 Chloroflexota bacterium
GTAGTCGACCACGATTAGGAAGAAGGGTATCGCCAGAAGGTAGGCGGCGGCCAGGTACAGCGCCGCAAGGCCGCCTGCTTTCTGCTGACCTGTCAAGGTCCGATCGACTGTTCTCACTGCCATCGTCTCCCTTCGAGTTAGCCCGATCTGGTGGGCCGGGGGCGGTCTGCCCCCGATCTGCTCAGGCAATGTCCTGCCTAGGAGGCAGGCGCGTCATACCTCGCAGGAGCTATTCGGAGGACTAATCGCCGCCGCTCCTGTGGCCCTCCCGGAGCGGCTGGCGGACCGCCGGCTCGACCGGGTTTCGTCGCCGGAGTTGTAGGGGTCAGGCGTCCGAGCGGCGGTCCGGGGACAGGAGCCCCAGAGCTCGAGCCTTCGCGGCGGCCTGCGTGCGACTGCCGACACCGAGCTTCCCGTAGATGTTGCGGGCGTGAGCTTTCACGGTATGCAGCGACAGATACAGCCGGGCCGCGATCTCTTCGTTCGTAAGGCCCGCGGCGAGGAGGGAGAGCACCTCGAGCTCGCGCCCGCTCAGCGGCTCCGCCAAACAGGTTCCAGTGCCCGGCGGCGTCGGTGGGGCATCCTCATGGTCGACGGGAAATGCCGCCAGCAACCGCCGCACGTACTCCGGACGAACCCCTCGGGACGACGCCTCGTGGAGCAAGCGGGCAACCGGCTCACCTTCGTCGACGAAGGTGCGGATGAAGCCACCCGGCTCGGCCAATGCCAGCGCTTGATCCAGCACCTCCACGGCCTCGGCCCTCTCGCCAAGAGCATGGAAGGCGAGGGCCTGCAGGACGAGGGTCTTCAGCTCCTGATCCGGCCAGGCCTTTTCCACCACTTGCCGGCGATATGGCTCCAGCACCGCCAGTGCTGCGGCGGGATCTCTCCGCACCAGGTGAACCCGGGCCTGGCTGAGCGGAAGATCGTGCGTCCGAGCCAGGTGAGCGGCACCCACCAGGTCGCCCTGCGCCAGCAGCGTCAGGACCTGCACGGCAGCGACCTCAGGCATGCGATTGACATAGTGATTCTGGCGCACCGACTGCGCGGTCTCCTCCAGCATGGCTGCTGCGCCGGCCGGATCCTTCTGGGCCAGTTTCAGGCGGGCAAGGAACACCTCGCCGGCAATGAAGCGGTCAATCGTTCGATCATTCTGCCGCGCCAGCCGAAGGCCCTCTTGACCGTGCTGCTTAGCGGCAACCAGATCGTTCCATTCATACAAGATGCGGGCCAGGCCAATGAACTCTTCGCTGGCATTCGGCGGTCCCTGCTCACTGAGCAGTTGCATGGAGCGTCGGTAGGTTTCGGCCGCCTGATAGAGCTGGTTGTCCGATTCCTGTAGTTGGCCCAGGCTGGTCATGCTCAGGACCGTGTAGTAAACGTTCCCGGACGCCTGTTCGATGGCTTCGAGAAAGGCCTTACGCGCCGTGGCACGGTCCCCCCGGAGCTGGTAAGCGGACCCGAGCGTCCAGTTGGCTCGGCTACGGAACGGCAGGTTCTCCGGGTTCAGGTACTCGAGGGCGCGACTTGCCGCGGCGATCATGGTTTCCGGCTGGTATCGGACGAGCGCCAACGTCGCTCTTACGGCGGCAATCTGTCCGATCAGGTCGCGGGTCTTGTCATCGAGATCGGCACAGCGCATGGCCCGTTCGGCCGCTTGCAGTTTCTCTTCGACACCGATTGTCTGTCCGGCCATCAGCGCCGACGTGGCGGACCTCACCCACAACCAGGGCCTGGCATCCAGGACGGTCTTCGGTAGCGAATCCAGCCAGTTGATCACGGTGGTCACCACGGGCAGCAAGTACAGGGGCATCGCCTCTTGCTTGACCAGCCGCTCCGCGCGTTCGATGTCATTGGCTGCTGCCGCATGCTGAAAAGCGTCCATGTTCAGGCCGTGGTCTTCACACCAACGGCTGGCGCGGCCGTGCAACTGGGCCACGCCCATCCCATCGTCTCCGGCAGACGAGGTGACGCTCTGTGGCAACCTCTGCCGCAGCAATTCCGCGAAGAGATGGTGATATCGATACCAGCGCCGCTCGTTGTCCAGGGGGACGATGAACAGGTTGGCCCGCTCGAGATACTCGAGCGTCTCCTGCCCGGAGACCGAGGCGTCGAGCAGCACGGCATCGCAGAGGGGACCGCAGAGACGATCGAGGATGGACGTCCGCAGCAAGAAGGCCTGCACCGCCTCGGGCTGCCGCTGGAGGACTTCCTCGAGCAGGTAGTCGAGCACGAAGCGGTTGCTGCCGGCGAATGATTCGATGAAGCCTGCGGCGTCGGAACGACCCTGCAGGGAGATGGCAGCCAGCTGCAGACCGGCGATCCAGCCCTCGGTCCGCGCTCCGAGCGCGGCGATCTGCTCCGCGGAGAGATCGAGGTGCATGGCCTCGTTGAGGAACGCGGCGGCCTCGTCCGGGGTGAAGCGAAGGTCCGCGTCGCGCAGCTCGGTCAACTGGCCTCGGGCGCGCAGCCGGGCCAGGGGCAGGGCGGGATCCTCGCGGGTGGCGACGACCAGGTGCAGCTGGGGTGGCAGGTGCTCGACCAGGAAGGCCAGGGCCGCGTCCACCGGCCTGGCGTCGAGGACGTGGTAGTCGTCGAGAACGAGCACCGCCTCGGTCGGCATGGCGCTCAGGTCGTTGAGCAGGGTCGTCAGGGTCGATTCGGCTGGCGGGGGCTGTGGCGATTGGAGCATGTCCAACACGCCATCTCCAATCCCGGGTGCGACCGTCCGCAGCGCCGCGATCAGGTAGACCAGGAAGCTGCTGGGGTCGGCGTCGGCTTCGTCGAGCGACAGCCAAGCTGCCGGACGTCCGCAGCCCGCGATCCATTCGGCCACCACGGTGGTCTTGCCGAAGCCGGCCGGGGCGGAGACGAGAGTCAGCCTGTGGCCGGCGGCAATACCGTCGTTGAGCCGCTCGACCAGTCGCGGACGGAGGACGGCTCTTCGCCGCGGCGGTGGCGCATACAGCTTGGTGGCCAGGATCGGCGCGCGCACCGGTCAACTATAGAGACGCGGAGAGGCGTGGATCGGCGGTCTTGGCGGCACGAGAGATGTGGCGGACGCTACGCTGATGCCTCATGGATCCATCGAGCCCCCCAGCCCCACGCGACGCTCGCTCCCAGCCCCAGGAGCGGTCGTTGGTGGTGCCGCTCGTCTCAACCAAGCTTCGGGCACCGGCCACGGGCGCGGGTCATCTAGAGCGGCAGCGCCTGAGCGCATTGCTCGATCGCGGACTCGAGGACAGCACGCGCCTGATCCTGCTATCCGCTCCACCTGGTTACGGGAAGACCGTCGCCGCCGTCGATTGGCTCGGGTCCCGCCACGTCGGTTACGCATGGTTCTCGATCGACGCCTCCGACAATGATCTCGCGCGTTTCACTCGATACCTCGCGGCGGCTCTGACAACGATCCGACCGGCGGCCACCAACGTGGCAGACCTCTTCGGGCCCGGGGCGACCCCGAGCCCGGAACTCGTCGGCGCCTCGCTGGTCGAGGCGTTGACCGCGAGCGACGACCAGGTCGTCCTGGTTATCGACGATTACCAGCTCATCAGCGCCGAGTCGATCCATCGCCTCGTCCGGTTCCTGATCGAGCGGTTACCGCCCTTCGTGCACCTCGTCCTGCTGACGCGCGAGGATCCACCGCTGCCGCTCGCGAAGCTTCGGGCCCACGGACGGCTTGTCGAGATCCGGGCCGACGACCTGCGATGGACCAGCGACGAGGCGTCGGTCTATGTCGCGGCGGCGGGTATCTCGCTCGAGCCCCAACTCGTTGAGCGCATGGTCGAGCGAACGGAGGGTTGGATCGCCGGCCTCCAGCTCGCGGCGATCTCCCTGCGCGACCGGCCCGACCCGGCGGCGCTGATCGAGGCCTTCGGGGGCAACCAGCGGTTCGTCTTCGACTACCTCGCCGACGAGGTCCTCGGCGGGGTCGACGAGGACCTCCGCGAGTTCCTGGTCCGGACGTCGATCGCCGAGCGCTTCACGGCCGAGCTCTGTCGCGTGCTGGCCGGTCGCCCCGATGCGGGCGCTCTGCTCGACCGGGCCGAGCGCGCGAACCTCTTCCTCGTTCCACTCGACGCCGAGCGGCGCTGGTATCGCTATCACCGACTCTTCGCCGACTACCTCCGGGCGCAGATCGGCGAGGACGCCCGACGTGAGCTCCATGCGCGGGCCGCCGACTGGTTTGAGCGGATGGGCTTCGCCTCGGAGGCGATCGAGCACGCGCTGGCGGCGGGCGCGATCGATCGCGCGCTCCAACTCGTCGAGCGCGCGGCACGGCCGGCGTTCGAGGCCGGCGAGCTCGTGACGCTCCTCGGCTGGCTCGATGCCGTGCCTGCGGAGGGAGTCGCGAGGAGCCCGGAGCTCGTGTCGCTGCGGGCGTGGACGCTCTTCGAAACGGGCCAGGTGGGGGCCGCGATTGCGCTCGCCGAGCGTCATCTCGCCTCGTCGGAAGCGCGCGGGCCGGCCGAAGGGCGGCTGCTCATCCTCAGGGGAATGATGGCGACGGTCACCGGGCCGGACGCCGAGAGGCTGGCCGTCGAGGGGCTCGCGCTCGTGGGCGACGATCCGTTGTTCCGCTCATTCGGGCTGCTGGCTGGAGGCCTCGGATCGCTCGCCCGCGGGGAGTACGCGGCCGCCGTCGGGACGCTCCGCGCGGGGTACGCCGCAGCACTCGAGGCAGGTAACCCGATTGCTGTCCTGCCCGCGATCAACCCCCTGTGCCACGCTCTCACACTCGTCGGCCTGCGCGGCGAGTCCGAGACGATCTGCCGCACCGTGCTTGCGCAACAGGCCGATGGACAGGGCCGACCGCGCCCGATCGCCTGGCCGGCGCGGGTCGTACTCGGCATCGTTCGCTACGAAGCCAACGACCTCGTCGAGGCGCGCCGCGAGCTCGAGGCGGGATTCGAGGCGGCACGCCAGATGGGGGTCGGCCGGCCGTTGCTCGGCTGGGCGATCTCGTACCTCGCGCTGGTTCGCCTGGCCTGCGGCGACGAGGAGGCCGCGCTCGAGGCGCTCCGGATCAGTCAACGTGACCTTCGCTCAACCGGCATGGCGCTGCCGGGGGTGGTCGGTGAGACCGAGGCCCGGGTCCTCCTGCGGCTGGGGGATGTGACAGGCGCGGGGCGCTGGGCGGACCGGGCGACGCCCGAGGCACCGGCGGGCTCACCGCTTCTCGGGGTGCTGCGTCGCTCGATGGATACGACGATCGCACGCGTGCGCCTGGCACAAGGCAGGCCGGAGGAGGCTCGCGAGCTGCTCGGTCGGACGAAGGAGGCGCAGGAAGCGGCCGGAGCCGTGGCGGACCTGATCTCGATCGGCGTCCTGGAGGGGGTGGCCGCCGACGCGATGGGACATCGTGAGGAGGCGCTGCAAGCATTCCGGCAAGCGGTCGAGCTCGCGTCGCCTGGCGGCTACGTGCGGCGCTTCGTCGACGACGGCCTGCCCGTTGCCCACCTCCTGCCCCTCGTCCGCGCGGTTGCGCCCGGGTTCGTGGATCTGGCGATCGGCGCCTTCGCCACCAAGCCGGCCGGCGCCGGCTCGCAGCGGCCACCCATGGCCGGCACATCACTGTGGCAGGGCGCTGACGGGCGCTTGCTCGAAACACTCACCGCGCGGGAGCTCGACGTCCTCCGCCTGATGGCGCAGGGCGCGAGCAACGCGGAGATTGCCGCCGGCCTGACGGTTTCGCTCGGCACGGCAAAGTGGCATGTCGGCCACGTCCTTGCCAAGCTCGGCGCGACGAGCCGAACCCAGGCGCTCCTTCGCGCCCAGAAGGTGGGTCTCGTCTAAGCCCGGCGGCGCCTCTTCGCTTCCTGAACCCCTCCTTTCGGCAGGGGACGCGAGCGCCAAAGACCGGCCTTCCGCGAGGCGCGTTTGCGACCCCCGAGTCCGAACATCGTGGCATGAACCGCTACGAGATCCGAGTCGCCGGCCACCTCGACCAGCGACGCGCCCGCTTCCTCGGCTGCGAAGAGCTCCGGCTGCTGCCGAATGGCGACTCGCTGCTGATCTTCGCGGCAGTCGATCAAGCCGCCCTGTACGGGCTGATGACCCGATTGCGCGACGCTGGCCTCGGACTCATCGCTGCGGAACGTATCGCGGCCGCCGACTCGGCGGAAGTCCGCGCATCGACAACCGAACAATCCAAGGAGCATTCCGATGCAGCAGATTGACGATCCCATGCCCACGAAAGAGCCCGGATCACGTCCGTACGTGCCCTCCCGGTTCTTCATGAGCCACGTGGTGAACCCGATCACGCTCTGGCTCGGCGGCCCAACGCTTACAGTGCGCGGTCGCCGAACTGGTCGCCCGATCAGCACTCCTGTCCCTACCCTCGAGTTCGAGGGCGCTCGATACCTCGTGTCGGGCGGCGGCGAGACGCATTGGGTACGCAACCTGCGGGCCGCGGGCCAGGGCGAGCTGTCGAGCGGCCGGACGCACGAGCCGTTCCGGGCGGTCGAAGTGAGCGGCGACGAGCACGACCAGGTCGTGACGGCCTACCGCGAGCGCATGGGTTGGCGGGCACGCGAGTTCTTCACGGCCCTCCCCGACCCCGCCGATCACCCCGTGTTCCGCGTCGAGCCTTTGGAGGTGTAGAGACATGTCTGACCAGACGATCAAGCTCATCGCAGCGGGTGTGTTGCTCCTCCACGGTCTTGGCCATGGGGGAGCCCTCGGAGCCCTGGCCTGGATCCGGTTCCGCCCCGGCACGCCGACCGGCGACTGGCACGCGGCACGATCCTGGCTGGCCCCGTCCCTCTCGGCCGACAGTGCGACGAGGGTGGCCAGTGTGCTCTGGATCGTCTCGCTGATCGGCTTCGTTGTCGCGGCGATGTCGTTCTGGGGCGTTCTCATCCCGGCCGGCGTCTGGCAGCCGCTGGCCGTCGCGTCGGCGGTCGTGTCGATCGCAGGGATCACGGCCTTCTTCGGCACCTGGCCGATGTTCAACACGATCGCGGCTCTGGCCGTAAACGTAGCCGTCCTCGTCGCAGTGCTCTGGCTGCACTGGCCATCTGCGGCCGTGTTGGCCAGTTGAGCGAACGGCCTAAGGAAGGAGTGCCGTCATGAACGAGATGCAATGGGAGCGCTGGGGCGCCGCAAGTGGCTTCGGCGCGATCGCGACTGGCGCGGCCGCGATGCTGTTCGAGCGCGGAGCGCTGAGTGCGAGCGATCCGGTCGCGACGATCGTCGCGCACTACACCGAGAACCAGGGAGCGCTCCGTGCTCAGGCCCTCCTATTCGTCGTGGGAGCCGGCTTCTTCCTCTGGTTCCTCGCGAGCCTGCGAAGCTTCCTATCACAGGCCGAAGGTGGCAACGCCCGGCTGTCGAACCTTGCAATGGGTGCGGGCGTTGCGTCGACCGTGATCACACTGGCGGCGCTCGCATTCCAGGTCGGCCTCGCCAGCGCGCCGGATGACGCCGGTCAACCCGCGCTCATCGGAATCATGGACGCCCTGTTCGTGGTAGCGAACCTGCCGCTGGCGGTGATGCTGCTTGCGGCCGCAGTGCTCACCTTCCGGACCGCGATCTTCCCGGCCTGGCTCGGCTGGCTCTCGCTGGCAGCCGCCGTCGCTCAACTGATCCCGGTGTGCGGAATCGTCATCGATGGTGGGCCGCTGGCGGCCGACGGGTGGGTGAGCGCCTATCTGCCCTATCCGCTCTACGCGCTCTGGCTCGCCTGCACGGTCGTCGTGGCAACCCTCCAAATCGGGAAGGCGTCGGTGAGCCTCAGGCCTGTCAGGGCCGCCGAAGGAGGCATCTAATGGCGTCGACGATGTCGGCCGCCCTGCCAGTGAGGCGCGACCTCACTTTCGCCTTCATCTCGTCGCTGAGCGTGGCGGTTACCCTTGCGGCGGCCTCGATCGCGGGGCTCGTGCTGGGCTCCCACGGCCTGTACGACGCCGACTCGCCACTGGTCCAGGTTTCGCGGGGCGGGGACGCCGCCAATCTCATCCTCGGACTGCCAATTCTGCTGGGCTCAATGTGGCTCGCGAAGCGCGGATCGCTCCTCGGCCTGCTTCTTTGGCCGGGTGCTCTCTTCTACGTCCTCTATGCCGACGCCCTGTATCTGGTGGCCGCCCCCATTAGCTGGCTGTTCTTCGCGTATGTCGTCACGGTGACCCTGAGCGCGTGGACGCTGATCGCCATCGTGGCCGGCATCGACGCCGAGGAAGTCCGTCGGCGACTCGACCTGGTGCCCGCACGGCGTGTTGGGATCGCGCTGATGTTGATCGCCGTCCTGGCCTACGTCGGCTTGACGGCCGCGGTCGGCACGTCGATTGGCGATCCCTCGAGCCAGACCGGGATGCGCCCCCAGTGGGTCGTCGACTATGCCTTGGGCACGCCGGTGCTGCTCCTCGGTGGCGCGCTCCTCTGGCGCCGAACAGCCGTTGGCTACGTTGCGGCCTCCGGATTGCTCCTGGTCTCCGGGCTCAATGGGCTGGCCTTCGCAGCTTCTGCCGTGCTCGACTGGCAGCTCAGCGGCCGTGTCCTCGAGCCGGCCGTAGTCGTGGTCCACGTCGTCATCGCGGCCGTCAGCCTTGGGCTTCTGGCGTACTTCGAACGCGAGCGATCGGACGAGCGATGCTAGTTCCCGTCGCGGTGGATCGGAAGGATGCTCCTCTGCCACGCTTGGAGGCGTGCAGCGAGGTGGGTAGTTCTCACCTACCCAAAAAGCCCGCCGACAGGATTCGACTTCCCGGACACCATACCTCTCCAGGTGCGGATTCCGGTCCGAGGCGTGGTCGCCTGGCTGGCGCTGGTGGAGTCGCAGACGGCGTCGCTAGCTGGGCCGCTCGCAATCCCATCCCAAGCCCTCTGCTACACGACTAACGCGAGCGTCAGCTTCGGGGAGCGGCGACCAGAAGCCGCTGCGGTCAGTCTCCCGCGGCGTCGCGGAGCCGTTGGAGGCCGTCGAGGATCAGGTCCAGTCCGAACTCGAAGTCGACCGAGGCGGCGCCTGCGGTCCTGCTCACCATCTCGGCCATCGCGCGGAGGTTCGGGTAGTCGCCCGCGGGAAGACCTTGCGCGAGTGCCGCCGCCACCTCCGGGGCTTTGTCGGGGTCGAACGACCAGGCCAGTTCCTGGAGTGCGAAGCCATACGTGTAACTGTCCAGCACCATGATCGCGCGAATGACCCTCGGCATCGTGAACCCCGCCGCCGACAGGACGCCTATCACTGCGTCCACGTAGCGCAGCCTCGCAGGACCGCCGTTGGGGCGCGACTCGATGAGCCTGCCGGCCCAGGGGTGGCGCAGAAGGACCTGATGGGCTGAGGTCGCACTCCGCCGGATCGCGGTCTTCCAGTCGACGTCTCCGGAAGGCACCTCGAAGTCGGCCATGACGAGGTCGGCGATGCCGTCGAGGATGTCGTCCTTGTTGGCAACGTGCTTGTACAGCGACATCGCCTCGACTCGGAGCACCTGGCCGAGCTTGCGCATGGAGACCGACTCGAGGCCGCCTTCGTCCGCCAGCAGCATGGCCGCCCGCAGGACCTGGTCCCGGCTGAGCGGCTTGCGTCGGCGAGCCGCGGTTCGAGCCGGCGGCGTCATCGGCTTCGTCATCTCGTCCTCAGCCTCGCGTGTTGACAGGCTTACGGTGTAGTCGTAGGCTTACACCGTCAGCTTACAGTGTATCAGACGCCAGGTCCGCGGGGCAATCTCGTCATCGCGGCCTGCGGTCTCATCTCCAACCAAGGAGGCATCCAATGTTGATGCAAATGGCGACCCTCGGGGGCGCTCTACTGATAGCAGTCGGGGCCATTGCGGGCACGGTCCTGCTGGGGATGCGGGCGAAGTCCCCGCTCCTGCTCGGCCCCCTCATCCGGCTGCAGCGCGCGGTCCTCAACCCGCGACAGCTCCGATCGGCCGGCAAGCTCGGGGCGTCCGCATCCGTGATCCGGCATCGCGGCCGGATCTCGGGCCAGCGGTACGAGACTCCCGTCGGGGCGGTGGCAGTCGGTGACGGGTTCGTGATCGCCCTGCCCTACGGGTCACGCGCGAACTGGCTCCAGAACGTCCTGGCGAGTGGCTCCGCCACCATCGTCCACGAGGGAGAGACGTACCAGGTCGACCGGCCGGAGGTCGTCCCGATGCGGGCTGTCCGGGCTGTGTTCACGGTCGGTGATCAACGGAGCTTCCGCTGGTTCGCCGTCGACCAGGCGCTCCGGGTCCGGCGGGCCCAGCCGGAAGGCGCCTGGGATGGCGCCAGATGACCCCAGCGTCCGGCGATGGCCGGGACGACGTATTCAACCACCCAGACTCCAAGGAGAAACCGTGACTTCCGCCAAGGCTCTCTCGAGAACCGCCGGGCTTCTGTACCTGGGCCTCATCGCGCTCATGTGTCTTGCCCAGGTCGTACGCGACAGCGTCTACGTGCGCGACGACGCGGCCGCCACGGCGGACAGGATCCGCGAATCGGCGGGCGTGTACCGCATTGCCCTGGCGGGCGATCTCATCGGCTACGTCTGCTACCTATTCCTGGCTCTGACCCTCTACTTCCTGCTCCGAAGCCACGGGCCGTGGGCCGCCCGCATCCTGCTGGTGACCGTCACCGCGGCCACCGCGATTCTCATGGGCACCCTCATCACCCATGCCGGCTCGCTCCTGGTCGCCACCGACCCGGGCTTCTCCTCGGCTCTTGGGCAGCGCGGTTCGGACGCCCTGGTCCTGCTGTTGATGAACCTGCAAAAACTGGGCTACTACGCCGGCCAGATCTTCTTCGGTCTCTGGCTCCTTCCCCTCGGACTCCTCGTGTACCGATCGGGGTGGTTTCCGAAGTGGCTGGGCGCCTGGCTCGTCATCGGCGGTTTCGGCCAGCTTGTCGAGCTGGCATTGATTCTCCTGGTGACCCCCAACTTCGATGAATCGAGCGTATGGGTCCTCCTCCTGCCGGGTGGCATCTCGGAGGTTATCTTCGCCCTGTGGGCAACGATCAGAGGAGCAAACGCTCCGGAGCACGTGGCGGGCAACGATCCTCGGGCTGGTACCGACCCCGGGGCCGTGGCCCTGGCGAATCGCGGAGCGTTCTGAGCATGCTGAGAGCCCGCCTTGCCCGATCTGGCGAGTTCGCCAATCACCGACGTTCCCGGCGAGTACCCGACGGGCATAAACAGGGCCGTGAGTGCGTCGGCGAAGCGGTGTCCAGACGAGGAGAATGCCCACTCCCGGTCCTGCGCTCGCGGCAGCGCGGACGGCGTAGCCGAGCTGGGGTTCGGGCTCGTCCGAGGCTTGGTTGGGCCCAGCCCAGGATGACGCCGGCGCAGGCCGCCAGGCCAATCCAGGAGGCGGTCCCGCTGCCCAGGGAGCGGCCACGCTGCGTTTCCATGATCCTTCCTCTCTTTGCCGTCACGCAGCGCCCAGATCGATTCCGACTATAGCCACGGAACCAGAACGCTCCGGGTGTAGTCATCCCAGGCGGCGCCAAAGGTTCTGGAAAGAGCCTTCTCCTCCTCCGGTGCGAAGAGTCTCGAGCCGACATAGAGAACGATCCCGAGAACGAGTCCGAGCCACGTTCCGACCAGGAAGCCAAGCCCCGGAAGGAGCAGCAAGGAGACTCCCGTATACAGAGGATGCTTGACCAGGGCGTAGGGACCGCTGGTGATGAGCCGTCCTCTCGGAACCTGGGTCAATATCAGGATCACGGACCATGCCCAAGCGATCAATCCCAGGACGAGAAACGCGGCGCCAACGATGTCCAGAGCGGTTGACCGAGGAACGGAGAAGAGGCCCGGATCGACGAGCGCTAGGACAAGACCCAGCACCATGAACGGCAGAACGAAGAGACCGATCCTGTCTCCGCTGCCCACGAGCACCTTGAGTTTCATCGCCCAGTCTCCTTCTCGGTAACTCTCGTTGGGTCAACGGCTGGGGCGACGCCCTTGCCGTCGGCCGACCGATCGGTCGCGAGCTCGCCGGCGACCGTCGCCGCCCATGTCTTGATCTCGCCCCACTCGCGAAAGTCGCCCGCCTGCAGGATGGCGGCGTTGTTGGGCACGAGCCTGAAGGCCCGTTCCAGGAAGCCGACGGGCTTCGCTGCCGGGTCGTACGCGCCGAAGAACACGTGATGGTCTCGGGCGCGGACGGCGTTACCGAGCTCGACGATCTCCCTCGGAACCGCCGTCGTGCGGACGTCACGACCCTGGGGGTCGGTCGGGGATGTGCCCAGCGGCCCGCTGCTGAACAGCCAGAGCGGGTGTCGGGCCAGCGTCGCCCTATTTCTTCGGACGAACTCCGTCGCCTCCTTGAGCCATCCGCAGTACAGGGCACTGCCGATAACGAACGCGTCGTAGCCGGAAACGTCCCGGGTGCGGTCGACCTGCTCGACGCTGACGTGCAGACCAGACTGGCCGAGGGTGGCCCCGATGCCCTCAGCGATCTCCCGGGTCGCGCCATGGTGGGTCGCATATGCGACCAGAACGTTCACTTCGAAACTCCCAGTACGTATGCCTGCACGGCTGCTAGTGGGCCGAGGGTTCTGTTCGCGCGCCACCACGGAACACGGGGATCGGGTGCCAGGACCGTGCCAGCACTGCCCAGACCAGGACTGCGTCGATGGCGAGGCCGGGCACGGCCGAAAGGCTGAACAGACCGACGAGGACGGTTGCCGAGGCGACAGACGCGACTACGACGAGCGGGCGCCACCAGCTCCTCGGAACAAGGATCCCGGCGTTGGCCAGCACCGCGAATAGGTAGCTGGCCACGGTGATCGAGGTGAGCATGACCGCGATCGCCTTGACGAGATCGGAGTCGAGGCCCGTACCGGTCACGATCCATGGTGGTGTGGACACGAACAGGAGGCCGCACGAAATGGCCCCGATGTGCATGACTGCATGGCCGACAAGAACCAGGGCGATCAGCAACGGCATTGCTCCAACCTTCCGATTCCTCGCCGGCGCATCATGCGGCCGGCGATCTGCCGTCCAGACTGAGGCCCAACCCTCCGGGCGACATCAATCCTTGGATGGGCGTAAGGGTTGATTTGCTGCAGCCGGTTCGTGCGGCCGAGGATCCCGGCGCCGGCTAGGCGAGCAGGCCGAGCTCCCTCCCCCGCGCCACCGCCTCGACGCGGTTAGCCGCGCCGAGCTTCGCCGACACGGTGTGGACGTGGGTTTTGACCGTGCTGACGGTCACGTAGAGTTCCGCGGCGATCTGGCGATTCGACCCCCCGGCGGAGACGAGGCGCAGGACCTCGAGCTCGCGCGCGGTGAGTGGCTCGATGAGTGCCCTGGGAGGCAACTGGCCGGCGGTCAACCCAGCGGTGCGATCGCGAAGTGCGCGCGACTCGCGCAGCGACGTGACGTCGCCTCCACGTCGTGCGAGCTCGATCGCTCGTTCGGCTGCCGCCACCGCACCGGAGTCTCCCGACCGCAGCAGGATCTCCGCCCGCGCCAGGTGGATCCGCGCCGCAGCGGGCATCTCGTTGCCGTCGGGGTCGACGAAGTCGGGGAGGCCTTCCTCGCAGGCCTCCATGGCGGCGCGGAGACGCCCGCGACGGGCTTCGAGGCGAGCAAGGTCGCGGGTCGAGTCGGCGAGCGCAATCCAGTTCCCTGCGGCGCGCACTGCGGGTCGGGCGGCCCGCAACTCGTCGACGGCGCGGTCCAGCTCGCCTGCGTCCAGAAGGGCGAGACCGAGCGTGGCATGGATGTCGGCGACGAGTCCCGCGGCCCCGGCCGGAGCGAGGCCAAGCGCCCGCTCGGCATGGCCGACCGCCGCGGCCGGATCGTGCGAGAGGCGCGCGGCAATCGATCGGATCAGGGCGTGGTACGACGCCTGGACAGCTGCGCCTGGCAGGCCGCCGGCAAGTGCCGCTGGCAACGCGGCTTCCGCATCGGCCAGACGCCGATCCACGCCCTCGGTCCGCCCGGAGAGGACGAGGGATAGAGCGTAGAACGTGCTGAGCCGGAAATGCGACCGGACCGCCGCCTCGGGCAGCCGGTCCATCAAGCTGAGCAGCGTCTGGAGCTGGCCAGCGTGGATGATAGCGCCTCCGCAGGCCGCCCTCAGGTCGGCCGCGCGGTCGCCCTCTCCAGAACGGACGGCATGTTCTATCGCGTCGGCGGCGAAGCCATGCTCGATATGCCAATCGGCCGCCCGGAGGTGAAGGGCGGCAGGCTTCGCCGGGTCCGCGACCGTGAGGCGCGAGCGCAGCAGGTCCGCGAAGAGATGGTGATAGCGATACCAGCGCCGCTCGTCGTCGAGCGGCACCAGGAGGACGTTGGCCTGCTCGAGGCGTTCGAGCGTGGCCCGCCCGTCGGTCCGGCCGGTCAGCGCGTCGCACAGCGGGCCTGTGAGGCGATCGAGCACCGAGGTCTGCATGAGGAAGTCGCTGTCGGCAGCGTCGAGCCGCGACAGAACCTCGTCGGTGATGTAGTCGAGCACATAGCGATGGCTCGCCGCAAAGTCGTGGACCCGACGCGAGACATCCGTCTGTCCAGCGAGCGAGAGGCCCGCCAGTTGCAGTACCGCGGGCCAGCCCTCGGTCCGCGCCATTAGCGTGTCAAGGTCGTCACCCGACAGCTTCACGCCCATCCTGTCCGTGAAGAAGAGCCGGGCTTCCTCGCTGGTGAAGCGGAGCGCATCGGCCCGAAGCTCGAGGAGCTCGCCCTGTGCCCGCAGCCGAGCGAGCGGCAAGATCGGGTCCTGGCGGGTCGAGATCACGAGGTGGACTTGGGCGGGCAGCCGCTCGAGCAGGACCCCGACGATGTGCCGGACTTCGGGGGCAGCTATGACGTGGTAGTCGTCAAGCACGAGTACCCGCGGCTCGGGTCGCTCGGCGAGCACTAGGGCAACCTCGTCTACGACATCGTCGGGCATCGCCCCAGATCCGCCTTCCCCTGCTGCCGCGGCCTGGTAGCCGCCGAGCATGGCGGCCCCCGCCCAGAGGTATCGAAGGAAGCGAGCGGGGTCGTTGTCGGCCTCAACCAGCGGGATCCAGGCGGCCGGAGTCTCGGATGCCGTCAGCCAGTCGACGAGGGCCGTCGTCTTCCCGAAACCTGCGGGGGCCGACACGAGCGTCAGCCGGGCGTCGAGGGCGCCGGCGAGGAGCTCGACCAGGCGCGACCGACGGATCCACCTCCGCGAGGCGCGGGGTGCCGTCAGTCTGAACGGGAGAAGAAGACCTTCCGCAACTCCGGCCACGGCCGCAGATGGTAGCGGGATAAGAGTGCGGGAACGAGTGCCAAGGGAAATCAACCCCCCATCTCCACAAGGTGATGGATGCCTCCAGTCGGGGTTGAGCGACACGCTCCTCCTGTCTCCGGCACCGGGTCGGACAAGACACGGAGGTCCTGATGAGTCTCTCAGGCCGCTACGGCGTTCGGTTGCGGGTTCGAGGGGAGCTGGGGTCGGCGTGGTCCGCGGTCTTTGCGGATCTTGCCGTCGAACCCGAGCCGGATGGGACCACGATCATCCGGGGCGAGGTCCGCGATCAGGCCGCCCTGCATGGGCTCCTCGCTGGGATTAGGGATCTAGGCCTGTCGCTGATCTCCGTGGCCGCGGTCGCGGCCTCCGAACCGTCGAGCGGCGGTCCCACAGCGTCGCCGCACTGCATCGAGTAGAGCGAACGCCCGTAACGGCCCAGGGGCCTACCCGAACAAGTGGCGCGCCCGACAGGATTCGATTTCCCGAACACCATACCGTTCGCGAAGCAGATCGCGATCCGGGGAGCACGGGAATGGCAAGCCCTTGTGGAGCGGCCTGCGTGACGCTCGGTCGTCGGTGACAGGGGACTCAAGCCGGACCTGAATGCCCCATTCGCGCGTGAATGCGAGCTTGGATGCGACCGATGGACGGGGCGGGTACGGACGTGACAGCGGCGGTCAGGGCCGCTTGGGCGAGGCGCAACCCTTTGCGACTCGACGGGCTTTTGCCTCTACGAGCGATGCGTCGGCCCTGTTCGTGAGCCGCTCGAGGGTGTCGTCCGGCTCCAGCTCGGCCAGACCTACCGTGATCCCGACGCCGACCTCGTCGCACATTTCTGCGCAAACGAGATCGAATCGCTCTTCCGCCTCCTGAAGACAAGCGCCGCCAAGGCCGGCGACAAACTCATCGCCGCCATACCGAACGATCGGATCGAAGGGCCGGAGCCTCGCGCGCATGGTCCAGACGAGCGTCTTGAGGACCTGGTCGCCTGCGGCATGCCCGTCTCGATCGTTGACCTGCTTCATGCCGTCGACATCGACGAAGGCGATGACGAAGGAGCCGTCACCGCGGCGGGCGCGCTCGATCTCATGCTGAAGGGTTAGGTTGCCCATTTCTCGCCGATAGGCGCCAGTCAGGTCGTCGAGGTGGGCAGTCTCGAGCTCGGCGTTCAGCCTCGCAATCTCGGCCGCGGCCTCGGATCGCTCCCGGGCGGCTCGCTCTCGATCGGCGGCGGCACGACGTCGATCGGCAGCGGCTCGCTCGCGGACCCTCGCAAGCTCCGCGGCAACCGCACTCGGTAGCTCAGTGATTCGGTCCGCCTCGCTCGACTCGGTGTCGAGCAGATCGGCGGCATGGTCGCGCTCGCGAGAGGTCGCGTCGCGCCGCTCAGCCGTGCTCAGCCGCCGGCGCGAACTATCGGTTCGGGCCACTCGTGCGCCGAGCCTCTCGGTTGCAGACGCCAGCCGTGCTGCCTGGGATCTGGCATAGGCCGCCTCGTCTTCGGGGTCAGCTCGATAGCTTGGGTCTCGCGCTCGTTCTCGGCGGACCCGATCCGCTCGCGCCTGATCTTCCTCGGCGGCCGACTGGTCGGCCTGCGCACTGGTCGCATCTCGATCCGAGGCGGTTTGATCTACGTCGGACGAAGTCTGATCGAGGTCGGACAGCGTCTGTTCGGATCTGGGCTCCTGCCCCCTGCCACGGCCGCTAGCGACTCGTGCGCTCCCGTGAAGATTGTCGTTGCTCGCCAATTGTCACCTGGTTCCGGGCACCGGTTTTGACTCGGACCCGACGCGAATCGTACTCAGCGCCGCATTACGGGACGTCATGACGCCCCCATGTGGCGGGCGTCGAAACTCGATAGAGATGTGCCTGTTGGGGGTCTTCCTCAACGCCGCCGGTACAGGCCGAAGCCGCCGCCAAACAGGAAGACCAAAATGATGATGACGATCAAGAGTTCCATGGGGACCTTCTTTCAGCCACACGATGCGCGTCCGTCACCGATCGAGTGAGGATGAAATCTCCTTTCATCCGCCTTGCTCGGGCAGGTGCCCGTGGACGAGTCCGACGCTAGTTCGCGGTACTGGCCGGACCGAGTTCCTGCCAGGGGGTTTGCACGGGCGCTCCCTCGGCGGCGCCAAAACCAACCAGGAACGTAATCGTGATCATGGCGATCAGGACGACCACCAGGATTCGGAAATCCAAGTTCCCGCTCGCAACCGACACGGCCCGAGGCGCTGTGGACTGCCGTGATGTTGTCGTTGCCTTCATGTCTCGACGACTGCCTCGGCTCTTGAACCCTCTGCTGACCTAAGCTCGCGACCCAATCTTGGAGCCGTGGCGGCAATGACTTGAGGATGGAAACTCCCCACCCGAGTTCCGCCGTAGCCACTGCGCAAGTCCGCCCTCGGTGACCAATCGCTACCCGCGTATCCGCGGGCTCGCCAGATGACGAACCGTAATGACGATGCGGTGCGGCTGAAGCACATTGCTTGCGTGAGTGGCGAGCGAGTCTCTCTCTGAGAAATTCAAGCAGGATCGGCGATGACGGAGCCGATCCTGCTGTCTTTTTGCCCAGGGAAAGAGACGGCCGGGCGTATCGCGACGATCCGTCGAGGTATTACCGCTCGGCCGATGCCCAGGCTTAGCGATTGGAGAACGCGATGAACCTTTCCGAGGCCCGCCAGGCGGGCGGCGAGATATCCGCGACCGTGATCGACGCCGCCGCCGATCTGGCGTCCAAGGCGCACGAGGGCGCGGTCGGGGCGCTTGCCGGCGCCCGCGTCGTTGCCGACGAAGTCGGGACGCGCCTGCCTGGGATCGCGTCAGCAGGTGCCGAAGGCGCCACCGAGTCGGTGAAGACGCTCCAGGAGTTGTCCGATCCCACGCTCCAGCTACTGGTGGCGTTTTCCCTGGGCGTTGGGGCCGGCCTCTGGATGGCCGGTGCGCCCCGTCTGGTCACCCTGGCCGCGCTGTCGCCGGCGCTCCTGGCCGGCATCGCGATCGCATCGCGCCAGGGCCGAAACCGCCGCCGGTAGGGCTGCGGTGGCTGACCGGCGGTTCAAGAAGGGCGCCTCAATCGGTTCCGCTGCGCCGCGGGTGGACCCGGCACGGCCCGTCGACCCCAAAGCGGCCGAATTGAGAGCCGAGCCGAACGCCATCAAGCGCCTCGGCAAAGCGCTTGGCCCGGGTCTGATCACTGGCGCATCCGATGACGATCCATCGGGTATCGGGACATACGCTCAGGCTGGCGCGCAGTACGGTTTTGCCACGCTCTGGACGACCATTGCGATGCTGCCGATGCAGACGGCCGTTCAGTACATGTGCGCCAAGATCGGTCTCGTCACCGGCAAAGGCCTGGCGGGCGTGCTTCGCGAGCACTACAAGGGTGCCCTCTATCCGGCCGTTGTCGCCCTCGTGTTGGCCAACACCCTGAACGCCGGCGCGGACATCGGCGCTATTGCTGCCGCGATCAACCTGCTCGTGCCGATTTCGGCAGTGTGGTTCGTCGTTCCCGTGAGCTTCGGGATCATCGCGCTCCAGGTCCTCGGTAGCTACCACCTGATCGAGAAGGTGTTCAAATGGCTGGCCCTGGCCCTGCTCGCCTATATCGGCGCGGCGCTGTTCGCCCGGCCCGAACTGATCAAGGTCCTTGCCGGAACCCTGATCCCCTCGGTCCGGCTCGATCCGGCCTACATCGGCATCCTGGTGGCGCTCCTCGGCACGACCATCTCGCCGTATCTCTTCTTCTGGCAGGCGAGTCAGGAGGTCGAGGAGCAGATCAGCATTGGTCGGCGGCTCCTCCGACAACGGCAGGGAGCCTCGCGCTTCGAACTCAAGTACGCCTTGTGGGACACGATGGCCGGCATGGTCTTCTCGGAGATCGTGGCCTATTTCATCATCCTGACTACAGGCGCCACGCTCTTCGTGGCGGGAAAGCACGACGTCGCTTCTGCAACCGATGCCGCTCAGGCGCTGCGGCCCCTGGCCGGCGACGCCTCAGCTCTGCTCCTCGCGGTCGGGCTCATCGGAGCCGGCGTCCTGGCGGTGCCCGTGCTCACGGGATCCGCGGCCTACGGCGTCACCGAAGCCTTCGGCTGGCGATCGGGGCTCAATAGCAAACCGACTCGAGCGCCTCAGTTCTACCTGGTCATCCTCGCAGCGACACTCGTCGGGATGGCCATCAACTTCCTGGGGATCAACCCAATCACTGCCCTCGTGATCAGCGCAGTCCTCAATGGAGTCGTAGCGGCGCCGCTGATCGTGCTCGTGATGCTCGTCTCGAACGATCGGAACGTGATGGGCGAACGCACCAACGGTCGGCTTCTCAACTTCGTGGGCTGGGCGACTGCGGTGGTGATGAGCATCGCGGTGCTGGGCCTCATCGCCACGACGATCGCCGGCTGACGGGGGAACTGAGGCCGGGCGACGACATCTCCGTGGGTCGTCCGAACCCTTCGGGCACACCCGACCGGGCTTTCGAGCGACCTCCCCGGATCGATGAGGTCGCGGCAAGCGGCTTGCCGTTGCTTGCCGGTAATCAAGCTCCGAGACCGCTGAGTCGGACCTCGGGAATTGTCGCCAGCCCGACATTACGTCGCGTAATGACGACCCGATATCCACCCGCATGCTTAGCCATCGGGCTCGTCTAGGGCCTTCTCGCTTGAGGACACCGTCATGTCCGTCCAACGCAACTTCGAGCAGGCGCTCGAGGCCGACCGTCAGCCCAACAACGGCCGCAACGATCCTGACGAGCAGAAGATCGCCCTGGTAGTCGATGACGAGCCGCTCGTTCGCCACCTGATCTGTTCGGTGTTGGGCAATCTCGGATGGCGAACTCTCGAGGCCGAGGACGGCGCCCAGGCTCTGCTGCTTGAGGCTGACGAAGACATCGACCTGCTGATCACGGACTACGAAATCCCCAGGCTCAAGGGCATCGCCGTGGCCGATGCCCTGCGAGGCCGATTGCCGGACCTGAGGGTGGTCGTTGTCTCCGGCCTGGCGTCGGTCGGACAGATGGCGAGTGGTCGGGGCTACCGATTCCTGGCCAAGCCATTCGATACAGGCCAATTGGCGTCGCTGATCACGAGCCTGGCAGTAGCGCCCGCCCCGGAAGTGAAGGGCGCACGGCCGAGCGAGGCTCCGTCCGCTGTCCAGACACTTCACGCCCAAACGCAACCTGCCCGGTCCCCAGCCCCGCGTGGACGCTTCTCCGGCTGGGAGTCGAGCCCGCGAGCCAGGGACGAGATGGAGCGACCGATCGGAGCCGGCAAGTGCACGCTTCGTTGCTTTCCATCCGACGACGCACAGTTCCGGGCCGATGCCCAGCGGATTCTGGCGGCCAGCATCGAGGGAAAGGCACGGACCTGGGGCGACGTCCTGGGGCAGGCCCGAGACCGCATAACGGAACTGTATCCAGGCGCCTCGATCCATCCGCGGAATCTCCTCGCCGCCAACGGAGACCCAAATGAGTACTGGTATTGCTATCGGGACGGCGGCCTGACGCCTCCAGCGCCCGACGGCTGAGGCATCCGCTCCCGGATGCCCAACGCGGGCAACCATCCGACGACACAGATAGCCACGCGCCTTAGAATCGGACGGTGCCAATGCCACGGGATCCCAGGCCGTGACCAGCGAAGGGCAGCTGGGCCCCACAGAACACGAACACCATCGTGCGCTCGTATTGCATGATCGCCGACTGGTCGTTGACCTGATCGAGCTGACGCTCAACCACGGGCTATTTGAAGTGAGGGCGGCTCGAAATCTGGCGGAGGCCGAATCGCTCCTGGCCGAATGGCCGCCGCACATCTCGCTCGTGGACATGGACAACGACGACAGCGAAGCCCTGCTCGACCGCCTCGGCGCGTCCAACAACCTTCGCCCAAGCCGCGTGCCCGTCCTGGGTCTGGCCAGAAGAGGGGACCTTCAGACCAAGCTCGCGGCCTTCAGGCTGGGCGTCGACGACATCCTCGCCGTGCCCTTCTCGCCCGTGGAGCTGCTCGCGCGAAGCATCGTCGTGGCGCGCCGCGCGCTTGGCACCGATCCGCCGATCGTCCCGACGATCCGGCTCGGCGAGATGGAAATCGACATCCTCCATCATCAGGTTCGCGCGGGAACCTCCGTCGTCAACCTCACCAACATCGAGCAGAGCCTCCTCTACCTGCTCGCCAGCCGCAGTGGCCAGGTCGTCACGAGAGAGGAGATCCTCGACGCCGTCTGGGGTACCGACTTCGTGACCGAGAGCAACATCGTGGACCGCCACATTCGTGTCCTGAGAGTCAAGCTGCAGAACAGCTACCGGCATCCCCGCTTCATCGCAACCGTTCCCGGCCACGGCTACCGGTTCATCCCTACCTTCTCGAACACTGGTTGGGACTTCGACAGGTCGACCGAATAGCGGGGCCTGGCTGTCGCATAACTTGTTGAGCATGAGACGCCTGGATCGGCCCCGGACGCCGACTACTCACTCAGAGGCTCCCCCCCTGCGCTCGTAGCCATCGTCGGGGAAGGTCGGTCCCGTGCGGTAGTCCAGCGGCGGGAGTTAACTTCGCTTACGAGAGCCTCCATTCGTCCGACCGGCGGCATGCTCCTCACGGCGGCCGCCTTCGGTGGCTTCCTCTTGCTCCCAGCCGACTTCGACTACGGCCCGTTTGCCTTGCTTCTGCTCATGCTCGGGATCGGCATGGGTGCCTTCGCCGCCCCCAACACGGCATCGATCATGAACTCCGTGCCGCCCTAGCATCGTGGCGCCTCATCTGGGATGCGCGCCACCTTCCAGAACGTCGCCATGAGCCTGAGCATGACGCTCATCTTCACGCTCGACCGTAGAGCTCCAGGGCTCGACCGCGGCACCACGAATGAAGCCGCGCTGAGGCGCAGGAGGCAGGCCATGGAGCTCACCCTCGAGCGAGCTCGCACGGCGCCGGTGGTGATGTCCCGACTCAAGACATTGGCGCGCCCGACAGGATTCCATTTCCCGGACGCCATACCGGTCGAAAGGCGGATTCCGGTTCGCGGAGCGGTGGCATGGAGAGAGGTGGTGGCGCGGCGGGCCTGGGCCGGATGAGCTTCAACAACCCTTCTCCCTTCGACGCCGTTGCTGCCGCGCCCGACGAGTTGACGTGCGCTCATGCCTAGAGATCACCCTGGGCCGAGTTCTCGGGCGCCAAACGTCAGCGGGCGACCACACCCGTTAGCGCTTCAGCGACGCGACCGGCCGCCGCTCGTCCCTGAGCGATGCAATCGGGGACGCCGACGCCGCGGAAGGGCGCGCCGGCGATGGCCAGATTCGGCAGTTGGTCGAGTGCCTCGTTCGCGCCCGCCACTCTGTCGAGGTGGCCAACCGTGTACTCCGGCATCAGGCCGATCGAGCGAGACACGCGAGTCATGATCGGGGCGCTCCGAACGCCGGTCAGCAGACCGAGGTCCTGCTCGACGAGCGCGACGATCTCTGCATCCGAGCCGGCCAACGCTCCCGGCGAATGGGATCCGACGAAGACGCGCAGAAGGACTGTCCCCTCTGGCGCGCGGCTGGCCCACTTCTGCGAGCTGATGGTGCAGCCGTCGATCGCAAGTGGCTCGCCCGCGGCGACGAGAAACCCGTGGCCGATCGGCGGTTTCGCGAACTGGTCCGCCCGATACCCCAGCGAGACGACCGCAGTCGAGCCGTGTCGGATCGACCGGACGTGTGCGGACGCGGCCGGCGCGACCCCTTCGAGAAGGTTGGCGGTCGCGGGGCCGGGTGCCGCGAGGACGACCGCCTCCGCCCGAACACGTTGTCCGCCGGCGAGCGCGACCTCGAAGTCTCCGCCGCCACGCCGTTCGAGTGCTTCGACTTTCGAGTTCAGCCGGATTTCGACACTGGACCGCCGTTCGAGCGCTGCCGTGAGGCCGACGATGAACTGGCCCATGCCGCCGCTGAGCGTCACGAAAGGCGAACCGCTGCCGCGGGCGGCGGCCTCGCGACCGGAGGCCAGGCTGGCGAGGAGCAGGCTGCGGTGCCGGCGCTCGGCATCCCGCAGCTGTGGGACGACCGCCTTGAGGCTCAGTTCGTCGATCAAGGTGCCATAGACGCCGCCGAGGAGCGGCCCGGCAAGCCGATCGACCAGCGCCCGGCCGAGCCGCCGGCGGAGAAACGCTCCCACGGCGACGTCGTCGTCTCGCCCATCGCGGGGAAGCAGAAGGTCCATCCCTATTCGGAGCTTCTCGAGCGGCGAGAACATGTCGGTTTCGACGAAGGGGCGCAATCTCGTGGGAAGCACGAGACCCATCCCCTCGGGCATCGCGACGAACCGTCCGTGCGATCGAATGAGGACCGTTCTCGGGTTGGTTGGGCGGATGATCGAGTCGGCCAGCCCCAGTTCACGGGCCAGCTCCAGCGCGGCCGGCCGATAACTGATGAACGAATCGGGGCCGGATTCGACGAGAAACCCGTCGATGTTCTCGGTGCCGATCTTCCCCCCGAGCCGGCCTGACACCTCGACGAGATGCGTCGGAATGCCGGACTGAGCCAGCGTATATGCCGCGGTGAGGCCGGTTATCCCGCCGCCCACGACCAGGACCGTCATCGCAGAGTGGCCCGGTTCACTGCTCCGGACCCAACGCCGCAGGCGGGACGAACGGACAAAGCGGGTCGGCTTCGAGGAAGTCGCCGGTCCAGGCATATGCGCGAGCGCGCGATCCGCCGCAGCGATCGAGATACTCGCAACGCCCGCACCGGCCCTTGTACGTGGTCACGTCTCGCAGGCTCGTGAAGACCGGATGGGTTCGGTACAGCTCCACGACGTCGTCGGTCCGCACGTTGCCCGTCCGAACCGGCAGGAACCCCGACGGATGCACCGAGCCGTCAAAGGCGATGAACATGATCCCGTTGCCGTCGCGGACCCCAAAGCCTCGACCCACGGAGGTCATCGCGATCGTCGCGCGATCCATGCCCTCCTCGATCATTCGCCGGATCGCGATGCGTCGATAGTGCGTCGCCTCGGTCGTCTTGATCTGGAACGGGGACGCCTTGGAGAGGTCGTAAAGCCAGTGGTTCAGGCGCTCGGATTCCGCGGGCTCGATCTCCCGAAGGCCGGTTCCTCGTCCCATGGAGATGAGGAAGAAGAGACTCCAGCGCATGATCCCGAGCGTCTTCATCAGCTCATACGCCGCCGGCAGGTCAAGCAGCGTCTCATCGGTCACGAGCGTATTGATCTGCAGCGGCAACTCGAGGCTGTGCGCCCATTCGACCGCCCGCATCGTCATTGCGAACGTGCCGGGAACACCGCGGAACTCGTCGTGGCGGGCCGCGTCGGAGCCATCGATGCTCAGCGACATCGTCTGGATGCCCGCGGCCTTCAACGCGGCCAGGCGTTCGAGGGTCATGTCGGGCGTTACCGCGGGCGCAAGCGAAGCGCCGATCCCTCGCTCGGTTGCGGCCGCGACGAGTGACTCGAGGTCGGGGCGTCGAAGCGGATCGCCGCCGGTAAAGACGAGGTGGGGATACGGTCGTCCGAACCCCGTGATGCGATCCAGGAGCGCGAGGCCTTCCTCGGTCGACAGCTCGGCGGGATCGCGGTCCGGCATGGCCGTGGCCCGGCAGTGCTTGCAGGCAAGGCCGCAAGAGAGCGTCGTCTCCCAGTAGACGAGCATCGGCGCGCGGCCGTAGACGTAGCCTTCGGGACGCACGGCCCCGACCGCGGTGGGATGTCCGCCCGGATGTCCGCCGGGGTGGCCTGGACGATCGGTGGTCAGCTGGCTCATGGGTGGCCGCGCCTCATTGAAGATGCATTCGATCAGGACGCCGTTGCCTGTGCTCGCTGAGCCAGGGGCAGGGCCACCAGCGCGACGTCGGCAAGGCCCGCGATGAAGGTCGGGTCGTCGTTCATGGAGCGGGCTCGCTCGAGCCGGACGCCAAGCTCCCGGGCGACTGCCTGAGCCTCGATGTCGATGTCGTAAAGGACCTCGAGGTGGTCCGCCACGAAACCGACCGGCCGAACCACGAGCTCGGTGACGCCCGTGCCCGCGAGACGCCGGATCTCATCGAGGATGTCCGGCCCGAGCCATGCCTCGCCGGTCCGACCGGCACTCTGGAAGGAGAAGGTGTACTCGGCGAGGTGGAGCTGCGCCGCAACGAGGGCCGCGGTCTCGGCCAGCTGGTCGGGATAGGGATCGCCTTCGGCAAGGACCCGCGCAGGCAGGCTGTGGGCGGTGAACATCACCTGGACGCGCGAGGGGTCCGGGAAGCGGGAGAGCGCCTCTCTCGTGGTCGCGACGAGTGCTTCGATGAAGCGCGGCTGGTCGTGCCAGGAGTCGACCACCACCACCGCCGGCGCCGCCTCCCCGAGGCCCGCCAGGGCGGCCTCGACAGCCCGCCCATAACCCGCCGCGTTCGACGACTTCTGGGGAGCGAGGGCGATGGCCGCGAAGCGCTCGACGCCTTCGGCCGCCATCCTTTCGACCACTCGGCCGATCTTCGGCTCGATGTGGCGCAACCCGGCGTAGACCCGAATCGCGTGACCTCGGGCCGCAAGTTCGGCTTCGAGCGCGGCCCGCTGGGCTTCCACGATCCGCGACAGCGGCGAACCGCCGCCGATCGCGCGATACCGGCCCACGAGCTCTTCGAGCAACTCGGGCGTCGGCGGGTTGCCTCGCCGGATATCCGTGTAGTAGGCTTCGACCTGGTCGAGGTTGTCGGGACTGCCATAGGCCATCAGCAGGACGGCGTCGGACATGAGTCGCTCCGTGAGTTCGGCGATGAGAGAAGGGATGGCTCCTGGGACGCGGCCGATCGCTCGGGCGATCGTCGACCGGTTTCGTGAACGAGCTCGACCATGCGCCGCAGGTCATCGGGGTCCGTCCCCGGCAGGACGCCGTGGCCGAGATTGAAGATGTGGCCGGGCCGGCCCGCGGCCTGATCGAGGATCCAGCGCCCTTGTTCGGCAGCGGCTTCGAACGGCCCAAGCAGGAGGGAGGGATCGAGGTTGCCCTGAACGGCGCGACCGGGAAGGATCGCCCAACCATCGCCGAGTCCAATCCGCCAATCGAGCCCGATGACGTCGCCGCCGGCGTCGGCCATGGCCGGCAGCAAGCCGGCCGAGCCGGTGCCGAAGTGGATCGTCGGGACGTCGAGATCGGCAAGGCCAGCGAACAGGCGGCGCATGTGTGGCGCGACCGATCGTCGGTAGTCGAACGGGCTGAGCGTGCCGACCCAGGAATCGAACAGCTGAACGGCCTGCGCCCCGGCCGCGACCTGGGCCCGCAGATAGCCGACGGTCATGTCGACTAACGCGGCCATCAGCGCCTCGAACGTCGCCGGATCGGCGTGGAGGAGCGTCTTGAGCGCGATCGCTTCGCGCGATGAGCGTCCCTCGACGAGATACGAGGCCAGCGTGAAAGGCGCGCCGGCGAAGCCGATGAGCGGCACCTCGGCCTCGCGGCGGATCAGCCGAATGGCCTCCAGCAGCGGGCCGACCGCCGCTTCGGCATCGAAGGCTCGGAGCCGCGAGAGGTCCTCGGCCGAGCGGATCGGCCGGTCGATGACGGGGCCCACCCCGTCGACGATCTCGAGACCGACGCCGATGCCCGGCAGGGGCGTCGTGATGTCGGCGAAGAGGATCGCCGCATCGACGCCCAGCCGTCTGACCGGTTGCAGCGTGACCTCCGCGCACAAGGCTGGATCGTTCGTGATCTCCGCCAGCGTTGCTCGCTCACGAACTGCCCGATACTCCGGGAGCGAACGGCCGGCCTGACGCATGAACCAGACCGGAGTCGTATCGACCGACTCACGCCGGCAGGCTCGCAGGAACCGATCGTTCATGCCTCGAACGCCCGCGCGGCGGCCGCGATGGTCGCCTCGATCTCGACCGGTCCGTGCGCCATCGAGACGAACCACGCCTCGAACTGGGAGGGCGGCAGGAGAACCCCGAGGTCCAGCATCGCGCCGAAGAACCGCGCATACGCGTCGCGGTCCGAGCGCTGTGCCGCCGCGTAGTCCGTCGGTGGCGTCGGGAGGAAGAAGACGGTGACCAGCGAGCCGACCCGGCTGACCGAGACCTCTCGGTTTGCCCGCGATGCGGCGGCGAGAAGGCCCTCGGCCAGGCTGGCGGCGTTGGCTTCGAGGCCCCGATATCGCTCGGGTGACAGGGCGGCAAGTGTCGCGATCCCTGCCGCCATCGAGAGTGGGTGGCCCGAAAGCGTGCCCGCCTGATAGACCGGTCCCGCGGGCGCGACGAGATTCATCAGGTCCGCCCGACCGCCGTACGCCCCGATCGGCATCCCCCCGCCGATGATCTTGCCGAGAGTCGTGAGGTCGGGCGCGACGCCGAAGCGCTCCTGCGCGCCGCCCAACCCGAGCCTGAACCCGGTGATCACCTCGTCGAAGATCAGCAGGGCGCCCGCGACGCGGGTCGTTTCGCGCAGATGCTCGAGGAATCCGGGCGCCGGTGCGACGACGCCCATGTTGGCGGCGACCGGCTCCACGATCACAGCCGCAATCTGGCCCGGGTGGTCGGTGAAGGCGCGGGTCACCGCCGGAGGGTCGTTGTATGGCAGGACAAGGGTCTGGGCCGCAATCGAATCAGGAATCCCCGCGCTTCCCGCGATCGCCTGGGTTGCCACCCCAGAACCCGCCTCGACGAGCAGACCGTCGGAGTGGCCGTGGTAGCCGCCGGCGAACTTGACGATCACGTCCCGACCCGTCGCCGCGCGGGCCAGCCGTAGCGCACTCATGACGGCTTCAGTGCCGGAGGACGTGAACCGCAGGCGATCGAGCGACGGCATAGCTCGGCGGATCGCCTCACCGAGCTCGATCTCGAGCGGATGGGTCGCCCCGAGGGCAAACCCGTTCCGACCGGCGCCGGCGACGGCCGCGACCACGCCCGGCTCGGCATGGCCGAGGATCGCCGGTCCCCAGCCGCCGATGTAGTCGATGTAGCGGTTGCCCTCCGAGTCCCAGACGTACGGCCCGTCGCCGCGTTCGAGGAGCAGCGGCGGCCGCGCAACCGCCCGGAAGGCCCGGACGGGACTGTTCACTCCGCCGGGAAAGAGGCCCTCGGCTCGGGCGATGAGCGAGTTGGCGCGGGCGGTCGTGCCCGGTTCGGCGGTCACGCGGCACCCAGCAGCGCGAGGATCTCGTCGAGCGAACGATGGATCCCGAGCAGGATGGGCGTGTCGCTCACCGTGGAGCGACGGCTCTCGGTGCTCCGCAGCGCCCGGACGAGGTCTCCGAACGCTACGAGATCATCGGTCTCGTACGCCACCACGAACTCCTGGCTGTCGAGCCCGAAGGAGTAGGCGAGCGCCTGGCGGATGGTCGGGTAGTCGTGACCGACGCGTATGTGCTCGTTCATGATTCCCTGCCGCGCTTCGCGCGACTGCAGATACCACTCCGTGCTCTTGGTGAACGGATAGACGATGAGGTAACGGGAGCGTTCCCCGGCGAACAGCGACTGCTCTTGATCGCTGGGCTTCCTCACGTATTGCGACGGGCCGATCCGGCCGATGAACGAGTGGCTCACGCTCAGCCACCGCCCGAGGCCCGCTCGCAGCAAGGCCGCGGCGCCCGCTTCCAGCGCGTGGACGGTCGGTGCCATTCGCCAGAGCAGGATGTCCACCCCGGGCTCGAGCCCAACCGACGAGTACGAGATGCTGCGAACGCCATCTGCGTCGCCGGTTCGGTACGCCGCCGCGAACTCACGGCCGTCGGCGTGGCGTTCCGCCTCCGACAGGCGCCGCCATGCCGGGTCCACTCCAAGCGTCAGCGCCTGAATGTAGGTCTGGTCGCTGTCGCTCATCGCTCGTCCCGAAGCCAGGTGGCGATATCGCCGGCCGCGTACGTGAGGACGATGCCGGCGCCGGCGCGCACGATCGCGGTCACGGCTTCGAGCATCGCCCGCCGCCCGTCGAGCCAACCTCGCTCGGCCGCGGCGGCGATCATCGCGTATTCGCCGGACACCTGATACGCGGCGATCGGCAGGTCCAACCGGACGTGGGCCGCAGCGATGAGATCGAGTCCGGAGAGGGCCGGCTTGACCAGGAGGATGTCCGCGCCTTCGGCCACGTCGAGCGCCATCTCGCGCATCGCCTCGCGGCCGTTGGCCGGATCCATCTGATATCCGCGCCTATCCCCGAACGCGGGTGCGCTATCGGCAGCCTCCCGGAATGGGCCGTAGAAGGCCGAGGCGTGTTTGGCGGCGTAGGCCATGATCGCGGTCTGGGTGAAGCCCTCGGCATCGAGCGCGTTGCGGATCGCGGCGACCTGGCCGTCCATCATCGCGCTGGGCGCCACCATGTCGGCTCCCGCGCGTGCCTGGCTGACGGCGATCTCCGCAAGCCGTCGCAGCGCCGCGTCGTTGTCGACACTGCCATCCGCGGCCAGCGGCCCGCAATGGCCGTGGTCCGTGTACTCGCACATACACGTGTCGGCGATCGTGACGATCGGCAACTCCAGCGCGCGGATCCGGCGGAACGCTTCCTGGACGATCCCATCGTCCGCCGACGCGCCGGTCCCGATCGGGTCCTTGGTCTCCGGCAGGCCGAAGAGCATGATCCCGCCCACACCGAGAGCGGAAAGGCGTGAGACCTCTTCGGCAGCCAGGTCGGGCGAGAGTCGAGCCTGACCCGGCATCGATTCGATCGGCTCACGAATCCCGGAGCCTGGGCGGACGAACAGGGGCGCGATCAGCATGGACGGATGGAGCCGCGTCTCGCGAACGAGGGCACGAAGCGCGGGCGTCCTTCGGAGGCGGCGCGGCCGGACCGTGGGAGAATCGGCCGCCTGGACCGTTCGAGGTGCGGACGCTTCGGTAGCGGGCGTCATGGGATCTCCTGTGGCTGTGCGGCAAGTGCCCGTGCGGTCGCCTCGGCCAGAACTCGAGCCCCGCGCGACGGCGCTTCGGCGAGTACGAGAAAACCGAGCCGGCGCGCCTCGGCCGCCGTTTCCGGCCCGATGCAAATCGCCGGGATGCTCTCGACGTCAAGAAGCGGTTCCGCCGCGGCCAGCGCGAGCAGTCCGCGGACCGTGGAGCCGCTCGTGAACAGGACCGCGTCGAGCGGGCCGGCCTCGATCGCCCGGCGCAGCAGCGCGCGGGATTGGTCCGGGCCTTCGACCGTGCGATAGGCCACCACGTCATCGACCTGGAGGTCACGGTTTCGAAGCGCGTCGGGCAGCTCCTGGTCCGCGAGGTCGCCTCGGATGAGTAGGATTCGATCTCCCGGCCGCGCCGGCAGGTCGGCGCCGATCGCGACGCCGGCAGCCCGGCCCGGTACGAACGCGACCTCGAACCCGGCATTCTGGAGGGCGTTCCGTGTCGCGTCTCCGATTGCGGCCCACTTAGGTGCTCCCGGCGCCGGCGCCGACCGCCCCAGTGCGGAGACGATCGCCCGAGCTCCGTTGACGCTCGTCACGACCACCCATTGATAAGTCGAGAGGTCACGGGCGGCTCGATCGAGCTTGCCGCGGGACGCCACCGGTTCCACGGCGATCGCCGGCACCAGAACTCCGTTCATGCCGAGTGCCTCCAGGCAGTCGAGCAATTCGCCGGCCTGGTCGGCCGCGCGGCAGACGAGCACCCGCCGCCGCCTCGCCGCCGGCCGCTCCGGGCTCGAAGCCGCGAGAACATCGTCATACCCCGCGACGTCCGGGAGGCGCGGGCCGAGGAGGGCCGCCAGCTCTGCGCCGAGTCGCCGGCCGTCGGTGACCGGCCCGCGGACTCGATCGCGGGCCACGGCGGACCCGTCCGGCCGAACGTAGCCGCCGACAAGTACGAGTTCATCTCCTTCGATGGTTCCGAGCGCACCGATCGGCGCCCGGCAACCACCACCCGAAGCCTCCAGAAACGCCCGCTCGGCTTCGACCGCGAGCCTCGTCGGGCCATGGTCGATCGCCGAGGTCAAGGCGGCGAGGCGGGCGTCATCGCGGCGGATCTGGATGGCAATCGCGCCCTGACCCGGCGCCGGGAGAACGACGTCGAGGTCGAGCCGCTCGGCGACTCGATCCCCGCGGCCGAGGCGATCCAGACCGGCGGCCGCCAGCACGAGGGCATCGGTTTCGCCCTCGTCGAGGCGCCGCAGCCGGGTGTCCACGTTGCCATGGAGCGGATGCACAACGAGATCGGGTCGGCGGGCCAGGACGAAACCGACGCGGCGCGGGCTATCGGTGCCGACGCGGCTGCCGGCGGGAAGATCGTCGAGACGGCGATTCCGGGAATCGGCTCGGACGACCAGAACGTCGCGAGGATCCGCGCGCGGGAGAAACGCTCCGATCTGCAGCCGCGCGTCCTCACCGGTCGGAACATCCTTGGCGCTGTGGACCGCGAGATCGACCTCGCCCGCGAGGAGCGCGCGTTCGATCGCGGCAACGAATGCTCCTTCACCCCACGCCGTATCGGGGGCCCGGCGATCGCCCTCCGTCTGCACGATGACAAGGCGGCCGATCCAGCCCGCGGATTCGAGGGCTCCCGCGACCAGCCGAGCCTGAGCGAGCGCCAGCCCGCTGCCTCGGGTGCCAATCAGGATCTCGCGATCGTTCACAGGCCGAAGAGCTCTCGGACTTGACGGTCGGTGCGCCCGTCCGGGTCGTGGCCCAACCGCTCGAGTGGCTCCCGCAGCAGCCGCGTGGCGAGGTGCCGGCTCATACCCTCAATCAATTCACGCGACTCGGGATCGAGCGCCGGTAGACGGCGCCACAACTCCGCGAGTTCTGCCTGCCGTTCGGCATCGGCGCGTTCGGCAAGGGCCTCAGCGGTCGCTCGGTGGACATGGGCGGCGGACCAGGCCACGAACTCCGCAGTGGTCGAATCGATGAGGGCATCGAGCCTGCTCACTTCGCCGTTGCGGAGCGGGAGCTGCCGGGCCTCCTCGCCGAGTGCCAGGGCGTCGGCGGAAACCAGCCGCTGACCGAGCGATCCCTCGAGTTCCGAGGCCATCGCGGACGGCACTGAGAGGTCGATGACGACAGCGCCGCCGGCCAGGAGTGCCTCATTCGTCGCCTGCGAAAGCGTCCAGCGGCCATTCAGGGCCACAACCAGACCGACTGCATCGCGGACTGCCTCACCTGGGTCGAAAGGCACCGAACCAACGCCGAGTCGGGCTGCCAATTCATCGGCGTGAGTTGCCGTTCGGCTCGCGATCGAGACGGCGGCGCCAGCGGAGAGCCCGGCTTGAACGACAAGCGCGCCCATCTTCCCAGCGCCAACCACCAGCAACGGCCGACCACGTATTGACCCAGTCCGGCGCTCGATTGCCGCTATGGCGATGTCGGCGAGCGAGGGCGCTCGGCCCTGACGCCAGGAGCGAGCTCGACGTCCCGCACGAAACGCGAAGGCGAAGAGCCGATCGAGGCTCGGGTCCAGCGTCCCATTGTCCCGGGGCTCGGTAAGGGCCTCGCGGAGCTGGTGGAGGATCTGGTCTTCCCCGACAACGACCGAATCGCGACCGACGGCGACCGATACGGCGTGGCGAACGGCGGTTTCGTCGGCGCTGATCACGCCGCCGGCAGGCAGTTGGCCCGACTCGATCGTCTGATCGGGCTCGAGGACCCCGTAGGCCTCGACCCGGTGGCAGGTTTCGAGGACGAACCCACCGTGGCCGGCGGACCACTCGCGAATTGCCAGCGCGAACTGTTGGCGCTCGGCCGACGGCACCTGGCGAGCATGAGTGACGAGCGCCACCAGGCGTTTGGACCCGGCCGGCATCACTCGCTGCCCTCGTCGGTGACGAGATCCGCCGAAGCCATCGCCTTGCGGAGGCTGTGGCCGGTCATCGTGGCCACGAGAAGCTGGTCGATCCCCCGTTCGGCCGTCTCCATCAACTCCGTGGTCTCCTTGGTATCGAAGCCACGCCGTCGCGCTTCGACGACGAGTGCGTGAAGGAACGGGGAGCGGAAGCGCAGGAAGCTCTCGACCGTTTGGCTGAGCGAGAGGCCGATCTCTGCGGCGACTCGGCCGTCTTCCGCCGCAATGCCGGCCAGTTCCGTCAGGGCGGTCCTGGCCGTGTCCGGCTCTCGGGCATCGAGATATCGGAGCAGGCCACCGGCAAGGCGCTGGCCACGATCCCGAAACCGGATCCGCTGCTCGTCGGTCAAGGCAACCAACCAGGGGAGTTCCGCCGAGGCTTCACGAGTCGCCCTGCCGTAGGAGCGTGCTATCCGGCCGGGCGTGAGGCCGGAATTGGCGAGTTGCGGACGTCGTGCGCGATCGGCCGGTAGCAGTCGCTTGAGCGCCCTGCGCGAGAACCGCCGGTGGCCGCCCGGCGTGGTGAACACTCGGAGACGGCCCGCATCGCTCCAGCGGCGGAGTGTCGCCGGGGAGACGCCCAGCAGGCCGCTCGCTTCCGCAAGCCCAACCCAGTCGTTGTCGAGCCTTCTTCGGGGACGCATAACCTACACAAATCTACCAAAACATAAGCGACTCGCTCAGTGTATCAGACGGGATCCTGCAGGCTTCCTGAAAGCAGCCACGTTCCATCGTCGAACTGTCCGAAAGGAACGCCCCGGTCCCGATCTTCGCCAGGGTCGACGGAGCCGCAAGGGGTTCAGATCGACGGGAGTGGCACCGAGTGCAACCGGGTGGAGGCGCGCCTTCCGGGACTCCGGGAACGTCAGCTACGGTCGACTCTGGGCCGACCGCCTGGGACTCAGCGTCGGTATCGCCCCACCGGGGCTTGCCGGGTCGGCGGGCTGATTGGTGGCCCGATCTCTCGGCCGGCCGCTGGGGATGGCCGCGCCGCTCGGACTGGAGGACTCGCCGGGGCGGCTGGAGGGCCGAGCTGCCGATCCGCGCGGCCATCCGGACCCCGATCGCTCAGTCCCGCGAAAGCATCGGCGGCTCGGACGAGTTGATGGGCCCGCCTTCCCTGGCCGCTCATTTGGATAGCGGACAACGCTACCCAAAAGAATGGCGCGCCCGACAGGAGTCAGGCGACCTGTGCCCGCGAGGGTGAGGATTCCGATCGAATCCGCCTAGGAGTGCACTGCGGAGGACGGTTGGCCTTCCGTGCGCGAGCGTTCGAACTGCTCGAGGATTACGCGCTCAACCTCGCTCGGACGCTTCTCCCACATCTTCAAGCCCAGTCGCATCGGGACTTCATTGACCTCGGCACCCGCGTTGCCTCCGGCGAAGGTCCAGAACCGCAAGATCGCAGGCTTCTGCGGATCCCGATCAATACGGGCGATTTCGGACCAGTGGTGCCGTGCGTAGATCGGGATCTTGATCCAGTCATCCCCTATGGACAGGGGCTGCACGCCGAGGTTTCGCCACGGCTGCGAGCGTCGGATCACGATCTTCGGCCCGTGAGGGCTCGGCCGTCGTGCGCCGCCCGTCGTCGCCGCGTCGGCTGACTGCGTTGGCTGCGTGCTCGACAGCCGGGGAAACGAGGCCAGGCGGCCATCCGGCTGCACTCTGTTGCCGCGGTCGAACAGGCGACTCAGTAGTCGACCAATCTTCGACCGATGATCGCCGTCCTCGAAGACCCCCTGCCGCCGAAGCATCTCCATCAGTCTGTCGAACTGCTGCGGCGTGAAGGCACGTGCTGGAACGATTACCCACGCACTCCCATTTATCCAAGGGTTCGAGAATGGCAGGACGAGGACTCGGCTCTCGACGCGCGGCTGTCGAAGGTTCGGCCAGATAGTCTCCGGCGACGAGAGCGGCACCGTCCAGCCCTCGACCCCTTCTTCGGTGAACCGTACCCAGGTGCCCAGCCCGGCTTTCGCGGACGAGTAAAGACCGCGAGTTGTCCAGATAGAGACGGCGGGCATGAGGAATGGCGCCAAGAGCGGCAAGAAGATCCCGGCCTCAACGTCCGCCGCGATCGGCCGATCAGCAGGCCCGGAGCCCGGAATCGCCGATGCTACGAACATCAGGCCAAAGCCAGCAAAGACCACGGTGGAGATCAGGCCGATCTTCGACGTCTCATAGGCCCAGTACAGGTCCTTGTAGCCCAGCCGGAAGCTGACTTCCAGGCTCTCCGCCGCGCGGACGGTTCGCTCTTCAGAGGTAGAGACGACTCTCATCACCAGTGAAGCTTAGCGAACGGACAGCCCGCAGGATCCTGGCGCCGCCGCCAAGCCCGCGATTCGGATGGGTCGGGATCTACAATCAGCGCATGGATCAGGGCGTCGCAATAGTCATTGCCGCTGTCTTCGGAGCATTAGGCACAGTCGCAGGCGTGTTCCTGGGCGGCCGCATTAGCGCCTCGTCCGCAGCGGCAGCGGCCAAAGTCGCTGCCGACGCCACGACCGAAGCTGCGCATCTCGCCCAGGCGGTGGCTGAGGCCGATCGTGAGGAGGCGAGGTCAGAACGACGACGAGCGACGAGCAAAGAGGCCGCGCGTGCAGCACGCCGCCACCTCCTGGCGGCAACGGCGCTCTTCTCGGATGAGGCGGGAGTTTTCCGCGGTCAGCAGGCAGCGAAGCCGGTCGGCCGGAGGACATGGACGTGGCTGCCGTCCGACGACAGCGAAGTCGAAGGGCACACAAAGCTGGCGATTGATGCGTCGATCGAGGTCGTTCCGCGCGACCTCCGCGAATTCGTTGCGCGCGCGGCGCAGGCCTTGTCCGACCCGATCACTGTCGGCGACTACGGAGGCCCACCACCCTGGGTAATCGGTCGGCAGATCGCGGACGAGGCTGACGGTGTCTTTGGGGCGTATCTCCGCGACGAGGCGCTGCCGCCGACGCCGGAGACAGACCGAATGGCCGCAGCGATTGACCAATACTGGTCGGAGATGGACCAGCTCCAAAGCGAGGCTCGCGAGGAACGAGCAGCGCGCCAGAGAGCGGCTGAGGCGGGCAAGTCTGGGCCGGTGACGTCCGATACTTGAATCGGCCTGATAGCTGGCACCTGAGGCAGGCCGCTGCGGAGTTCCGCAAGATCCGCGAACCGCAGCCGGCGGCTTGTCAGTTTCCTCCGAGCTTCGTCGAGGCATCCGGCGTTGCGATCACAAAAACGGACGTGCTGGTAGGCCCAAGCAGTGACAGGCGAATGGCTCGCTGGCTCCGGCCGACGGACATTTGTACCGTGGTCCTGCTGCTTATCTTGGCGCAGCATCCGGTCTCGATCAGAACTCCAGGGAGCTACCCTGGTCGGTGATCGGTTCAATGGAGTGGGGTTCGGGGGATGCCGCCAAACGAAACGATCTGGGCAGCTGAGGAGCACACCTTCGCGAAGCACCGGTTGCTTCGGCGCTATCTCGATGCCTGGCTGCCCATCATGGCTAGGCACAACCACAGACTCGTCCTGGTCGACGGGTTCGCGGGCCCGGGGCGCTACTCGGGAGGTCAGCCTGGCTCCCCGCTGATCATGCTCGACGCGTACCTCGGTCATGCCTACCGTGCCACCCTGCCCCACATGGCCAGGGTCGAGCTGACGTACCTCTTCATCGAAAAGGATGCCGGACGGATCAACCACCTCGAGGGGGAGCTGGCGAAAATCGCCCGGCCCGCCAACGTGAACGTCTATGCCATTGAAGGCAGCTTCGACGAGGAGATGCCGAAGTTGCTGGATGGGATCCCCGCCGACAAGGGGCTGGTGCCGACGTTCGCGTTCATCGACCCCTTTGGGTACACCGAGCACGACCTCCAGCTGTCGAGCCGGATACTGGGCTTCCCGCGTTGCGAAGTGCTGATCTATATGCCCTTCCCATTCATCGCCCGGTTCGTCGACCAGCCCACGATCGCTCCAGCCTTGACCAAGCTCTACGGCGACGAATCTTGGCGAACGGCCCAGGGCAAGGCAACGCTTCCTGAGCGGATCAAGGCTCTCCATGACGCGTTCGTCGGCGCCCTTCACAGGTCAGCCAAGTACGTCCGGTCCTTCGAGATCATTGGGAATGGCGGAAGCACGGGCTACCACCTCTTCTTCGCGACTGGTCATCCCCTCGGCCTCGAGAAGATGAAGGAGGCCATGTGGAAGGTCGATCCAGTGGGCGGAGCCAGGTTCGCCGACTCTACACAGACCGGCCAGTTGGTTCTGTTCGAGGAGCAACCTGACCTCTCCTCGCTGGCCCGCGATCTGCGAGCACAGTTTGGGAATCGCGAATTTGCCATCGAACAGGCCGAGCGGTTCACGCTCGAAGAGACGGCCTTCTGTCCCTCGCTGCATCTGAAGCAGGTTCTGCGCGAGATCGAAAGGGCCGGCGAGCTTGACGCTCGCCATCCCACTCAAACTCGCAGGCGGAATACCTACCCGCCGGGGACGCTAGTCACGTTCACGCAGTGATCGACAACTCCGCCCGTGCTTCTGGGTAGTCGTCCCAGGTTCGACCGTCAAGCAGGCGGCCATTCGCCTTCGGCGTGCGACCGCCCCACTGTTTGAAGAAGAACGCGACTTCCTGCTCCTGGCAACGATCCCTGAGGTCTCTGAACCAATCGGCGTCTGGTCGCCTGGCGCCATTCCCTGACTCCCCTCCTGCAATGAGCCAGTCGATGCCGGTCAGGTCGAGCGACGGAAGCGGCCCAAGGAGCGGCTCGGCTGAGATGAAGCGCACGGCGGCCGGCACTGTTCGGAGGAAGTCGGCCCGGTGCACCCATCGATCGTTCTCGATGGTGACTCCGATCCAGATGTTCTCCGGCCACGGCAGTCTGGGGGCCAAGGCCGCCAGACGCTCAGGTCGCTTGGTCAGCGTTTGGAACTGATGTTGTCGGCAGGAGGCCATGACCTCGAACACGTCCCTGATGTACTCGTCCGGGACGAGCTCATGAAACAGGTCCGACATGCTGTTCACGAACACGCGACGGCTCCCTCGCCAGTGGCGCGGGAGCTGAAGGCGCTCAGGATGCAGCACGACGTTCTCGCCCGCGTTTTCCGGCGTCCACGGTCGCTTCGACCAGCCAAACCGGATGGACAGCGTCTCTGCGTAGCAATGCGCGCATCCGGGAGACACCTTCGAGCAGCCGGTGACAGGGTTCCACGTGGCGTCAGTCCACTCGATTCTCGATTGATCGCTCACGATGCCCTCAGCTGCAGTCCTGCCGCCGTGATCGTAGCTCCGGTTCCGAGCGAGTCAAGGGCCTGTCGCACAAATGTTCTACTTGAAAGGGTGTCCCACCCCCGCCATCACGGGCGAATCCGCGCCTGGCTACGCGTCAAATGGGCAGCGGAGAGGGCCGATAGTCGATGACGCGATCCGCGCCGATCGCGCGGAGCATCTCCAGCTTGGGCGCACCGTCCACCGCGGTCACGTGCGCCCCGAGGACCTTGGCGAGCTGGACCGCGAACGTGCCGAAGCTCCCTCCCGCCCCGTTGACCAGGACCCGCTGTCCGCTCCGGACGTCCGCCTTGCGCAGGAACCGCAGGGCCTCGCCTCCCCCGTAGGGCACGGCGGCGGCCTCCTGATAGCCTAGGTTCGCCGGCATCGTTGTGATCGCCCCGGTCTGGGGGTTCTCGCGCAGGCAGATGTACTCCGCGTAGGCTCCCAGGGGGATGCCCGTCGCTGCGAAGACCCCGTCGCCCTTCCTGAGCGACCTGACGTTCTTGCCTACCGCGTCGACGTCACCGGCGAGCTCCTGCCCGAGCACACCTCGTCTCGGTCTGCGGATGCCGAACGCCAGCCGCATGGGCACCCAGATCCAGGGGGCGAAGTCGAATCTCCGCAGCTCGCAATCGGCCGCGCTGACCGTCGTGGCGCGGATCCGAACCAGCACTTCGTCGTCCCTCGGAACGGGCTTCGGCACGTCTTTGAGTTGAAGAACATCCGGTGGTCCGTAGTCCGTGCACACGATTGTTCTCATGGGTCTCCGGTCCGTGCGTTCGTATTCATTCTCTATCCCCCTGTTGTGGTTGACGTTGACGTAGACGAGCCGCCCACGCCAACGTCGGACTTCACATCTGACACACCTGCCTGGCCGGTCCCGAACGCACTCGGGGGACCAGGTTCAACAGCACTGACCGAGACCAGGGGCATTCCCAGATCACGCACTCTCTTGAACAACCCATGCAACGCAGCCTGGTCCACCACCGGGCCGGCGATGAGCGTGTCGCCGCCATCGAGGGTGATCGTCAGGCCCTCGAACCACTCCTCCCATCGAGGGTCGAGCTGGCCTGCAATCCGGATCTGATATGCCATCGGTGGGCTTGGATTGGCTTGTGGGTCGAGTTCGTGGGACATAGCTCCTTGCCCGTTGCGGCTGATCACTGCCAGCCAGCCATCGGTGGCCTGCACCTGCAGCCAGTCCTCACGGCGGCAGGCGGCGATCGCCCGGCCTCAGCACTGGACGGAATCGGGAACCGGTGCGGCGGCCAAGTGCCGCCGCCCCGGCGGACTACGTGGTGACGATGGCCTGACTCACGACCGCGACGGGCCCGCGATCGGTCGGATCAGATGACTTCACCCCCGTCACGACCGGATGGCTGAACCCCTTGGCGAGGAGCCAGATCGGGAGGATCAGCTCGAAGAGGCCGCCCGGGAGCATGGCGAGCATCCCGGCGCCCTGTGTCACGTCGGTCACACCGAACATGGCCAGGACGGCTCCCGCGAGCAACACCGGATAGCCGATGAGCCCAAGGACTGCAAGCGGGCGCGGGACCAGCTTCGATCGATACAGCAAGCAGGCGACGAAGATTCCGGACGCGCCCGTGAAGAGATAGAGCAGCACGATGGTCACGTCGTGTTGTGCCTTGAAGAGCGAACCCAGCGATTGGGAAGCGGACGCATCGAGCGTGCCGTCGCGCGCTCCGTTACCGAGCGCGAGCGCGATGAGCGGAGCCGCCATATAGAGGAGCACCACTCCGAGCTCGGCGACTCGCAGACCGACGTATCCAAGGGCCAGCGGCTCACTGGTGCGTCTCAGAAACGGAAACATGAGGATTGCGATACCCACGACCGCGAGGCCGTCGACGAATGCGAGGAGCGCGCCGGCAGCCAGCGCGGTGGCGTCTCCGGAAGCAAGGATCAAGTAGTTCGGGCGATCCAGAACCGCCTTGATGAGCGTATCGGCCACGCTGAACGATACGGTGGCAATCAGGAACAGCAGACCAACGATGGCTGCGGTCCTTCTGGAAGATGTCATGGCTGTTCTCCCTGGTGTGTTTCGCTCACACCTGGCTCAGGCCGGCCGGTCCTTGCGGCCCCTGTCGCTGGCCTGCACAGGCAGCGTGTCCCCTCGAGGGTATGAGTGTCATACCTCCAAGGAGCGATTTCGGGGGACCATTCGCGGGCGTCCTGGAGGGAGGAGAGGGTCGAGCCGGCGGACCGTCAGTTCGGCCGGCCCCTCCCGGCCGAAGGTGTCCGGCTCAGGCGCCTGGGTAGCGACCAGCGGGCAGGAGTCCCAGGGCTCGTCCCGTGGCGACTGCCTGCGTGCGACTGCTCACACCGAGCTTGGCGTTGATGTTGCGGGCGTGCGACTTCACCGTGTGCAGGGACAGATACAGCCTGGCTGCGATCTGCTGGTTGGTCAGCCCAGCAGCGATGAGATCGAGAACCTCGAGCTCCCGCGCGCTGAGGGGTTCCGCCAGACTGATCCCGGCGGCCGCCGCTCTCGAGGGGGCAGCCTGCTCGCGCCCAGATGCGGGGAACGCCGCCAGCAAGCGCCGCAGGTAGTCCGGCGAGTTGCCCCGAGACAGGGCCCTGCGAAGCAGATGATCCATTGGCGCCCCTTCGTCGACAAAGAGGCGGATGAAGCGGTTCGGCTCGGCCAGCGCCAGGGCTTCGTCGAGCATCTCTACGGCCTTGGCCCGCTCGCCATGGGCATCGAATGCAACGGCCAGCAGGACGAGGGCCATTAGCTCTTGATCCTCCCAGGACTTCTCCGCCATCCGCCGGCGATATGGCTCCAGCACCGCGAGTGCCGCGGAGGGGTCCCCCTGCGCAAGGCAGACCCGCGCCTGGCTGAGAGGGAGGTCGTGCGCGTGGGCCACGCGCGCGGCCGCTGCCACGTCGCCCTGGCGAAGGAACGCCAGGACCTGCGCGGCGGCGACTTCGGGGACCTCGAGCACGAAGTCATGCTGGCGCGCGGCCCGATCGGCCTCGGCCAGGATGGCGGCCGCGCCGGCGGCGTCTCCCCGGGCCAGTGCCAGGCGGGCGACCAACACCTCACAGGCGACGGGTCGGTCGGTGTCCGCTATCTGTCGTGCCAGCTGGATACTCTGTTCCCCGTGCTGTTGGGCGGCGTCGAGGTCGTTCCACTGGTAGTGCACACGGGCCAGGCCCAGGTGGGCTTCGCAGACGAAGGGAAACGGCAGACCGGCTGCCAGCTCAATGGCGTGCCGATAGGTCTCGACCGCAAGACCGAGCTGGTTGTCTGTTTCCTGGATGAAGCCCAGACCGATCGACCCCAGGATCTCGTAGATCGTGTTCCCCGATGCCTCGCTGATCGCTGTCACTTCCGTAAGGGCTTGCCGCGCCGCGGAGCGGTCGCCCTGGAGCACGTAGGCGTGGCCCAGATTGAGGGCGGCTGCGGTGCGGAACGGGAGGTTGTCGGGGTGCAGATACTCCAGGGCACGGCGCGACTGAGCGATGATCGTCTCGACCTGGTGCGGGCTCCACACCAGAAAGGCCCGCACGGAAGCGATCCGTCCCACCAGGTCCCGGGTCCGGTCGTCCGTCCCGGCGTCCTGCAGCGCTCGTTCGGCGGCCTGGAGCTTCGGCTCGATGCCGGTGTTCTGGCCCGAGCTGAGCAACGCCTGGGCATAGGTGATCCAAAGGGACGGCCTGGCATCGAGCACGGTCGTCGGGAGCGACTCCAGCCAGTGAAGGATGGGGACCAGTGCGCCACGGAAGTAGAGCGGCATCCCGTGCCCCTCGATCAGGCGCTCGGCCCGCTCGACGTCATGGCCGGCAGCAGCATGCTGGAAGGCTTCGATCTCGAGACCGTTGGCCTCATGCCACTCGCTGGCACGGAGGTGGTCATCATCCACACCTCCGGACGAGACCGCGCTCTGCCCGCGCCGCTGCCGCAGCAATTCGGCGAAGAGGTGGTGGTAGCGAAACCAGCGCCGCTCGTTATCGAGGGCGACGATGAACAGGTTGGCTCGCTCTATGTACTCGAGCGTCCCCTGCCCGGAGGCCGAGGCGTCGAGCATCACGGCATCGCACAGCTGGCCGCAGAGCCGATCGAGGATCGACGTCCGCAGCAGGAAGGTCTGAACGAATTCGGATTGCCGCTGGAGGACCTCCTCGACCAGATAGTCGAGCACGAAACGGTCGCTGCCGGCGAACGACGCGATGAAGCTCGGGGCATCCGCACGACCCTGCAGCGAGAGCGCGGCCAGCTGCAGACCGGCGATCCAGCCTTCCGTCCGAGTGTCGAGCGCGGCGATCTCGTCGGTGGAGAGCTCGAGGTTCATGACCTGGGTGAGAAACTCGGCGGCCTCGGATTGGGTGAAGCGGAGGTCGGCACCGCGCAGCTCGGTCAGCTGGCCTCGGGCGCGCAGCCGGGCCAGGGGCAGGGCGGGATCCTCACGGGTGGCGATGACCAGGTGCAGCTGGGGCGGCAGGTGCTCGACCAGGAAGGCCAGGGCCTCGTCGACCGGCCTGGCGTCGAGGACGTGGTAGTCGTCGAGAACGAGCACGACATCGCTCGGGATGGCGCTGATGTCGTTGAGCAGGGCCGTGAGCGTCGACTCGAGTGGCGGGGGCTGCGGCGATGAGAGCACGGTCAACACCCCATCTCCAATCCCGGGCGCGACCGCCTGAAGAGCCGCGATCAGGTAGGTCAGAAAGCGGCTGGGGTCGCTGTCGCCTTCATCGAGCGAGAGCCACGCCGCCGCTCGCCCGCAGCCCGCGACCCATTCGCCGATCAGGGTGGTCTTGCCAGAGCCGGCAGGCGCGGAGACCAGGGTCAGCTTGTTGCCGGCAGCGAGGCCTTCGTTCAGACGCTCGACCAGTCGGGGACGAAGGACGACGCTTCGCCGCGAAGGTGGGATGTAGAGCTTGGTGGCCAGGACCGGCGCGGGCACCGGTCAACTATAGAGACGGGGGCGACGGGTCGAGAAGGCAGCCCATCGACTCGAGCGGGAACGCCTGCCCGCTGACTTCGGCGCCCTGCGGCCGCTCGGCGCCGGTTGCCTTACGCTCCTGGCCTTACGGGTCCTGCGTCGCTGTCGGCCGATCGCGGACCCATAGAACATATGTTCTGGCGCGCCCGACAGTGTCAGAGTTCAGGACATAGGTGACAACTGATCGGTTACTGGTGAGTCGGGACATGCGTGACAGTCCGCTGCATGTCGAAGCACCAGGTTGCCGTCATCAAGGTCGTCTCAGCGCAGCTGTCCGTCACCGCCGCGGCAGCCCAGTGCGGCATTAGCCGCGGCCACCTGCACCGGCTCCTTGCCCGATATCGCGAAGGTGGCCTACCGGCCATCGAACCGCGATCCCGGCGGCCGCGTGGCAGTCCGCAGCAGACGTCGCTCGCAGTGCGCGAGCGGATCGTCGAGCTCCGAACCGACCTTGTCGCCCGCGGTCTCGACGCGGGCCCGGCCACCATCGGCTGGCACCTCGAGCGAGAGGGCCTGGCCGTTCCGTCGAGCTCAACGATCCGGCGCATTCTCCATGGCGCAGGGCTCATCACGCCCGAGCCGCACAAGCGCCCGCGCAGCTCCTGGATCCGCTTCGAGGCCGCCGCTCCAAATGAGGTCTGGCAGTCCGACTTCACCCACTGGCACCTCGCCGACGGCGGCGAGGTCGAGATCATCAGCTGGCTCGATGACCACTCCCGCTACCTGCTGGCCTGCTCGGCCTTCACCCGCGTCGCGGGAGACGACGTGGTCGCGACGTTCACCGCGGCCGGCGACGCTCACGGCTGGCCCGCCGCCACGCTCACCGACAACGGGGCTGTCTACACGTCGCGCTTCACAGGTGGACGCAACGGCTTCGAGTATCTGCTCGCCTACCTCGGCATCCGCCAGAAGAATGGCGCACCGAACCACCCGCAGACCCAGGGCAAGATCGAGCGCTTCCACCAGACCCTCAAACGCTACCTGGGCCGGCGGCCGGAAGCGAGCAACCTCGCCGGGCTTCAGAGCCAGCTCGACACCTTCCGCCTCGCCTACAACGAGCAGCGTCCGCACCGGGCGGTCGGCCGGGCGACACCGGGTGAGGCCTACCGGGCGATACCGAAGGCGCGGCCGTCGGAAGCCGGCAGGGGCCACTTCCGGCTCCGTTACGACATCACCGACAGCAAGGGCGCGATGACCCTGCGGCGCGGTGGCCGGCTCTATCACCTCAAAGTTGGAGCCAGCCATGCCCGCCGTCGCGTCCTGGCCATCGCCGATGAGCGAGAGGTCACCGTCGTCGCTCTCGACACTGGCGAGATCCTCTCGACACACCTCATCGAACCCGCCAAGGGCTACTGGCGCAACCAACAACGAGACCCCGGCCGATGGCCGGGGTCCGGAGCGACTAGCTGATCACAGGTGTCACGGATGTCGCGACTCAGGTGTCACCGATGTCGCGACTCAAGACAATGGTCGGGGCGAGAGGATTTGAACCTCCGACCTCATCGTCCCGAACGATGCGCGCTACCAAGCTGCGCCACGCCCCGACCGAGGGCCCGCTGAAGGGCCCCGGAATGATAGCAAAGTGCCGCCCGACCCGGTAGCGGCGTTGTTGGCGGCGCCAGCGACCTGGCATTCGCCTCCTGCCGGCGCGGGCCCTCTTGTCGGCGCCGCTCGAAATCGGACGCGGGCCGGACCGCAAAACGCGCGATGATGTCGGCATGAGTGAGCCGCTGACGTTCGATCGCTACTTTGGTGCCCCGCGCCTGTCTGGCCTGCGCCTCTCGCCCGATGGCCGCCGGCTGGTCGTTACGGTGAGCCGCAAGGCGCCGGACGGCAAGTCGATGCGCCGGTCGATATGGCAGGTCGATCCCGAAGGGAAGGCGCCGCCCAGACGGCTGACGGCCAGCTCGGCCGGCGAGTCGTACGCCGCGTTCGCCCGAGACGGGTCGCTCCTTTTTACCTCGAGCCGTCCCGACCCGGACGCAAAACCGGATCCCGATCACGAGATCGACGCGCTCTGGATGCTGCCGCCCGACGGCGGCGAGGCCCGGCTGCTGCTCGCGCCGGACGGTGGCGTGGGTGCGGTTGCCGCGGCCCGAAGCGCTGACGCGATCGCTTTCGGCGTCCTGGTTCACCCGCTCGCGGTCGACCTCGAGGACGACGCTGCCCGAGCGAAGGCTCGCAAGGAAGCCGGCGTCGGCGCGCTCCTGTTCGAGGAGCACCCGGTTCGATATTGGGACCACTGGCTCGCTCCTCAGCGCCAGCGGCTGTTCGCGGGCCGGCTGCCTTCGGCCGGAGGCGTCGAGCCCGAAGAGAAGCTCGAGCCGGTGGACGTCACCGGCGACCCGGGGCCGGTCTTCATGGAAACCGAGTTCGACCTTTCGCCGGACGGCAAGACGATCGTGACGAGCTGGTCCGACTGGTCGAAGCCGCCCGCGACCCCAACCGACCTGGTCGCGATAGACGTCGCGACGAAGGCGCGGCGGACGCTCGAGCATTTCGACGGCGAGTTCAATCAGCCTCGCATCTCGCCGGACGGGCGTTACGTCGTGTCCGTCCGAACGACCGATGGCAATCCCGACCTGGCGGCCGAATCGGTGCTCTGGCTGACGGACCTGACGGGCGTCACGCCCGGCCGAGCTCTGACGCCGAAGCTCGACCTCTGGCCGTCCGATCCGGTCTGGGCCCCCGACTCGAACGCCGTCTTCTTCACCGCCGACTACCGCGGTGGAGTGGCCGCGTTCCGAGTCCACATTGCCTCCGGCGCGGCAGAGCGGCTGGTCTCCGACGGTCAGATGTCCGACCTTTGCCCCTCTCCCGACGGGCAGACCGTGTATGCCCTTCGGGCCACCATGAGCGTGCCGGCGCACGTCGTCCGCTTCGCCGCCCGGGGGATCGACCAGCAGGTGGAGGAGCTGCCGCGTTCCGTGCACGATGGGGGAGTGGCGGGTCGGGGCCGCGTGGAGCGGCTCGTGGCCACGGCCTCGGATGGGCAGGCGGTGGAGTCGTGGCTCGTCCTGCCGCCCGAGGACGTGGTGGCGGGAGTGGCAGTCGATGGGCGCGTGCCGCTCGTCGTCATGGCCCACGGCGGCCCGATCGGGTCGTGGACCGGCTGGCACTGGCGCTGGAACCCGCATCTGATCGCCGAGCGCGGCTATGCGGTTCTTCTGCCGGATCCGGCAATCTCGATAGGCTACGGGCAGAAGATGGTTCAGCGCGGCTGGGGCCGCTGGGGCGAGGCGCCGTTCACGGACATCATGACCGCGCTGGACGCGGCTCTGGAGCGGCCGGATCTGGATCCGTCGCGCGTGGCCCTGACCGGTGGCAGCTACGGCGGCTACATGGCCAACTGGATGGCCGGCCACACGGACCGGTTCCGGGCGATCGTCACCCATGCCTCCCTATGGGATCTGCGGCCGTTCCACGGAACCACGGACGACGGGCCGCGCTGGGAGCACGAGATGGGCGATCCGTACACGGACCCGGATCGCTACGACCGCCAGTCGCCGGCCACGTTCCTCGACGAGATGGCACGGCTGCTGACCCCGATGCTTGTGATCCACGGCGAGCGCGATTTCCGCGTGCCCGTCTCGGAAGCGCTTCGCCTCTGGACGGACATGCACCGCCACGGCATCCCGGGCCGCTTCCTCTACTTCCCGGACGAGAACCACTGGGTTCTGAAGCCGCAGAACGCCCAGATCTGGTACGAAACCGTGCTGGCCTTCCTCGACGAGCACGTCCTGGGCAAGGAGTGGGTCCGGCCGTCGCTGCTGTAGGCCGGGGCAGGGCGCCGGCGGGGCGACGGCCGGGCGGGCTGGCCGTCGCTCGCGCGGCCCTCCCAAATACCCGGTATACCGACGGCGGCGGTGCTGCCCGCATTTGCGGTCCCCGCGTGGGCAGATTCGGGCCGGGGGGATCGCCAACGGAGGCGGTTTCGTGCGAGGGCCCGGCGGCTCAGCCGCCACTGGCCCCGCTGCCAATGGAAAGCGGCTCCGGAACACCGCCCCGATCGGTATCTCGGAGAAAGGGGCCGGCCGGTCGGCCGGTGAGCTGCGCCCGCCGGGGCCTCGCCCGGGGCCTCGCCCAGGTCCGGCGCACGGTGTCCAAGATCGGCGGATTCGGCGCCGATCCGGCGACAATCCGGCCCCAATTCCCGGTGGCCGTCGCAACTTTCGGAACTGCAAAGGTTGCGACCCCGATTCGCTACCTTCGAGTGACCGCAACGTTAGGTTCGTGTCCGAGCCCGTATGAGAACATCAAATCCTCATCGGGAGAACCTCTCGCATGGGTTCGGGACGCTCGCAACTCGGTCCATCGGCACACCTCCGTCGCATGACGATCTTGAGGGACGGTCGCTGGGCGCCTGCGAGCAGCCCGGTCGGCGGTCGGTGGCCCAACCATTCGACGAACGGCCGGTCGGCCGCGGACGGATCGGCGCCGGGCTGGCTCTCTGCCGCCACTTCGGCCACGTCCGGACCGACAGAGAGGCCACCGAGAGGAACAGAAGGCAACAAACAGTCGACAGGAGTCGAAATGACCGCTCGCCAACAGGCCATCGAGGCAATCGCCAGTCGAAGAGTTGCCTCGACCCAGAACTACCTCGAGCACGCCGGCGAGGACATCTACGGCCAGTACGTGTTCGGCGAAGAGGCCCAGCGCGAGTACCTGGCCAAGGCTGTCTTCAAGAAGCTGCGCCGAACCATCGAGGGCCTGGAGCCGTTCGATCCGGCGATCGCCGACGCCGTGGCCAACGGCGTCAAGCAGTGGGCAGCCGCTCACGGCGCAACCCATTACACCCACTGGTTCGTGCCGCTGTCCGGCTCATCCGCCGAGAAGCACGACTCGTTCCTCAACCCTACCGGCGACTCGTCCATCCTGGCCGAGTTCTCCGGCAAGGGCCTGATCCAGGGCGAGCCGGATGCGTCCAGCTTCCCGTCGGGCGGCATCCGCTCCACCTTCGAGGCGCGCGGCTACACCGCCTGGGATGTCACGAGCCCGATCTTCCTGCAGGTCGAGCCGAACGGCGTGACGCTCACGATCCCGACCGCCTTCGTCTCGTACACGGGCGAGGCGCTCGATCACAAGATCCCGCTTCTGCGATCGCAGCAGGCTCTCGGCCAGCAGGCCCTCCGGGTTCTGCGCTGGTTCGGTAACAACAGCGTCCAGCGTGTCTTTACCACCATCGGTCCCGAGCAGGAGTACTTCCTCGTCGATCGGCAGCTGGCCGAGCTTCGACCGGACCTCATCCTGACCGGCCGGACGCTGTTCGGCGCCCCCTCGCCAAAGGGCCAGGAGCTCGAAGACCAGTACTTCGGCCCGATCCGCGAGCGGATCCTCGCGTTCATGATGGATCTCGACCGCGAGCTCTGGCGTGTCGGCATCCCGGCCAAGACCCGGCACAACGAAGTCGCGCCGGCCCAGTTCGAGCTTGCGCCCGTCTTCGAGGGCACGACCACCGGTTCGGACCACAACATGGTCGTGATGAACCTCATGCGCCGCATCGCGGCGCGCCACGGCCTGGCGGCACTGCTCCACGAGAAGCCGTTCCGCGGCGTGAACGGATCGGGCAAGCACAACAACTGGTCCATGGCCACGGACGAAGGCGAAAACCTCCTGGACCCGGGCCACGACCCGCATGCCAACGCGCAGTTCCTCGCGTTCCTGGTGGCGATCATCCGGGCGGTCAACGCCAACGCCGACATCCTGCGGGCGAGCATCGCCGACGCCAACCAGGACCACCGCCTGGGCGCCAACGAGGCTCCTCCGGCGATCATGTCGGTATTCCTGGGCGAGCAGCTCGAGGACGTCATCAGCCAGCTCGAAGGCGGCTCGGCCGATTCTTCCAAGAAGGGCGGCAGCACGGACCTCGGCGCTTCGTCGCTGCCGGTTCTGCCGCGTGACGCCACCGACCGAAACCGGACCTCGCCGTTCGCCTTCACAGGCAACAAGTTCGAGTTCCGAGCGGTCGGCTCCTCCGCCGCGATCTACTGGCCTCAGACGGTGCTCAACACCGCGGTGGCGGACTCTCTCGCGCGCCTTGCGGACGAGCTCGAGAAGCTCGAATGCAACGACATGGCCGGACTGACGAAGATCCTCTCGGGCATCGTCAAGGAGCACAAGCAGGTCCTCTTCGAAGGCAACAACTACTCCGAGGAGTGGTATGCCGAAGCCGCGAGGCGCGGCCTGCCGAACCGGCGGAGCACTGTCGAGTCGCTCCCGGATCTCGAGACGGCCAAGGCCAAGAAGCTCTTCTCCAAGTACGGCGTCCTGTCCGAACGCGAGCTCGAGGCCCGCGTCGAGGTCAACTGGGAGAAGTACGTCAAGGTCATCAACATCGAGGCCAACGCCACGCTGGACATCGCCAGGACGATGATCCTGCCGGCCGTGGTCAAGTACCTCGGCGAGCTCGGCGCGGCCGGTTCCTCGAAGGGAGTTGCCGCGGTTTCGGCCGCGGTCACCGCGGGAGCGGACAAGCTCGTCGACGCTATCCACGCCCTTGAGCACGCTCAGCACGCGGCCCACGAAGCCGACGGCGTTCGGGCCGAAGCCAGGGCATTCCACGACAAGGTGATCCCCGCCCAGGACGCGGTCCGGGCCGCTGCCGACGACCTCGAGACGCTCGTCGCGGACGATCTCTGGCCGCTCCCCAAGTACCGCGAGCTGCTCTTCCAGTATTAGCCGCGAGAG
>DAHXON010000080.1 GCA_027364875.1 Chloroflexota bacterium
TGGATCGCCACGCGGCCGTGGAGGTCGAAGTGGTCGACGGTCCCGCGGCCATTGCGCCCAAGCACGCCGGAGGCATGGGCGTCGTCGACCATGACCGCCGCGCCGAATTCCTCGGCAGCGGCGACGATGTCGGGCAGCGGCGCGATGTCGCCGTCCATCGAGAAAACACCGTCGGTCACGACGAGTATCAGCCGGTACGGCTCGCCCGCGGGTCCGCCCGTCAGCGCCCGCCCGCGCGTCCGAGCGTCCGCGAGCTTCGAGCGCAGGTCGGCGACGTCCTTGTGGCCGAAGATCACGCGCGGAGCCCGGCTCATCCGCATGCCGTCGATGATCGAGGCGTGGTTGAGCGCGTCGGACACGATCAGGTCGGCCTCGCCGGTCACCACCGGGATCACGCCGGTATTCGCGGTGAAACCCGACTGGAACGTCAGGACGGCTTCGGTCCGCTTGAATGCCGCGAGATCGGACTCCAGCTTCTCGTGGAACGTCATGTCGCCGGCGATCGTCCGGACCGCGCCCGAACCCGCGCCGAACTCCTTGACGGCCGCGATGGCGGCGGCCTTGAGCTTTGGATGCGTCGCGAGGCCCAGGTAGTTGTTCGAGGAGAGGTTGATCAGCCGCTTGCCGTCGACCGTGACCTCGGCAGCCTGCGGGGACGACAGCACGCGGAGCGGCCGGTAGAGGTTCTTCGCGCGCAGGTCGGCCAGCTCGTCGGCAAGGAAGGCGAGCGGATCCGCGGCCGCGTTCGAGCCGTCGGCCAACTTCGGCTTGCTTTCGGTCGTCATCGCTAACCCTCCTGCGGCAAGAGGACGACCTTGCCCGCGACGCCCGCGGCGAGCAGGTCGAATGCCTCGGCATACCGGGCAAGCGGCAGCCGGTGGGTGATGATCGGTTGAACGTTGAGGCCCTCGCGCAGGAGGGCGGCCGTCTTGTACCAGGTCCGCCATAGCTCGCGGCCGGTGATGCCGTAGACGCGGACGCCCCGGAAGATGATCGCGTCGTTGAGGTCCAGCGTGACCGGGCGCGACGGAAGGCCGAGCAGCGACACGCGTCCTCCGTTGGTCGTCATCTCGAACGCCTGGTGTATCGCCTGCTCGGCGCCGGACATCTCGAGGACCACGTCCACCCCGACGCCACCCGTCTCGCGACGGATCTCCGAGACCACGTCCCCGGTAGCGTCCAGGACGCAATCCGCGCCCATCTTCACGGCCATCTCGCGACGATGCGGCATCACGTCCGTGGCGAAGACCCGGCTGGCGCCGGCGAAACGGCACATCGCCACCGCCATCAGCCCGATCGGACCGCAGCCCAGAACCGCCACGGAAGCCGTGGTGATGTCCTCCACGAACGTCGCGAAGACGGCGTTGCCCATCGGTTCCTGGATCGCCGCGATCTCCGGGCTCAGGCCCTCGGACGGCCAGGCGTTTCGCTCCGGCAGGACCATGTACTCGGCGAAAGCCCCGTCCGCGTCCACGCCGAGGATCTTGAGGTTCGCGCAGACGTGCTCGCGGCCGGTCCGGCACTGGTAGCACGTCCAGTCGACGAGGTGAGTCTCCGCGGCTACTCGAGTGCCGAGCGGGACGGCACCGGTCCCGGGACCGTGGGCGACGACCCGGCCCGCCATCTCGTGGCCGAAGATGCGCGGCAGCTTCCCGCCCAGGCGGCTTTCCGCCCACGGATCCCAGCGGTAGATGTGGAGGTCCGTGCCGCAGAGGCTCACGGCCTCGAGACGGATCAGGATCTCTCCCGGGCCCGGCCGTGGAACGGGAACCTCGAGCATCTCCGCGCCGGCCTCGGGCCGCGTCTTGACGAGCGCTCGCATCGTGGCGGGGATGCGCAGGTCCAGCGACGTTGCCGCCGCGATGACGGCCGCGGATTCCGGCGAGTGGCTCGGATTGCCATCGGCCCGGGTGGGGTCGGGCGCCGTATCCGGCGGAGCCGCCGATCCCGCGGTCGCACCCGGGTTCGCCCCTGGGTTCCTCGCCGCGCCTGGATCGCGATCGCCGACCACGCGCGGATTGTGCCACCGATGCGTCCGGGTGGCATGCGGCGGCTCGGGCGGTGTTGCCCCGGCGCACGGCCGGAGTCCGAAGTGCGTTCGCCCTCTTTCGGACGATCCGGCGAGTCTCGCGTCGCGCGCCCGCGCAACCCCGCGGCTCGGAGGTCTTTACCCGCGTTGGAGGATTGGGACATGCAGGGAGACGCCACGCGCTCTCACCCGCGGCCCCGCGACCCCACGTGGTATCGCGACGCCGTCATCTACGAGGTCCACGTTCGGGCCTTTCGTGATTCCAACGGCGACGGGCGGGGCGATTTCCGGGGTCTGACCGAAAAGCTCGACTACCTCCGCGATCTCGGAGTGACCGCGCTCTGGCTTCTGCCCTTCTACCCGAGCCCGATGCGCGACGACGGCTACGACATCGCCGACTACACGAGCGTCAACCCCGCCTACGGAACCCTCCGCGATGTCGAGACTCTGATCCGCGAAGCTCACAAGCGCGGTCTTCGGATCATCACCGAGCTCGTCTGCAACCACACCTCGGACCAGCACCCGTGGTTCCAGCGCGCCCGCCGCGCCAAACCCGGCAGCGCCGCCCGCAACTTCTACGTCTGGAGCGACACGTCGGGCAAGTACAGCGACGCCCGGATCATCTTCAAGGACTTCGAGACGTCGAACTGGACCTGGGATCCGGTCGCCGGCGCCTACTACTGGCACCGCTTCTACTCGCACCAGCCGGATCTCAACTTCGACAGCCCGGGGGTCCAGAAGGCCCTCTTCAAGGTCCTCGACTTCTGGCTCGACCGGGGCGTGGACGGTCTGCGGCTGGACGCGGTGCCGTACCTCTACGAACGCGAGGGCACCGATTGCGAGAACCTGCCTGAGACCCACGAGTTCCTCAAGCAGCTGCGCCGCCACGTGGACGAAAACTACGAGGACCGCATGCTCCTCGCGGAGGCCAACCAGTGGCCGGAGCAGTCGGCCGCGTACTTCGGCAACGGCGACGAATGCCACATGGCCTTCAACTTCCCGGTGATGCCGCGGATGTTCATGGCGATCCGCATGGAGGACCGCCTGCCCATCGTGGACATCGTCGAGCAGACGCCCGCGATACCCGACAACGCCCAGTGGGCTCTCTTTCTGCGCAACCACGACGAGCTGACCCTCGAGATGGTCACCGACGAAGAGCGCGACTACATGTACCGGGTCTACGCCAACGATCCTCAGGCCCGAATCAACCTGGGCATCCGGCGCCGCCTGGCCCCCCTGCTGGGCAACCACCGCCGCCGAATCGAGCTGATGAACGGCCTCCTCTTCTCGCTGCCGGGCACGCCGGTCATCTACTACGGCGACGAGATCGGGATGGGCGACAACGTCTACCTGGGCGACCGAGACAGCGTCCGTACGCCGATGCAGTGGAGCGGCGACCAGAACGCCGGCTTCTCGTCGGCACCGCGCGAGCAGCTGTTCCTGCCGGTCGTGACCGACCCGGAGCACCACTTCGAGGCGGTCAACGTGGCCGTCCAGCAGGCCAATCCGCCCTCGCTGCTGTGGTGGATGAAGCGGCTGATCGCATTGCGCAAGCGGCATCCGGCCTTCGGCCGAGGCGATCTCCGGTTCCTGCACCCGGACAACCGCCACGTCCTGGCGTTCACGCGCCATTTCGGCGACGAAACGGTCCTTGTGGCAGCCAACCTGTCTCGCTTCTTCCAGCCCGTTGAGCTCGACCTCTCCGAACACCAGGGCTGCCAGCCGGTCGAGATGTTCGGCCGCGTGGAGTTTCCCCGGATCGGCCAGCTGCCGTACCTGTTGACCCTGGGCCCGCACGAGTTCCTCTGGTTCACGCTGGAGTCCGGTGGGTCCGGTGGCGCGGGCGCGCAGGCCCAGGCGGGCGAATTGGAGGCTCCGCGCGTCGCGCCTCAGCTACCGACCATCCCGGTGGGCACCATCGGCGAGCTTCTCGACCCCAGGCTCGACGCCTCGCTGGTGTCGATCCTGGTCGGCTGGCTGCGCGAGCGGGCCTGGTATCGCGGCTTCGGGCGCAAGATCAGGAGCACCGAGATCGTCGACCGGCTGCGGGTTGATATCGACGGAGCCGAAGCGGTTGCCCTTGTGCTGCAGATCGCCTATTCGGAGGGCGACCCCGACACCTACCTCCTGCCGCTGACGACGGCCCGCCTGCGCGCCGAGACGCTCGAGTTCGCCGATGGAACTCCGGCGCGGCCCGAACCTGCGGGTACGCGCATCGCCATCCTGCCCTCCCTCGAGGGCGGAGGCGAAGCGTTTCTCGTGGACGCCTCGGCCGATCTGGGCTTCGTCGCCCGCCTGATCGAGATGGTGGCCGGGCGTAGGCGTCTGCGCGGCCAGAACGGCGAGCTGGCGGGCAAACCAGGGACGCGCCTGAAGGCCTCCGCCGCGGGACTGGCGTCCACGGTGGGAGTCATCAGGGCCGGCGAGACGATCGGCCTGGTGAAGACAGTGGACGCGGCCGCCCGGCGCGCAACCGGGCAGAGCGCAACCGGGCAGAGCGTTGTCGCCGAGCGCGGCGCGGATGACCTGGCAGTCGTCCCGCCCGAAGTCGACGCCGGCCTGGTTCCGCGCAACCTGGTCCTCGAGCTCCGTCACGTCCTGGAGCCGGGGCCCGATCCCGAGACGGAGGTGATGAGGTTCCTGGGAAGCCACGGCGCCACGTGGGCACCGCATGTGTACGGCGAGCTCGAATACCGCCTGGCCCGCGGGAGCCCGCTCGAGGCAGGGATTCTGCGCGCGGGCTTCATTCACGAGGGTGATCTCGCGACGGCCACGCGCGATTCTCTGCTCGGGTTCCTGGAGCAGGCGGCGACCATGCCCGAACCGCAGCCGCTCTCGCTGACCACCGCGGATCTGCTGCGCTGCGCCGCGGAGCCCCCGCCGCAGGTGGCCGTGCATCTTCTGGGCTCGGAGCTGGAGATGGCCCGTTCCATCGGCAACCGGATCGGCGAGTTCCACGACATCATCGCGTCGGATTCGACAGACCCGAGCTTCGCTCCGGAGCCATTCACGAGGCTCTATCAGGCATCGCTCTACCAGTCGATCGACGCGTTCGCGGTTCGGACGCTCCGAGTCGCCCGGGCCCGCCTGCGCCCGGCCACCCAGATCCAGGCCACCGAAGTCGACCGGGTGCTCGGCCTGCGGGCGGATCTGCGGAGCCGCCTCGCCCTGCTCCAGCGGCAGCGATTGACCGGCATGCGGATCCGCTGCCACGGCGCGCTGAGACTCGACACGGTCATGAGGTCCGGACGCGGGCTGGTGATGATCGACTTCGAAGGGGACACGAGCCGGCCGGCCAGCGAGCGGCGCCTCAAGAGATCGGCGCTTCGCGACCTGGCCTCGATGATCGGCTCGATCCAGGACATCGCGCTCGGCAGGCTCCGCGAATCCGACGTCGGCGGAGCACTCCGTCCGGAAGACGCGGCGGCTCTCGACGTCTGGGCCGGCAACTGGTATCTCTGGGTCGCGGCCTCGTTCCTGCGGGGCTACCGCGAAACCACCGGCGAGGCCGACTACCTGCCGCGAACCCCCGACGAGTGGTCCTGCCTGCTGGACGCGTTCCTGCTACAGCGCGGTCTGGAGGCCCTCTGGGCAGATCTCCAAACCGATCTGTCGAGGGCCGCGAGCTCAATTCGCGGTCTGGTGGAGCTGCTCGGCCCTGCGGGGCAATAGCGGCTTCAACGAGGTCGGAAGGTGCTCCGTACCAACCGGACTCCGATAGGTGAAGTTGACGATGGCGCCGACCGCCAATCCCGTCAGAATTACAGGCCGTGGGGATCGACGTCGCAAGGCTGGGTCTCTTCTCGGCAGTCCAGGGGCATCAAACGTGACGGCCCGGAGACGGACGAGGCTGCAGCTCGGCAGGGCAATCCTGTTGTCAGCTGTTCTGTCGACCGCGGGCTGCTCATCGCAGCCGGCCAGACTGGAGCTCGTCGGAGATCCCGGCACTTCGGCCGCGGCGGTGGTCAACAACGTGCCGTACGGGCAGCCGGTCTCGCTTGGCTCGATCATGTTGTGCGTGTCATCGCCGGCGACGGCGACCATCGAGAGCGTGGAGCTGCACAATCCCAGCGGACCGATCCGAGTGGATGCATTCGCCGTAAGGCCCAATCCCTACTATCACAACCAACTTTTCCTCGGCCGGGAGTTCGCACCTATCGTCGAGTTGGGATTCGACCCTCGCGGCCCTCAATCCGTCTCAGGGGTCTGTCCCGCGGACGTCCGCACCGCCCCCGACAGCGTTCAGTCGCAAACGATGGAATTGGCCGTGCAGGTGTCCTGGACATCAGGGGAGTCCGCCGGCGGGACTGCGCTCGACATCACCTACCGCATAGACGCAGGCTCGGCGGCCGCCACGATCCCTTTCGCGATCTGGCTCTGCTCGCAAACCTGTCCAGATTCCCTGACGAGGGCGGCACCGCCGAGCTGATCAACGTGGGGCAAACGGACCTCCAGGTCAGGAGCATGTCCGCGTCCCTGGCTCATCCACTTCCCTTTGGCCGCGGACGCGTCCTCTGCGGCGCGGCGCGCCCCTGCGGGTGGCCGTCACGAGTCGCGTGGCCGTCACGACTCGAGCGACCGTCTCTACTCGGGCGGGCGCCGTGCGTCGCCATCTCGGGTGGTCGCTCGGGAGCGCGCCGGCGGGCCTCGTGCGGCCTCGGCGCGGCGCCTTCGGTCGGACCGGTCGCCTTCTCGGTCCGGTGCTCGGTGGTACCCACGATCGCCGGGGTCAGGTTGGAAGCCGAGTTGACCAGCGCCACGTGGCTGAACGCCTGCGGGAAGTTGCCGACCATCCGGCCCAGGCTCGGGTCGTACTCCTCGGACAGCAGCCCCACGTCGTTCCGGATGCTCAGCAGCCGTTCGAATATCTCCTTCGCCTCCTCCGTCCGGCCGGTCTGGGCCAGGGCGTCGACCAGCCAGAACGTGCAGGGCAGGAACGCGCCCTCGCCCGGCGGCAAACCGTCCGGGCCGTGCTGATCGGCCAGGTAACGGAGCACGAACCCGTCCGAGCGCAGCTGCCTGGCCACCGCGTCGACCGTGCCAACCACCCGTGGATCGTCGGGCGGCAGGAAGCCGACGATCGGGATCAGCAGCAGGCTCGCGTCGAGACGCTTCGTGCCGTAGTACCCGACGAACGAGCCCAGGTTGGGGTCGTAGCCGTTCCGGCAGACGTCGTCGTGGATCTCCTGGCGGACCCGTTTCCAGCGCTCCAGCGGTCCCTCGAGCCCGAGCGCCTCGATGCCTTTGATGCTCCTGTCGAACGCAACCCAGGCCATCACCTTCGAGTGCGTGAACTGGCGCGGGCCGCCGCGAACCTCCCAGATGCCCTCGTCCGGCTTTCGCCAGATCTCCTCCAGATGCTCGACGAGGTGCCGCTGCAGGTTCCAGGCGGCAGACTCGGGCGCGAGGCCGGTCCGCCGTGCCACGTACAGGGCGTCCATCAGCTCGCCGAAGACGTCGAGCTGGAGCTGGTCGACCGCCGCGTTGCCGATGCGGACAGGCCGCGATCCCTCGTAGCCCGCCAGCCAGTCGAGCTCCAGCTCGGGGATCTGCCGCTCGCCTGAGAGGCCGTACAGGATCTGGAGCTGGCTCGGATCGCCGGCCACGGCCCGAAGCAGCCAGTCGCGCCAGCCGCGGGCTTCGTCCTCGTAGCCGCCGTGCATCAGGGCGTAGAGCGTGAAAGTGGCGTCGCGGACCCAGCAGTAGCGGTAATCCCAGTTGCGGACGCCGCCGATCGCCTCCGGCAGCGACGTGGTAGGAGCGGCCACGATTCCGCCGGTAGGCGCGTAGGTCAGGGCCTTGAGCGTGATGAGGGACCGGACCACGGCCTCGCGGTACGGGCCCTCGTACGTGCACCGGCCGGACCACTCGGTCCACCAGCGCTCGGTGTCGTCGAGAGCGGCGAAGGGGTCGGGGGCCGCCGGCGGCGGGGTCTCCGACGGATGCCAGGTCAGCACGAACGGCACGCGGTCGCCTGGGCCGACGGTGAACCTCGCCTCGGTCGAGAGGCCGCGGCCGCGCAGCTCGACGGGAGTGTCCAGCACGACCGCGTTCGGGCCGGCGATGGCCCACAGGCGGTCCTCGACGCGCCGGACCCATGGAACGGTCGCGCCGTAGTCGAACCGGAGCGTCAGCTCCATCCGCATCGGGACGCTGCCGCGGATTCCCTCGACGATCCGGACCAGGTGGGGTGTCTGCTCGCGGATCGGCAGGAAATCGATCACCCGGACGGCTCCGTCGCCGTTCTCGAACGTGGTCTCCAGGACGAGCGAGTCGCCCCGGTAGCGGCGCGTCTTCGCCCGGCGCGCGCCCTTCGGGGCGATCAACCAGCGACCGTTCGTCTCGTCGCCCAGCAGCGCGGCGAAGCATGCGCCCGAGTCGAAGCGCGGCAGGCACAACCAGTCGATCGAGCCGTTCAGCCCGACGAGCGCGGCGGTATGCGTGTCGCCGAGCAGGGCGTAGTCCTCGATGCGTTGACTCATCTGCCGCCCTTCGCGGGGTCCGCGTTTGACCGCATCAGGGCCCGAGTCTAGGTTGGAGTTCCTGAACGCACGCCGAGCGGTGTCGGCCGTTCCGCGAAGCTGCACGAGGAATCCTCATTGCCCGACGTCTCTCCCTCCCAGCGCGTCCTGCTCGTCTCCAATCGTCTGCCCGTGTCCGTTCGAATCGAGCAGGGCCGCCTCGTCGTGGAGCGGAGCGCCGGCGGCCTGGCCACGGGCTTTAGCGGCTACCACTCCCGGAGCGGCAGCGTCTGGATCGGCTGGCCGGGCGAGACCTGGCGGCTCAATCCCGAGCAGCTCGGCGACATGCGCGCCCAGCTCGCCGACCTGCGGGCGGTGCCGATCGAGCTGACCGCCGCGGAGGTCCAGCGCTACTACGACGGCTTCTCCAACGGCGTGCTGTGGCCCCTTTTCCACTACGACATGAACCGGCTGCCCATGAACGCCGAGGGCTGGAGCACCTACAAGCGGGTCAACCAGCGGTTCGCCGACGCCATCGTCAAGCAGTACAGGTCGGGCGATCTGATCTGGATCCACGACTACCAGCTCGCCCTCGTGCCGGACATGGTCCGCCGCCAGCTCCCGGACGCGGCGATCGGCTTCTTCCTCCACGTTCCGTTCCCGTCGGGCGAGGTCTTCCGGCTTCTGCCCTGGCGACGGGAGCTGCTGGAGGGGATGCTCGGCGCGTCGCTCGTAGGTTTCCACACGGTCTCGTACGTGCTCCACTTCCTCACATCCGCGGCGAACGTGCTCGGCTGCGAGACGCGAGCCGGTCGCGTGGAGCTCAACGGCCGCTCCATCCGAGTCGGCACGTTTCCGATGGGCATCGACTTTGCGGAGTACGACAGCCTGGCGAGTCGTCCCGACGTGCTGGCCGAAGCCGATCGCCTGCGCGACTCGGCCGGGAAGGCGGCGCTCATCGTCTCGGTCGACCGGCTCGACTACACGAAGGGAATCCCGCGCCGGCTGTTCGCCTTCGAGCGATTGCTCGAGCGCTATCCGCGGCTCCGTGGACGCGTCAGCCTCATCCAGGTCGCGGCCCCATCGCGAGTCGCCGTGCGCGAGTACCAGGATTTCAGGCGAGGCGTCGACGAGATCGTGGGCCGCATCAACGGCCGTTTCGCCTCGCTGGGCCACGACCCGATCCACTACATCTCCCAGAGCCTGCCGAGTGAGCGGCTGGCGGCGATCTACCGCGCGGCCACGATCGCCCTGGTCACTCCCTTGCGCGACGGCATGAACCTCGTTGCCAAGGAATTCGTGGCGTCGCGTCCGGACGGCGACGGGGTGCTGATCCTGAGCGAGTTCGCCGGGGCGGCCGCGGAGCTGACCGACGCGACCCTGGTGAACCCGTACGACGTGGACGGCGTGGTCGCCGCCATCCGCGACGCGCTGGTGATGCCCGAGCCGGAGCGGCGTATGCGCATGAGCCGCATGCGCGAGCGAGTCCGAACCCAGGACGTGGGCCGCTGGTCGCACGACTTCATCTCCGCCCTGGTCACCGAATCCCGGCGGGCGCAGGCGGGTCGGCGGCGGGCGGCTGCCGCCGCGGTGCCGGCCGATCAGCCATCCGACGTCGTCGCGGCCGTCCTCGAAGATGATCGTCCGCTCACGCTGCTGCTCGACTACGACGGGACGCTCGTCGGCCTTCGCCCCTCACCGGACGAGGCGAGCCCCGATTCGGAGATCCTCAAGCTCCTGGCCGGCCTCGCGATCCTCCCGGGCGTGACCGTCCACGTCATCAGCGGCCGGCGCCGCGACGACCTGGTCCTCTGGCTCGGGGCGCTGCCGATCGGGCTTCACGCGGAGCATGGGCTCTGGTCTCGCGAGCTCGATTCCGGGCGGTGGCGGCACCGCGACGTGCGAACGGCCTGGCTGGAGCAGGCTCGCCGGCTCATGGTGTCCCAGACCGAGGCGGTGGAGGGCTCCCATCTCGAGGACAAGGAGGCGTCGGTGGCCTGGCACTACCGGATGGTTCCTCCGGAAGTGGGCCGGCGCGAAAGCGCCGCTCTCACCCGGAAGCTCAGGCGCGAGCTGGCGGGAACCTCCGCCGCCGTGCTGCGGGGCCACATGGTGGTCGAGGTTCGGGACGCGGGGGTCAACAAGGGCCTCGTGGCGCGCGACCTCGCGGCCGCGAATCCGCGCGCCCGGCTCGTGGCCGTCGGCGACGACCTCACGGACGAGGACATGTTCCGGGCCGCTCCCGCGGACGCGGTCACGGTCCACGTCGGCACGGGTCAGACGGCCGCGCGGATGCGGTTGCTCGGCCCGGACCAGGTCCGCCGGTTTCTCGCGGAGCTCGAGGAGCGGCTTACCGAACGGCCGCGAACCGAGGAGCCGGGCCGGACAGAATCCGCCGTCGAGACTGGCGGAGCCCGCTAGTCCCCGCGGGCCGCGATGAACTCGGCGGCGGGCGAACCCTCCGGCGCGTTGCCGGCCTGATCCACGACCGGGTTCGTGAGAATCCCGATGCCCTCCACCTCGATCCGAACCAGGTCGCCGGGCTCCATGAAGATCGGCGGCGTTCTGAAGACGCCCACCCCGGAAGGCGTGCCCGTGCAGATGATGTCGCCCGGCTCCAGCGTGACTTCGGCGCTGATCATGCTGATCAGCTCCGCCACGCCGAACATCAGGTCCGACGTGTTCGCGTCCTGCATCTGGAACTCCTGGCCGGCCGTGGGCCCCGAGGCCCGGGTGAGCCACGACCGCACGGCCAGACCACGCCCATCGCGCCCGGCGCCGGCCATCCGATCCAGCTCGTCCGGGGTCACGAGAAAGGGACCGAGCGGCAGGAACGTATCGGAGCCCTTCGCCCGGAGCCACTGCCCGTCGCCCTTCTCACCAGGGCCGAGCGCGGCTGCCTGGCCCTGCCAGTCGCGAGCCGTGACGTCGTTGGCCACCGTGTAGCCGCCGACGCACGCGAGCGCATGCGCCGCGGAGACATGCCTCGCCGCCCGGCCGATGATCACGGCGAGCTCGGCCTCCAGGTCGAGAGCGTGAGTGCCCGCCGGCTTGCGTATCGGGGTTCCGTCGGCGATGACCGAGTTGGCGAACTTGGAGAACAGGACCGGCCTGGCCGGCCTCTCGAGACCCTGCTCGCGGACGTGGTCCAGGTAGTTGTAGCCGACGCCCACGATCTTGCCCGGCCTGGGGATCGGCGCGCTGAGCTTGACCGAGGCAGGGTCGATGGCCGCCTCGGCGAGCTCGCCGGCGGGTGCTTTCGCGAGTGCCCGGCTGAGGACCTCGGCGTCCGGGTCGAGAGCGATCACCGTGGCGAGGGCGAGCTCGTGGATCTCCTCCGCCAGCGTGTCGGGCGTCATCCGGGCCAATGCCACGAGTGGCACCAGCCGGCCGTCAGGCAGCACCGCGGCCACTCGATGGCCCGTCGGATCGGCAGCTTCCCCAGCCGCCGGCCGGATCGTTACCAGACGCATCGCGGCATCCTCCCTCAGAGCCGGGCCGCCCCTCCGCTACGCGTTGAGCTTGCGAGGTGGCCTGCGAGGCAGCCTGCGGCTCCTTGGGGTCATTCTGGCATCGGGCGACCGCTCGCACCAGGGGTGACGTTTCGCCATTTGACACTCAGGCGCGGCGCGGATAGCGTGCCTCGTGGTCGCTAACGGCCCTGACTCTGGGAATGCGCGGGGCCGAATGTCGGCGGAGGATCGAATGGACCCGAAGTCGGGGGGCTCCGGCACATCTCGCATCGGAGGGGAATCCGCCGCCCGGGCGTCCAGCCCCCACGCACCGCCGAAGCGCGCTCGTATAGCGGACGTGGCGCGGGAATCGGGCGTCTCCAAGACCGCTGTCTCGTTTGCTTTCAACAGCCCGGAGCGTCTCAACCCGGCCACCGCGGCTAGGATCCGCCAGGTCGCCGAGGAGCTCGGCTATCTGCCCCATCCCGTGGCCCGGATGCTCAGCCAGAAGCGAACCATGACCATCGGCCTGCTCACCCCGCAGGTCCTCTCGGTCGTGTTCGCCAACCCGTTCTACGCGGAGCTGTGCGCCGGGGTTGCCGCCGCCACGGACCAGGCCGGCTACGGGCTGCTCTTCGTCTCGCCGCTCCAGGGATCGCTGGTTCGCGCCATCGCGCGCGCCACCGTCGACGGCTTCGTGGCCGTCGGGCTCTCGGAGGATCATCCCGAGGTCGAGCAGATCCGGCGGGCGAGCCTGCCGATGGTCCTCGTCGACGGCGGGGCGCTGCCGGAGCACGGCCTGGTCGAATCGAACGACGAAGTGGGCGCTCGATCCGCGGCCCGCCATCTGCTCAGCCTCGGCCATCGCGACTTCATGGTCGTCGGGGTGGAGCCGCCGAACATGCCCGGCCTCCTGGAGTACTCCGCTGGCCCCACGGAGACGGTCGCCTCGAGACGGCTCACGGGCTATCGGCAGGGGCTCGAGCTCGGGGGAATCAAGCTTCGCGACGAGCAGATCGTCGTTGGCCCCGCGACCTTCGACGGTGGCGTGGCCGCGTTCCGCCGCATCTGGGAGGACGGCCTCCGGCCCACCGCCGTCCTGGCGATGAGCGACGTGATGGCGATCGGCGTCATGTGGGCGATCCGCGAAGCCGGACTCAACGTTCCCCAGGACATCAGCATCGTGGGTTTCGACGATCTGGACGTGGCGCCGCACTCCAACCCGGCCCTGACCACCGTCCACCAGCCGGTCCGGGCCAAGGGCGAAGAAGCGGCCCGCCTCCTGCTGAGGATGATCGCCCATCCCGACAACGAGCGGCCGGAGCACAAGACCCTGGACACGCGGCTGATCATCCGTGGCTCCACTGCCCCGATGCGCCCGCTCGCCCTGAACGGCAGCTCGCCCTACGCGGCGCCCGGCCACGCGGCCCACGCGGTCCTCGCGGCCCAGTCTCACGCGGCCCCGGCCCCGGCGTCGGTCCACAGGGCGCCGGCACAGGGGGGTCGGCGCTGAACGGCCGGGCGTTCGAGTCGGACCGGATGGCGCCAGGCACGCCGCGGCTCGACAGCGGGACGGCCGATCTCTCGAGCTCGCCCGACTGGGTCCGCGACGCCGTCTTCTACCAGATCTTCCCGGATCGCTTCGCCGCGAGCAGACGGGTACCCAAGCCCGGCGCCATGGAGCCCTGGGACGCTCCGCCCACCTACCACGGCTTCAAGGGCGGCGACCTGCTGGGCATCGCGGAGCACCTGGACTACCTGGCCGATCTGGGCATCACCGCGCTCTACCTGACGCCGATCTTCGCCTCGGCCTCGAACCACCGCTATCACACCTACGACTACGAGATGGTCGATCCGCTGCTCGGCGGCGACGCGGCCCTGCGAGAGCTTCTGGACGAAGCCCACGCGCGGGGTATGCGAGTGGTTCTCGACGGCGTCTTCAACCACGCCAGCCGGGGGTTCTGGCCGTTCAACCATGTCCTGGAGAACGGCGCGGCCTCGCCGTACCGGGACTGGTTCTACCTGGACCCCGACGTCCTGGCCGGCCGCCGCGGCCTCAAGGCCTATCCGGGCCGCGAGGAGGTGGAAGCGATCGCCCGCCAGAGAGCAGTCGACGAGGCCATGGCCGCGCAGGGGCGCCAGGATCCCCGCCACGATCCCCACGGAGTCCGCTCCGTCTCGGAGCGTGTGCTCGGCTATCAGGCCTGGTGGGACCTGCCCGCGCTGCCCAGGCTCAACCACGCCAATCCGGCCGTCCGCGAGTACTTCTTCGGAGTGGCCGAGCGATGGCTCCGCTTCGGCATCGACGGCTGGCGCCTGGACGTGCCGGAGGAGATCACCGAACCCGGATTCTGGGAGGAATTCCGCCGCCGCTGCCGCGCGGTCAACCCAGAGGCGTATCTCGTCGGCGAGATCTGGCAGCCGGCCCCGGAGTGGCTGGCCGGCGAACGCTTCGACGCCCTGATGAACTATCCGCTTGCCGAAGCGATCCTCTCCTTCGCCGGCGGCCCCCGCCTGGACCTGCCGCTCGTGGGCCAGGCCGTGGAGCTGGGCCGCCATGTCCACGCCATCGACGGAGCAGGGTTCGCCCACCAGCTGCGAACCGTCATGTCGACCTACCCGCCGGCCGTGACTTCCGTCCAGCTGAACCTGCTCGACAGCCACGACACGCCGCGGTTCATCTCGATGGCGGGCGGAGACGCTTCGGCGATGCGCCTCGCGGCCCTGATCCAGATGACTCTGCCCGGCGCCCCGTGCCTCTTCTACGGCGACGAGGTGGGTCTGCCGGGCCGCCACGACCCCGACTGCCGGCGTGGCTATCCCTGGGATCCGGCCCGCCAGGACGCCGGCCTGCGGGAGTTCTATCGCGGCCTCATGGCCCTTCGCCGGTCGGAGCCGGCGCTCCGTCGCGGCCGTTTCGAGGTCCTGTGCGCCCGGGAATCGGCCGTCGCCTACGCGCTGTTCGACGATCCCTCGCTCGGTCCCGGTGCCGCCGGTTCGGCCGTCTCCGCGCAGGGCGACACCGTCTCGCCGAAGACCCGGCCGTCGCAAGCCGGTCATCCGGTTGTCATCGTCGCCGTCAACGCCGGAGACGGGCCGGTTCGACTCGAATGCAATCGTGCGGACCTGGCAGGCTACCTGGCCGAGCAGGTAAGCTGGACAGGACGCGGATGGGGGACCGAGTTCGCGTCCGGACCGCTCGACCATGGGACTTTCATAGTCGAACTTGGTTCACGAGAAGGTGCGGTCATCGGTGCCCAACCGGCCCTCTAGGGGAGCCAGATGCCCGACCTGCCTGCCGCGTTTTCGGACCGAGATCTCGAGGAAGCGTTCCTCGGCGTCGTGGACGTCGAGGGAAAGCTGACCGCCGCGCTCGAAGACCTCGGCCCGATCGCCGACCGCGACGTCGTCCTGCTCGACGCCGGCAACGGCTATCGCTCGCGACTCATGACCGAGATCGGGTCACGGGTCTGCACCGTCACGCTCACGCCCGGCTGCGACGAGTCGGAAGCGCTCGATCGCATGGCCCTGCTGCCGGCCGGCCAGGCCGACTGCGTGGTGGCCTTCTGGTCCGAGCTGGCCGTGCCCGGATCGGACTTCGTCGCCGCCGCGGAACGACTCCTGCGACCCACCGGCCGCCTGCTCCTGATCCACGACTACGGCCGCGACGACGTCTGGAACCTGCGGCCGGCCCTGCGCGCCCGCCAGGTGGAGTGGAGCCAGCGTCGCGGGCCGTTCCTCGGGTCGGGCTTCCGGGTCCGCGTCATCCACTGCTGGTGGACGTTCGAGTCCATCGAGCAGGCCCGGGCGTTGCTCGAAGCCGCATTCGGCGACGCCGGCACGGATCTGGCAGATCGGATGAAGCGGCCGCGCCTCGAATACCAGGTGGCCGTCTACCACCGCTCCATCCCGGTTCCGAGCCTGATGGAAGACGAGCGGGAAGCCGTCGGGGCGGCCGAGTAGCGCTTTTCGAGGTCGGTCGCTCGCGGGCCGGGCAGGTTCGCCCGCGCGGAGGTCGTGCGGCGCCGGGCTCGCCGGGCCCGGCCGAATCTCGTTGCGCTAACCTCTGCCA
>DAHXON010000081.1 GCA_027364875.1 Chloroflexota bacterium
ATGTAGTGAACCTTAGCCCCCTCCTCCACGATGATCAGAGTCCGCTCGAACTGGCCGGTGTTCTCGGCGTTGATCCGGAAGTAGGCCTGGAGCGGCAGCGGGACCTCGACGCCCTTCGGCACGTACACGAACGAGCCGCCCGACCAGACCGCGGAGTTCAGGGCGGCGAACTTGTTGTCTTCCGGCGGAACGACCGTGGCGAAGTACTTCTTGAAGAGCTCCGGGTACTCGCGTAGCCCCTGGTCCGTGCCCATGAAGACGACGCCGATCTTGCTGAGCTCCTCGCGGACGTTGTGGTAGACGACCTCGCTGTCGTACTGGGCTCCCACGCCGGCAAGGAACTTGCGCTCCGCCTCCGGGATGCCGAGGCGCTCGAACGTCTGCTTGATCTTGTCGGGGACGTCGTCCCAGGACTTCTCCTCGCCCTGCGACGCCTTGCGGTAATAGACGATCTTGTCGAGGTCTATCTGGTTGAGGTTGCCGCCCCACTGGGGCATCGGGCGCGAGAGGAAGTGCTCGTAGGCCCGAAGGCGAAAATCGAGCATCCACGCCGGCTCGCCCTTGATACGGCTGATCTCTTCGACCGTGCCGCGTGTCAGGCCGTGCTTGGTCTCCTCGAGGTAGTCGACCTCGTCGTGGAAGCCGTACTTGTACTCGCCGGAGACGATCTGTGGGCTCGTCGCCATGTCGCTCCTTGGTGAACTTGAGAATCCCTGTAGAGAAAGGGTGGCGGTCCGAACGGAGGGGGACGCCGGACCGCCGCCGTGGGGATATTCTAATTCCGAGTCGTATTATCGGGATTACCGGGCGGACAGTCAAACGGCCTCAGCCGCGTGCGCTCCGCGGTTCTCCGGGCCGGCCGCCGCGGGCCATGAGATGCGCGCTCGCGGCATCCGGGAGCTGGCCCGGAACCCGTGCTCGCCTGCGGGGAGGCATTTGCGCCGGGTTCGAGTCGTGCTATTCTCCCGCGCCGGAGACCCGAGCCCGCCACGGTTCGCAATGACGTGCCGGCCCGCGAGCTTGGAGAATTCCGGGCGGCCACTTCCCGACGGCCGATGCCCGGAAACCGACGTAGGGAGCGACTTGAAACATCTGAACCCTGCGGCCGTACTGGGTGCTGTGACTCTCATGATCGCGCTGATCGACGGCGCGGTCTTCCTTCTCCCGGTGGCCAGGGCGGACGCTCCGGCGCCATCGTCCGATCCGCAGCTGGCCCGGCCGGTCGAGAACGTGTCCGACTTCGTCGTCGAGGCCGTGGCGACGCCTACCCCCACCCCGTCGCCCACGCCCACGGCAACGCCGAGCCCCACTCCCACGGCCACGCCAACGCCCACACCTACGCCGACGCCCACGCCCAAGGCGACCCCAAAGCCGACCCCGCGCGATACGGTCTGGAATGCCCGGACCTATGTCAAGAACCGCATCGGGGCCAAGCAGTACAACTGCGTGAACGCGATCTGGACCAAGGAATCGAAGTGGAATCCCAGGGCGGGAACGCCGTCGGGAGCCTACGGGATACCCCAGGCGTTCCCCGGCTCCAAGATGGCCGCCTTCGGGTCGAACTGGCGCTACAGCCCCCTCACGCAGGTCAAATGGGGCATCTGGTACGTGAACTCGCGCTACGGCTCCGCGTGCGCCGCGTATGAGTTCTGGAGCGCCCACGCCTGGTACTAGCCCGTTGAGCTGACGCACCGCCCCGGCGGAATCGCCCGCAACCGGCCGCGTCCGGATTCCGTGCCCGGAGGGGTTCGGGAGGGGCCGGAATTGCCCTTGTGGCCGCCATCAATATTGAGTAGGACTGGTAGGTCATTCGCGGAAGAGGGCCAGGGGGGCATTCTGGACACGTGACATCGATACGGGACGTGCCCGCCACTGTTCGCACCCGACTGTGGGCCGCGTTCCTGGTTGTCTCGCTCGCGACGTTCGCTCTCGCCGCCTCTGGAGGAGAGACCCAGCAGGGCGTTCTGAGCGCCGTCCTGGGTCTGGCCGGCGTGGCAGCGGTAGTCGCCGCCATAGACCTCTACAAGCCCCGACCGATCGCGCCCTGGCTCCTGCTGACGGCCGGCCAGCTCTGCTTCGCGACGGGCGACCTGGCAGCGGTGATCGGCCACGCCCCGATCCACAGCGCCATGTTCCCGACGCTGAGCCAGCTGCTGTACCTGGCCGGCTATCCGGTAGTGACCCTCGGCTTCACGCTGCTCGTCGTTCGCCGGCCGCTCGGCGCGGGCTGGGCGGTCTTGCTCGACGGCGGCATCCTGACGGCCGGGATCGCCCTGGTGGCCTGGGTCGGCTTCGCCGATCCCATCCTCAACGCGGAGGCCATGGCCCGAGTGGACCGGGCCGTCCAGATCTCGTTCCTGCTCTGCGACATCGCCCTGGTGGGCGTGGTGGCGTGCCTGCTGCTGGGCTCGGAAACCGGCACGACCTCCATCCGGCTCTTCGTCCTGAGCGTCATGGCATTGCTGCTCGGCGACGGGCTCCAGCGGGCCGGCGGGCCATGGGCAGGCTCCGTCTGGGTGACCGCGACCGTGGTCCTCCACTACGGTCTCTGGGGCGCGGCGGCGCTGCACCCGAGCATGTCGCGGCCGGCCCGGCTGAACGTGGACAAAGCCCACCGGATGACACCGGTACGGATACTCACGCTCGTCGCCGCCGGCATGACCGCCCCGATCATCCTCGCCGCGCAGGGCATTACTGGCAGCGCGCCCGACTGGGCCGCGATCAGCATCGGCGGCGTCCTGATCGTCTTCCTGGCCATCACCTCGATGGCGGACATGGTCCAGGAGCAGACCGCCGCAGCGGAGAAGCAGCAGGCTCTCGAGGAGCGGTTCCGCCAGACGTCGGAAACACTGCGCGCGATCCTCGACTCGTCCCCGCTGGCCATCGTCGTCGTGGACCGCCACCGCCGCGTCCTGTTCTGGAGCCGCGCCGCGGAGCAGCTCTTCGGCTACAAGGCCGAGGAGATGATGGGCCGCCGCTCCCCCATCGTGCCCGCCGACCAGTCCGTGGAGGGCCGGGCCCTGATGCCGCGCGTCCTCGCCGGGGCGTCGGTCATCGAGCAGGAGCTGCCGGGCAAGACCAAGGACGGCCGCCCGATCAACGTCCGGGCCCACTTCGCACCCATCGCGGACGAGGCCGGCCACATCCTGGGCGCGATCTCGCTGATGGAAGACACCAGCGAGCTGGATCGCCTCCAGGCCGAGCTGTTCGAGGCCAGCAAGCTCGAATCCGTCGGCCGCCTCGCCGGCGGCATCGCCCACGACTTCAACAACATCCTGACGGCGATCATCGGCTTCGCCGAGCTCTCGATCGACGAGCCGCCCGGAACGGACCTTTCCGAATACGTGACCGGGATCCGGGACGCGGCCGAACGCGCCGCCGGCCTGACCCAGCAACTCCTGGCCTTCAGCCGCCGCCAGATGCTCGCCCCGCAGGTCCTCGCCATCAACGAAGTCGCTTCGGGCGTGGAGTCGATGCTCCGCCGGCTCATCGGCGAGCAGGTCGAGCTCAAGATCATCCTCGACCCCGACGCCGGCTTCCTCCGCGTGGACCGGACGCAGCTCGAGCAGGTCATCCTCAACCTGACCCTCAACTCCCGCGACGCGATGCCCACCGGCGGCAAGCTCGTCGTCCAGACGGGTCACGTCCACTACACCGCGGGAAGCAAGAACAGGCCGCACGAGCTCGGGCCCGGCGACTACGTCACGATCTCGGTGAGCGACACCGGCGTGGGCATGGACAGCGAGACGCGCGACCACATCTTCGAGCCGTTCTACACCACCAAGCCGGGCAAGGGCACCGGGCTCGGTCTCGCGACTACCTACGGCATCATCAAGCAGTCCGGCGGATCGGTGATCGTGGATTCCGAGCCGCGCCACGGCACCACCTTCCGGATCTACTTCCCGACCGTCATGCGGGAGGCGATGCCCATCCGCGAGCCGGCCGGCCGCGCCGAGGGTGGCACGCGGGACGCGAAGCGGTACGGCCGGATCCTGCTCGTCGAGGACGAGGAGGGTCTGCGCGGCATCGCCAGGCGCGTTCTGGTTCGGGCCGGGTTCGAAGTCACAGCGGCCGCCGGTCCCGACGAAGCGATCCTCGCCTTCGAATCGATGACGGAGCCGATCGACCTGCTCGTCACCGACGTCGTCATGCCGGAGATGCGCGGCCCGGAGCTGGCCGCCCGGCTGCGCGACCGCCAGCCCGGCCTGCGAGTCCTCCTCGTCTCGGGCTACGCGGAGGAGATCGTCGAAGTCGGGCGCGACGCGTCTGTACCGTTCCTGGCCAAGCCCTTCTCGGTCGAGTCGCTGCTCGGCGCCGTCGACGCCGCGATGGATCGCGACTCGGGACTGACCGTCGGCGAGCCGCGCTCGGCCGGATCGGACCTCGTTGAATCTGGACCTTCTGCGAACGGGATGGCAGGCTGAGCGCAACAGCCGCCTGAGCCTCCCGCGGGGCCCTCGAGCGGCGCCTTGAGATAGCGTCCGCTGGATAGAGGGCAGATCGTGGAAGTCTGGCCGGGCAAACCGTACGACCTCGGCGCCGTCGTCTCGGAAGGCGGCACCAACTTCGCAGTCTTCTCCGGCGTCGCCGACGGCGTCACGCTCTGCATCTTCGACCAGGCCGGAGCGGAAACCCGGCTGGACCTCGTCGAGAGGGACGCGGGGGTCTGGCACGGGTTCGTGCCCGGGGTTGGCGCCGGGACGCGCTACGCCTACCGGGTTTCCGGGCCCTACGACCCGGCCCACGGTCTGCGCTGCAACCCGCGCAAGCTGCTCCTGGACCCTTACGCCCGGGCCGTGGACGGCGACGTGAAGTGGGGCGACGCGATGCTGGGCTACGCCGCGGGCCAACCCGACGTCATGAGCCAGCTGGACTCGGGATCGAGCATGGTCCGGGGCATCGTCCTCGACGGCGGCTTCGATTGGGCCGGGGATTCGCCGCCGCAGATCCCCTACTCCGACAGCCTCATCTACGAAACCCACGTCAAGGGCTTCAGCCAGCTCAACCCCGCCGTGCCGCCGGAGCTGCGCGGCACGTACGCGGGCCTCGCCTGCCCGGCGTCGATCGACCACCTGACGAAGCTGGGGGTGACGGCGGTCGAGCTGCTGCCGGTCCAGCACCACCTCGACGACGCCTACTTGCGGGCCCGCGGTCTCGACAACTACTGGGGCTACATGACGCTCGGCTTCTTCGCCCCCCATGCCGGCTACTCGGCTGAAGTGAGGGCGGGGCGGCCGGAACGTCAGGTGGCCGAGTTCAAGTCGATGGTCAAGGCGCTCCACGCCGCGGGCCTGGAGGTGATCCTCGACGTCGTCTTCAACCACACCGCCGAAGGCAATCACCTGGGACCTACGTTGTCGTTCCGGGGCTTCGACAACGCCGCCTACTACCGCCTGGTGCCCGAAGACCTGAGCTACTACTTCGACACCACCGGAACGGGCAACTCCCCCAACGCCGACAGCCCGATATGGCTCCGGCTGCTGATGGATTCGCTGCGCTACTGGACGACCGAGATGCACGTCGACGGCTTCCGCTTCGACCTCGCCGTCGCGCTCGCCCGCGAGCACGGCGACTTCGACCGGGTCTCCGCGTTCTTCGACCTGATCTCCCAGGATCCGGTGACCTCGCGGGTGAAGCTCATCGCCGAACCGTGGGACGTGGGCCAGTCCGACAGCTACGACCTCGGCCGCTTCCCAGCCCTGTGGAGCGAATGGAACGGCCGCTACCGCGACACGGTGCGCGACTTCTGGCGCGGCACGGACGGCACGCTCCCGCAGCTGGCCACGCGGCTGGCCGGCTCGGCGGACCTCTACGGGCCATCTGACCGGCGGCCGAACGCCTCGGTCAACTTCGTGACCAGCCACGACGGCTTCACCCTCCGCGACCTCGTCTCGTACGACGGCAAGCACAACGGAGCCAACGGCAACGCCAACGCCGACGGCGTGGACGACAACCGGTCCTGGAACTGCGGGGTCGAGGGGCCCACGGACGATCACGTCGTGCTGGAGCTGCGGGCCCGGCAGTCGCGTGCCTTCCTCGGGTCGCTGCTCCTCAGCCTGGGCGTGCCGATGCTCCTGGGTGGAGACGAGATCGGCCGGACCCAGCGCGGCAACAACAATGCCTACTGCCAGGACAACGAGATCTCCTGGTACGACTGGAGCCACGCCGACGACGACCTGCTGCGGTTCGTGCGCGGGGTGGTCGCGATCCGGCGCCGCCACCCGGTGTTGAGGCGGCGGCAGTACGCCACGGGGGCCCGGACGGAGGACATCCGCTGGTTCACGCCCTCCGGTGCGGCCATGACGGACTCGGATTGGAGCGCGGGCTGGACCCGATCGGTCGTGGCGTACTTGGACGGCAGGCGCGACGCCGACCGCGATGCCCGGGGCCGGTTGATCCTCGACGACGATCTGCTCCTGGTCGTGAACGGCTGGTGGGAAGGCCTCGGCTTCACCGTCCCGGACGTGGGTTCGCTGCGGAACTGGCGCCGAGAGCTGGACACCTACGACCTGGGTGCCGGGAGTGGCGGGAACGCGCGCGAGAAAGCGGGTGGAGGAGGCGGGACGTTCGCGCCCGGCTCGACCATCCGGGTCGGTCCGCGCTCGCTGGTCCTGCTGGCATCCAAGGCGGGCGGCTGAGACCTCACAAGACGCGGCCCGGATGCGTTTACCTGACAGCTTCCGTCAGCTGCATCCGCCACAATCGCAGCATGACCCGACAGATCAGCAGGGCCACGGCCCGACGATTCCTGGCCATCCGCCACCTGCTCGCACCGCCGCGAGCGCTGCCGCCCACCGTGGAGAGCGTGATGGCCGTGGTGGACCATCTCGGGTCCATCCAGTTCGACCCCCTGGACGTAGCCGGCCGGAACCACGACCTGGTCCTCCAGGCCCGCATCGGCGGATACCGGCGCGAGCTCGCGGACGAGCTCCTGTACGGCCGCCGGACCCTCTTCGAGACCTACAACAAATCGCTGAACCTGCTGCCCACCAGAGAGCTGCCCTTCTATCGCCTCACGTGGCAGAAGGCCCTCGAGGGCCGGGCCGGCACGCTGGTCGCGGAGCAGGCGGCCCTGGCCGAGAAGATCCTGGGCGAGATCCGCGACCAGGGCCCGAAATGCTCGCTGGACTTCGAGCGGGAAGCGGCCATCGCCTGGTGGTGGGGGCCGACCACGGCGGTTCGAGCCGTCCTCGAGGCACTCTGCGTATCGGGCGTTGTGAGCCTCTCGCGGCGTGAGGGAAACCGGCGCTACTACGACCTCACGGAACGTCTGTACCCGGCCCAGCTGCTCGCGGAACAGGTGACGGAGCGCGCCCAGGTCGCCCATAAGCTGCTGTCGCGCCACCGAGCCCACGGCCTGCTGGGCAGCTCCGGCAGCGGAGAGCTGTGGATCGGCACGGGCATGGCGCCGCTCCGCGCGGAGCTGCGAGCGGAGATGGTCGAGAGCGGCCGGCTCGTTCCGATGACGGTGGAAGGGGTCCGCGGCCAGCGGTTCGTGCTCGCCGACGAGCTGCCGACCCTGGATCGGGCCGAGCGGGAGGCCGAGGCCGGCCAGCAGCTCGGCAGCGTCAGCTTCATCGCGCCTCTCGATCCGCTGATGTGGGATCGCACGCTCCTGGGGCCGCTCTACGACTTCGACTACATCTGGGAGGTCTACACACCCGCGGCGAAGCGCCGGTGGGGCTACTACGTCCTGCCGGTCTTCTTCGGCGACCGATTCGTAGGCAGGATCGAGCCGCGCCTGGATCGCCGCTCCGGCCGGGCACGAATCCTGGGTCTCGACTTCGAGCCCGGCTTCGATCCCATCGCGGAACCGGGTTTCGTCGAGGCCTTCGGCGATTCGCTGAATGCCTACCTGGCGTTCGGCGGCGCGACGGCGCTGGTGCGCTCCGAAGCGATCGCCGCGGCGCCCCATCGGGCCCTCTTCCGCGAGCTCTCGTCTCGAGTGCCGATCAAGAGCGCCGGCGGCGTCAGGTCGGGGCGGTCCAACGGCTCGGCCAGACCCGGGACGAGTGGCCGCGGCAAGGCCGGCAGGGCGGCGATCCTCGGCCCCGGCGACCCTCGCCTGGCCGCGACTCCCTAGGCCGGCGGCCGCGCGGCGGACCGGACGTTCCGGCGAACGATCCGTCGCGGACGTGGCTCTCCGAACTCCCGGCCTCGGTGGGAGCATCTCCACGCGCAACATCCGAGGAACGAGCCAACGACACCAGGAGGAACCGAGATGGCGGTCATCCGACGCGCCGATGTCAGCTGGAAGGGAGACCTGCCCACGGGCCAGGGGACGCTCCACGCCACCAGCAGCGATGCCTTCAGCGGCCTGCCGATCACGTGGGCTTCGCGAACCGAAGGCTCGAACGGGCGGACCAGCCCGGAGGAGCTGCTCGCCGCCGCTCACGCGAGCTGCTTCGCCATGGCCTTCAGCAACGAGCTCGCCAGGGCCGGCACTCCACCCGAGACCGTGGACGTGACGTGCGAGGTCACCTTCGACCGCATCGACGGCAAGTGGACGGTCGCCGGCAGCAACCTGACCGTTCGCGCCCGCGTCCCCGGCATCGACGCGGAGAAGTTCAACGCACTGGCCAACCAGGCCAAGGACAACTGCCCCATCTCTCGGGCTCTCAAGAACAACGTCACCCTGACGGTTCAGGCCCAGCTCGAGTCGAGCGTGACCGCGGGATGAGTCGAGGCCGGTCGAAGCCGGCCGAACACTCACCCACCGTGTTGCCCCTGGCTTTGGCAGGTGGCCGCGGCCTCTCCCCATCGCGCCCGGGGTCGTCGCGGTTGGAGCGTCCTGATAAGCTGCGCCCATGAGCAAGCAGGATTCGCCCAGGATCGTTCGATCGGACGGTTGGAGCTACGAGGGCAGCTGGTCAAGCCGCAAGTCGGGCGTGCCGCTCTTCGGCCTCTTCCTCATCGTCTTCGGCCTGATGCTCGTGGCGGGCCAGTTCTTCACCTGGGCCCAGGCGTCGACGGCAGCCTTCTTCATGGCCGTCGGAGTGGTCCTGATCGGCGTCGGGATCCGAGATCGCGCCGACCTCGCCCTATACGTCGGCGTCTTCATCGCCGCGCTGGCGCTCTCGGACCTGCTCAGCGCCGGGTCCCTGATTCATGGCGATGGCTGGGGGACGCTGTTCGTGGGTGTCGGATTTGCCGGCACGGCGGTTGTGCGATCCTCGCCCGGGCACCGCATCGGCGCGATGCTCGTTCTGGGGGTTGTGCTGGCCGTCTGGGGCGCCATACAGGTGGCGGAGACGAGCCTTAGCTTCCCAACGAGCAAGCTCGTCGGGCCGATCCTGATCGTGCTGCTCGGTTTCTGGATCGTGAGCCGGCGCTACCGCGCCAGGTAGGCCTCAGGCAACGCGCGCGGAGCGCCCCGAGCCCCCTTGGGCCACCGTCCCCGAGCCGGATTCCACCGCCGTGGCGATCTCGCAGCCTTCGCCCGACGCCACCACCGCGCACTCGTCGTCGCCCGCCACCGGGCAGGCTTCGACCGGCGCCGTCGCGACGGTGAGTGGCCGGAGCATCGGCAGCGTCGCGAGCCGATTGTGCAGGGCAACGGATGCGGCAGTGGATGGGTTCGTGGTGGTTTCCAGGACCCGCTCCACGCCCGAATCCAGCGGCCGCAGCCTGCCCTCCTCGTCGACGACCCTCTCGAACGCGTCCACGATCTCCGGATCGAACTGGCTGCCACGGTGAGCCCGCAGCTCCGTCCAGGCCCGCTCGACCGGCAGGGCCGGACGGTAGATGCGGTCGGTGGTCATGGCGCTGAACGCGTCGGCGACGGCGATGATCCGGCCGCCGAGCGGGATGTCCAGGCCGGCGATGCGGTCCGGATAGCCGCGGCCGTCCCAGCGCTCATGGTGGTGCCTGACGATCTGGGCGATGTCGGCCATCGCGTCGTGGACTTCCAGGATTGCCGCCCCGATCTCGCTGTGGCGGCGCATCTCGGCCATCTCCTCGTCGGTGAGCCGTCCGGGCTTGAGGAGGATTGCGTCGGCGATGCCGATCTTGCCGATGTCGTGCAGGTAGCCGCCGATCCGGATCGAGGTCCGCTGGCGCTCGTTCAGCCCCAGCACGGCGGCCATTCGCTCGGACAGCATGCCCAGCTGGCGGCAGTGCTCCCCCGTCTCGAGGTTGCGGGCCTCGATGGCCGTCGAGAGGGTCAGGGCGATGGAGTCCAGGACCGGGCTGATGTAGCGGTACTGGAGCGCCTCGTAGCGCATCTGGGACGCTCCCAGCGCCCGCTTGACCTCGGACAGAAGCTCCTCACCGGTGAATGGCTTGACGAGCATCCCGCTCGCCCCTTCGCGGAGCGCCTGGATTGCCGTCTCCACGGTTCCGTGGCCGGTCACGACGATCACGGGTAGATCCGGCTGGCGCTCCCGGAGCGCGTGCATCAGGGCCAGGCCGTCCATGCCGGGCATGTGGATGTCCGTCATGACCGCGTCGAAGGTGCCGGGCTCGAAGGCCGCGATGGCCGCCACCGGATCCGAGAATGTGGTGGGCTCGTAGCCCTGCCTCGCGAGGAGCCGCTCGACCAGCTGGAGGATGATCCGCTCGTCGTCCACGCACAGCACTCTGGGGCGCCCGTTGCCCGATCCGGACGGACGAAGCTCCCAGGTCACGCTGCGACCTCCACCCTGATTCTCCCTTCCGAAGCGGCGTTTATGGGCGCGGAGGCGGCCATGGGCGCGGAGGCGGCGGTAGCCGTCGAGGCCACTTTAGCCGTCGAGGCGGCCGACTGCCCATTTTCCGCCGGAGCCTGCGGCTCCGTGGACATCCTGTCGGACATCGGCGCCGCAGGCAAGAGGACCGTGAAGACCGCACCGCTGCCGGACTCGCTCTGGACCTCGATGGTTCCACCGTGGCCTTCGACGATGTTGAGGCTGACCGAAAGCCCGAGCCCCGTGCCATAGCCGCCGGCACGGGCCGAGAAGAACGGCGTAAAGATCCGGCTGCGGGTCTGGCGATCCATGCCGATCCCCGTGTCCGCCACGGCGATGGCGATCCTGTCGCCCCAGAGGAGAGTCGAGACGGAAAGGTCGCCGCCGTGCGGCATCGCGTCGATGCCGTTGGTGCACAGATTCAGCAGAACCTGGCGGAAGGATTCGGGGTCGAGCTCCAGGTTCGGCAGCTCGCCGTAGTCCTCGTGGATCTGGACGTGTGCTTCCTGGGCCCGATAGCGCACGAGGTCCACGGCGGAGCGGGCCAGGGCGTTGAGGTCCGTTTGGACTCGCTGGGGAGTGCGCGGCCGGGCGAAGTCGAGAAGCGCGCGGACGATGGACCGGGCCCGGATCGCCTCGTCGCTGATGATCGTCGCCTCGCTCCGGCGACGGTCGCCGGGCGGCAGGTCGGCGAGCAGCAACTCGGAGAAGCCGAGGATGCCGGTCAGCGGATTGTTGACCTCGTGGGCGACCGCGGCGGCGAGCTCGCCGATCGCGCCGAGCTTGGAGGCCTGGACGAGCTGATGCTCGACACGCTGGACCTCGGCGAGCTGGCGCCGGGCCGTGGCCAGCAGCTCATCGTTCTGCATCGCGACCGCGACCTGGTTGGCCACGAGCTGGGCGAGGGCCATGAATGACGGCTCCACGACGCGTTCCTGGCTCGGGTCGACCATCTGGAGAACGCCCATCGAGCGTCCATCCGACGCGATGAGCGGAATTGCCAGGGCGCTTTCGATCGGCACGCCGAGCAAGGCCATCTGCTCGGGCGAGATCGCCTCCCCTACCCTGTCGCCGTGCGCGCGGAACGAGCTGAGCTGGCGGTGGTCATGCGTTGCCGCGTCGCTCGAATGCGCCAGCCGGACGCCGACCACTAGGGGAGCCAGCGGTCCGTGGGCGGCCTCCACGCAGTCGCCCTCTGGGTCGCTGCGGACCAGGAAGCATGTGGCGCCGGGCGGGGTGATCGTGGCGAGTACACCCAGGTAGTCCACCTTGCCATCGCCCGCGAGCCTGAGGCTCTGGCTGGCCACGAGTACCCGGGCGAGCTGGTCGGCGCGGGCCCTCTCCACTCTCTCGGCGAAGTGGGCCCTCTCGAGGGCGATGTCCGTCCGACTCTCGGCACGGCGGAGGTCGCGAAGCCCTACCAGGAGCATGGTTTCGATCGCCGCCACGGCGAGAGTGATGAGGGCGATCGCGAGCCAGCTGCCGATCTCGAACGCATCGACCGCGGCGAGGAATGTCAGGGCGGCGGCGAGCGGAATCGAGACGATCAGGGTCGCACGCAGGCCGAAACTGGCCAGCGCGCTGCGTCCGGCGCCCATTCGGACGTCGTCGGACACAGTTCGCTCAAAGCTGCCTTCGGGCATACGCAAAAACTACGGGCCGCGGCCCGCCCTGGCATCACCAACATTGGCGATTATTCACTGCGTCCGACGACGTAGGTAGGCTGCCTTACTCCCCGGTGGATTCGGCGGCAAGGCGGCTCGCCCGAGGCAATCGCGCGTCTTCGGCCCCCGGGGGGGCGGTTCCCGCGCCCGCACGGCATCGGTCAGTTGGCGGATACGCGCGGAAGGGCTCTACGACGCGGTCGTCGCCCCCGCGGCTTCCGGCCGTGCGGTCGAGTGGTCGCGCAGCCGGGCGACGCTCTCCGGCTCGACCTGCGGCGCGGCAAGCAGCAGCTCGAGGATTGCGTAGGCCTCGCGACGGGCTTCGTCCTGGGTGATCGTTCCCGAGCTGGCCAGGACGACGAAACCATTGGTCATCGACATGAACGCGGCCGCGACGGAATCCACGTCCACCCAGTCCGGCAGCTCGCCGGACTCGACGGCCTCGTTGAGGAGGCGTCGAGCGAAAGCCAGCGATTCGTCGTGCTGTTTATGGAGCATCACGCGAAGTTCCGGCGCGCTGTCCGCCCTGACCCAGGCGTGGATCATCGCCCCCTTGGCCGTCAGATCCGCGATGGCCGTCTCCACGGCCCAATCGACGGCGACTCGCAACCGGTCGGACAGCGTGCCCATCTCGCCGAGACGAAGCTGCAACCGCTCTGTCTCGCGGTCGGCTTCGCAGGCGCAGGCGGTCAGGAAGAGGTCCTCCTTGCCCTTGAAGTACGTGTAGACGGCTCCGACCGAGAAACCGCTCTCACGGACCACGTCCTGGATGCTGGCCCGGTCGTAGCCGAGCTCACCGAAGACCTTGATGGCCGCGTCGACGATGCGGTTTCGGACTGCTTGTTCGTGCTCCGGGCTGACTCTTGGCATTGGCTTCCTGAAAGAGAATGGCGGTTCTCTACATCATAGCCTGCCCGTCCACGCCCTCCAACCGGAGCGTGGAACGGGACGGGTAGTTGACAAAACGAATAGAGAATCCCTATTCTCCTTGGCACCGGAGACTCGGAGGACGGGCAACAACCGTATTCCATCCGGCAGGTCGGCCGACCGCCCATTTCGAACACCGGGACAGCGGGACCAGTTCCGAGCGCGCCTGGCGGCGCGGTTGCGAACCCGTCCGCTTCGCCCAATTCACGGAAGGGACGGTCATGTTTGCTCGTTGGGGGAGATTCGTCTACCGCCGCCGGCGGTGGGTTGCCGCCCTCGCGGTGGTGGTCGCCGCCGTCTCACTGACATTCGCCAGCCGGACGTCGTCGGTACTCTCGACGGGCGGCTGGTACGACCCAAGCTCCCAATCCCAGAAAGTTGCGGCGCAGCTCGCGGCCGACTTCGGCCAGGGCGGCTCGTCGATGGTCGTGCTGTTCACCGCGCCCGGCCGGACCGACGCCGCGTCGCCGGCGTTCCAGGCCCAGATAGGCCAGGCAGTGGCCGGGCTCAAGTCCGACCCGCGCGTCGCCTCGGTAGTGGGCTATGCCCAGACGGGCAGCAAAGCCTTCATCAGCACCTCCGGCAACGCGTCCTGGGTCCTCGTCAACCTGAGCGTGAGCGAAGACCAGGCCATCTCCGTAGTGGACGGGATCCGCTCGGAGATCCACGCGCCCAGCGGGATGACCGTCGCGCTGACCGGCAGCGCGCCGCTCGCCCAGGCTCAGCAGAACCAGTCCGAGGCGGATCTGTCGCAGGCGGAGTCCGTTTCGCTGCCGATCGCCCTGTTCATCCTGCTGCTGGTCTTCGGCTCGCTCGTCGCCGCGGGGCTGCCCTTGACGGTGGCCGGGCTGACGATCCCGACCGCGCTGGGCATCGTCTACTTCGTCGCCCAGCACACCCTCATGAGCATCTTCGTGACGAGCGTGATCACGATGCTGGGCCTGGCCCTGGCGATCGACTACTCCCTCTTCATGGTCAGCCGGTTCCGAGAAGAGCTGGCCTGCGGCGCCACGGTCGAGGAGGCGGTCGAGCGGACCGTCGCGACCAGCGGCAAGGCGGTCACGTTCTCGGGCACGGCCGTGGCCATCGGCCTGTCCGGGCTGATCCTCTTTCGCGCGCCCACCATCAGCTCGATGGGGATCGGCGGCGCGCTGATCGCCGTCTGCTCGGTCGTCTATGCCCTGACGTTCCTCCCGGCCGTGCTGTCGATCCTGGGCCCGCGGGTCGAGCGACTGCGCGTCCCGAACCCATTCCGCCGCGGCAGTGCCCGAGCCGCCGGGGTCGATGCCATGGCGGAGCTCGCGCCCGAGGCGGCCGTCCCGGCCGGCGGCGGGTTGTGGGCTCGGATCGCGGCCGGCGTGATGGCTCGACCGGTCGTCGTGCTCGTGCCGATCCTCGCGATGCTCCTCGCCTTTGGGATCCCATTCCTCGGCGAGAAGCAGGGCCTGCCCGGAGCCGACGTCCTGCCGGCCACGAGCGAAGCCCGAATTGCCTGGGACGCCATCCAGAACGATTTCCCCGCCGGCCAGTCGCAGCCTATCGACGTCCTGGTCAAGGTTCAGGGCGATCCCCTCTCGGCCGCTAACGTGGCGGCGCTGCAGGCCTACTCCGAGCGTCTGGCCAGCCTGCGCGGAGTTGCCGCGGTCAGCGGCCCATTCTCGCTCACCAACAGCGCCGGCCAGCCACTGGCGATGACCCAGGTCTCGGCGCTCCTGACCGCGCCGCCGTCGCAACGGCCGGCCGCTCTCAACGGCATGCTCGCCGCCGACGTTCGAGGCTCGCTCGTCCACCTGCAGGTGATCACGCCCGCGCCCGGAACGCAGGCCGCCCAGGACCTGGTCCGTTCGATCCGGGCGATCAACCCGGGGCCCGGGATCTCGGCCCAGGTCGGCGGGCTTGACGCCAGCACCGTCGACTTCCTCGACGCCCAGAACGCCCAGCTGCCGATCGCGATCGTCTACATCCTGGCCGCGATGGCCCTGATGCTGCTGCTCCAGTTCGGCTCGGTCGTGCTGCCGATCAAGGCCGTGGTGATGACGATGCTGTCGCTAACGGCGAGCTTCGGCGCTCTCGTCTGGATCTTCCAGGACGGCAACCTGTCGCAATTCCTGGGGTTCCAGGCACCGGGCATGACCATCGCCATCGTCCCGATCCTGATGTTCAGCATCATCTTCGGGCTCTCGATGGACTACGAGGTCTTGCTCCTTTCCCGCATCCAGGAGGCCTACCGGCGGACTGGCGACACGCGCCTCGCCGTCGCGGACGGACTCGCACGGACCGGCCGGGTGATCACCGGCGCGGCGCTGATCATGGTGTCGGTGTTCGCGGCCTTCGGGCTCGCCCAGATCATCGTCATCAAGAGCCTGGGCATCGGGATGGCGATCGCGGTCCTGATCGACGCCACGATCATCCGGGCGTTGCTCGTTCCCGCGACGATGCGGCTGCTCGGGCGAGCGGCCTGGTGGGCGCCCTCGCGCCTCTCCGGGCTGACCGGTCGCGTGGGATTCAGCCACGTCGAGACGGACTATGAGTGCGACGCGCCCGACTACGGCCTCGGTGAACCGGCGCCCGACAAGCGCGGGGAATTGCCGGCGCCGCGAGGGCTCGCGAACCGGCCGCCGAAGCCAGCCGCGAGCTAGTTACTGCTCCCACGCTGAGGGCGCGGCCTTCGGGCC
>DAHXON010000082.1 GCA_027364875.1 Chloroflexota bacterium
GGCCCGATCACGAGGCTGAGTTCATCGACGACGTCGGCGGCGAGCAGCGCCTGTGCGACCGAGATGCTGGCGTGGACGCCGATATCGCCTCCGGGCCGCTGCTTGAAATCACGAACGAATTCGACCAGCCCGCCGTCGAGCACCGTCGCGTTGGCCCACTCGCGGTCGAGCGGCGTCGAAGTCGCGACATACTTCGTGACGCCGTTTATGAATGTCGCGAATGGCTCGATCTGGCTGTTCGGCCAGAATTGCGCCCACTCGTCGTAGCTGCGGCGGCCGAGAATGACCGCGTCCTGTGTCGCGATCACAGCGGCAAGGTTGGCGTCCATCGCGTCGTCCCAGCCGGCAAGGATGCGATCCGGGTACTCGGCGACCCCATCGAGGGACAGCAGCTCGTACACGACGATCTTTCGCACGCCCTACACCTCCGACTGGTCTCGATGCCACCAAAGTTGGCTGATCAAGCCGGCGGACTCATCGCTGTGACGTGCGGGACGCCCCGCTGCCGCGCTACCGTCACGCCGCGGGCGCGAAGGACCCGGTCTTGAGCGCACCCGCAGGCTCATAGGTCCCGATCACGACGCCTGTTGTTGACACCGTGCTGCTTGTGAGCTTGAGCCCGGCTGGAGCCGTCCCGTCCGCGAACAGGCGCTTGCCGGAACCGACGAGCACCGGAAAGACCCAGACGTAGAAACGGTCCACGAGCCCGTGGCGCAGCAGCGTCTGGATGAGATTCCCGCTGCCGTGGACCTGCAGCTCGGGGCCGGCCTCGCCCTTCAGCCCAGCGATACGCGCCGGCACGTCGCCCTCGACGAGGACGGCGGGGCCCCAGGTGAGCGCCGGATGGCTGGCAGACACCACGTACTTGGTGGCTGCGTTGAGCTCCTTCGCCCCCGGAGCGTCGGCGGCGTTCGGCCAGAAGGAGGCGAAGATGTCGTAGGTTCGTCGGCCCAGCAAGAGGTCGAACGGCTTGCCCATGATCGCGGCGATGGTCTCGTTCATCGTCGCGTCCCAGTAGTTGACCGACCAGCCGCCGTGGGCAAAGCCTCCGCTGTCGTCCTCTCCCGGGCCGCCCGGTGCCTGCATGACCCCGTCCAGGGTCACGAAGGTGGTGACGATGATCTCTCGCATCCGTTCTCCGTCCTTTCGCGGCGCTTCGTCAATTGAAGGACCAGCGCAGCATCATCAGTCGGAGTGGCCGAATCCGAACAGCGGCGAACCACCGCGTGAGTCGTCGGGCGAGAATGACTCGGGTACGACCGTCTCGCTATGCCGAAACCGCGGCGGCAAACCGACGCGTCCTCCTACCGAGAGCACAACATGCTCCGACGGGCCTTGACGATCCAGACCGTGGGACCAGTCCGTCTGGTCCCATCGACGGATCTCCGGACCTCGATCTCAACGGCCGTCTACGAAGCGACCACGGTGCCAACTGGCCGGCCAATCGGCCTCCCACTCACCGGAACCCGGTGGCCGCCAAAGCCGGTGTCGGCTGAATTGATGGGGAAGGCGGCTCGACGGAATCAGCAGGCCGCTCCCTCGAGGAACAGCGTGGCGGTCTCAGTTCAGGTGCTGCCTTGCCGGGAGCTCCATGGGGCAGTTCTGGCGGGAGCACCTCCACCGGCACGCGCCCCAGGACGGCGACCGGGCGTACCTCCCGGAGCAACTAGTCGCTCACGCGCTCAATGGTGGCCCGCACGCGCCCAAGCACGACGACGATGGGATTGGGTTTGGCGATCCCCGCTGTCGCGCGTTCGTACTGCCTGGCAGCCGCCTCTGCGTGGCGCTGCGCGGAGGCGCGCTCCGTCGCTCCGTCCGCCAGGCCCGCGGTCCAGTCTTGCACGAGCCGGCTCGCCTTCCTCAGCTCTCGCTGGACCTTCCGATCGCTCAGGTCGAGTTCCTGGCGAAATGCGCTTCCCAGGAGTTGGGCCGCCTCTTCGGCCGCTGCATCGTTTGAGGGCTGCTTGTCGTTCTTGCCCATGAGGTCTCCATAGTTGACGAAATGATCACCCGCCAAGCCGCCCACGGCAGGGCCTGCGGGTGCACCCACTCCTTAAAGCGTAGCCCGCGCCCGTTAACACCCATGCGGGCCGGCTAAGACGACCCACATCGGTAGCACTGCGCTCGTCGAGAAAGGTCGGCTTACTCGAGCCGGTCTCAGGTGGTCCAGCTTGACCCCGAGTCAGGCCGAACCGAACTCGCCAAGGTCCGGGGCCTGCCATCCCGGCGTCGCCACCGGCTTCGAGGCGTTTGAGTCGCCGTTGATGGCCAGACGCAAGAGAACGAAACGAACCAGGGTCGCCATGGCGTTCGCGAACACGAGGACGGCAATCTCGGCTGTGCGGCCGTGAGTTGGCCTGATGGCGCTCAGCATCAGCAGCGACGCGGTAGTCATGCCGAGTGCGGCGCCGAACGCCAGGAGTCCGGCGACATGGTGTCGAGCGAGGCCTGCCCGGCCTCGGACTCCGAACGTCAACCACCGGTTCGCCGCCGTGTTGCCCACGGCCGTTGTCACGAGCGCGACGCCATTTGCGAGGCCGGCCGGCGCGGCCTCGCGGAGCCACGCATAGAGCACGACATACGCGAGCGTGCTCGCCACGCCGATCGCCCCAAAGCTGGCCAGCTGACGAATCGCCCTGCCCTGAGATGCGAGTCGATTTGACACAGAGATCGAGGTCATCGCTCCACTCTGCTTGGGGTCTTCCGTCGCTTCTGGGCCGCCGAGGATGAGCCGCGCTCGGCGGGCTCTCCCGGATCGGGGAGGGCGACCCGCCGTCGGGATCGGTGTCTCTCGATTGCGGCCGAAGTGTCGACGAGCCACGTTAACGGCGAAGGCGCCAACTCAGGCCCGCAAGGACGCCGCCGCCTTGCGCCGGTTGCCGGAACAGTGGTTGCGTCAGGTAGTGCGGGTCGGGTCGACGGGCTGCGAACCGGCGAGCCGATGCTCGGCTCCGGCGTAGACGATAGGGAATGGGAAACGGGGGCCCAGACGCCCGTGGCGGACGCCTGAGCCCCCGACAGTCTTTCCAGCGGCTAGTACTTCGCGAGAACGGAGAGAACGGGATCGCCGGGCCCGACTTGCCAGCCCGTTGTCTGGGAACCTCCGTTGTTCCATGACCAGATCAGGAAGCCTCGTACACCGGCTGGCATCTGCGCCGCGAGTTTGACGTTGAAGGCCGAGGCCCGATCGCTGAGGGTGCCGCCGACGTCGCTGGCCTTGATCCCGGCCTCGCCGACGAAGATCGGCTTGTTGAGGGCGTTGCAGGCGGAGATGTCCGACGCCAGATGAGACGGCATCGACTCGGTCTCGTGGCCGTAGTCGTGGTACTCGCAGACGTCGACGGTAGAGATCGAATGGAGCCGCTGGTAGTCGGAACCCTGGCTGCCGCACTGGCCGGCGCCCATCGTGCCCAGAGACACGAGGTGATTCGAGTCGATCGACTTGATCAGGCCCGAGATGTCGCCGGCGAAGTTGTAGAGGTCGGTGGTGTTGCCGCAGGTTGAGGTGTTGTCCACCTTGATCTCGGCCTCGTTCATGATCTGCCACATGGCGATCGTCGGATCGTTCTTGTAGCGGGAAACCACTTCCTGGACCCACTGTCGGTAGGGGACGATGTTCTCCGGCAGGACCTGGGTCTTGTAGCCACCCTGATACCAGCTGGCCCACTTGTACTGGCTGGTCGGGCTCTCGCATGAACCCCACTGATCGGCGAGCGTGGCAATGACCTTCACGCCGTGCGCCCTGGCGACCGCGAGAGTGTGGTCGAAGGCGCTCCAGTCACGCGAGCCGTTCGTGGTGGCGAGCCGCTGGTAGAACCACGAGCGGAACACCTCGTTGTTGGAGCCGATGTTGGTCAGCGCGGTGTCCAGGGCCGTTCCCGTGCCCATCGTGTACGAGCAGTTGGAGCGGCTGTTGGCCTGGTAGATGTCGAAGCCGGTGAAGACGAAGGGCCTCCCGGCGAGCGTCAACTGCGTACCCGACCGGCCCAGGAAGGCGGTGGTGCTCGCAGTTGGTGCCGGCACGGGCGTGGCGATCGGGGCCGGGGTGGGCGGCAACGTTGGCGCGAGGCTGGGCCTGGGCGTCGTTGGCGCCGGGCTCGGCGTGGGTGCTTTGGTGGGCGCCGGGTTCGGCGTCGGCGCCCTCGTTGGCGTCGCGGTCGGTTTCGGTGTCCCGGTCGGGCTGGCCGACGGGGTTGCGCCGCCGTTGAGGACCTTGAACGACACCGTCAGCTTCGCGGTTCCCGACGACGCCGTGATCTTCACGCTGATCGAGTGGGAGCCGTTCGCCACTCTGGTCGTGTCCCATGGTTTGGCGGTTCCCGTGCTCGCCGTTCCAACGAAGTCGATTGGCGCGGAACCTTCGTGGTGCGTTGGTGTCCCACTGAAGCTCGTGTTGTCGAACCAGAAGTCCGCGGAGGAGACGCCGGCAGCGGGCGCGAGGTAGACGTAGACGCTCCCGGAGACGGTCGTCCCGGCAAGGTTGACCGACGCGCCGCGACTCGCCGACTTCGAGGATTGGAGCGTGTAGGTCGTGGCGTTGGCGCCGGTCGCGCCGAGCAGGGCGAGAGGCAAAAGCAAGAGCGTCGCGAGGGCGGTCATCAGCAGGGTGCGCGGATGACGGACCCGCGTTCGGTGGAGGTTCAAGATCGTCTCCTCTCAGCGTCGGGCACGGCCCGGGGCCTGGTCCGCGATGACGGGGCGGACGGGCCCAGCCCAGGTTCTGAAGGGTCAGCGGCGGGCGGGCTTGTGTAGCCGGCCCAGGAGGGAACCCTAGGCTTCTTCCCCCGCGAGATCGACTGGCTCGATCTGTCTTGCCTAGGTTCAATCCTTTGGGCCCACCCGAACTGGTGCAAAGGTCGCAGCGACGGCGGCGCCTACCCGTTCTCAGCCAGCGAGACGAGCCGGGTGGATGGACCTACCCCTCAGGGCAGGCTTGTTGCGGTGCGCGATGCGCATCTTGAACGGTTAATCTCCGGAACCGACATTGCGCGCGACCTCGTCGGGGCGAATCAGAGCGCGGGGTGGAGGCGCTGGGTCCGGGACGAGGGGTTGTGGGAACGATGCCTCCGGAGGTCGGGCATTTCTGTGCTCAAGTACGCCACGTTCTCCGCTTCCCTCGCGATCACGTCGTCCGGACGAGCCACCACCCTCCATCGGGGCCATCTTCCGAAGTTGGGCCTGGGCGGATTCCTCGGCCTGGCCGCGTTCGCCGCCTATCTGGTTGCCGGCACGGCCGTGATCCTCGGCACGCACAGCATCATCGGGGACGCCTGGAGCCGGGTCGCCAACGCGTACTACGTCCTGTTCAGCCGCGATCCGCATCTCGCGGCCGTCGGTTTCGTCTGGAACCCGCTGCCGTCGCTCGCGGTCCTGCCGCTCCTGCCCCTCAAGTTCGTGTGGCCGGACATCGTCGCCACCGGGTTCGCGGGCTCCATCGTCTCCGCGCTTTGCATGGGCGCGTCCGTGGCGATCCTGTACGGCATCGCGCTGGATTGGGGCGTTCGCCGCTCGCTCGCCGTCGTTGTCACCCTGTTCTACGCGCTCGATCCGATGATCGTGTACTACGGCGCGAACGGGATGAGCGAGGCGATGTTCATCCTGACGATGCTGCTCGTCGTCCGGTATCTCGGCCGCTGGTCGAAAGACCGGAGTGTTGGATCGCTTGCGCTTGCCGGCGTTGCTCTGGCGGCCGCCTACCTGACCCGGTACGAAGCGGCCGCGGCCGCGCTGGCGAGCTTCATCGGAGTCGTCCTGGTCTCCTCGATCAGGTCGAGCGGCCACTGGCGCGATCGGGCGGCGGAAGGCGTCGCGGATGCGATCGTCTTCATCGCGCCGTTCCTCGCGGCCTTCGGCGGCTGGGCGCTCGCGAGCTGGATGATCGTGGGCGACCCGTTCGAGCAGTTCACCTCGGTCTACGGCGTCGTGTCGCAGCTCAACGTCGCCCAGGGCCAGGTGGCCGCGACGACGGGGCAGGGGACCTCGGCAGCGTACATGTGGAGTCTCCACCAGCTCCTCGGCCTCGAGCCCGGATTGCTGGTGGTCGCGGCACTCGGCCTGATCGCCACGTTGCGAGGCCGATACGGGATAACCATTCCCGCGGTCGCGGTGCTCGGCTCGGTCGTCACCTGGGCCGTATTCGGTTTCCTGACGGGGCGGACGCTCGGCTGGCTTCGCTATTCGATCGCCGAGATCCCCCTGGTGTCGGTGCTCGCGATCGCCGTCCTGTCGCCTGACACCACGCTCGCCGGAGTGAGCCGCGCCGCGCTTCGGCCGGTGCCGGTTCTCGGCCGCGTCGCCGGGCTGGCCTTTCGGGTCCGGCCACGGTCCGCCCGGCCCGCCCTGTCGGCCGCGTCTGCGTCACCGGCCGATGATCGGCTCGCCCGTACTCGGCGCCTGGGCGGGGTGGCCGCCGGCGCGCTCGTCGTCGCCACGGTGGCGGCGGCTGTGCCTATCGGCCTCGTCACGATGCTCGATCCCAGCGTCAACCCGAGCTACGGCGGAGAGGCGTGGCAGCTCCAGCCCGTCCTCACCGGTCACATGCCCGCCGAGCCGGTCACGCCCGACGGCCAGTATCTCGTGGGCCGGCAGGCCGCGACGTACCTGGACGCGCTCCACCTCGGCAGCGGCAAGGTGCTCGTCGACGGAGCGATGGGCTTTCCGATCATCCTCGAGTCTTCCAACCCCACCCAATTCATCGTCACGGCGGATCGGGACTTCCAGGAGGCGCTCCTCGATCCCGTCTCGTTCGGCGTTGAGTACCTGCTCGTGCCCGAGGCGGTCGGCTACCAGAGCCTCGACGCCATCAATCGGGCGTACCCGGGGATCTACGACCACGGCACGTCGGTTGCGCCGACGCTCGTGGCGCAGTTCGGCGCGGGCGGCAACAACTGGCGGATCTATCGGGTCAGCTCGTGACGATCGCGAGTGCGTTCGGCCTTCGTTCCGGCGATTGGGAGGAATAGCGTGAAGGGTCCAGGCAGGTCTATCCGAGCCCTTCTGGCCGCGACGTTCGTGGCGACCAGCTGGCTGCCGGTTTCGCTCGCCATGCCGTCCGCGGCCAGGGCGGCGGGTCCGAGCGATTGGCCGGAGTACATGTTCAACCAGCAGCTGACCGGCGCGAGCGACGAGGCCATCCTGACGAGCGCCGTCGCGCCAAACGAAGCTCCGATCTGGACCTTCAAGACGGGCGGGATGATCGCCGCCTCGGCCACCGTCGTGGGCGGCGTCGCCTATGTCGGCTCGTGGGACGGCTACGAGTACGCGCTCAATGCCGCGACGGGAGCCCTGATCTGGAAGACGAACATCGGCATCACGAACGCGCCTCAGTGCTCGCCGCCGAGCATCGGCGTCTCATCGATCCCGGCGGTCGTCAGCGGTGTGGTCTACGTCGGCGGTGGTGACGGCAACTGGTACGCCCTCAACGCGTCCACCGGCGCGGTCCTCTGGTCGATCAACATCGGCAGCCCCGCGAGCGGCTACTACAACTGGGCAAGCCCGCTGATCGTCGGCAACTCCGCGTACATCGGCGTCGCGAGTCTCGGCGACTGCCCGCTCGTCCGCGGCGCGCTGCTCCGCGTCGCCCTCACGCCCCATGCCGTCGTGGCCAGCGCGTACTTCGTTCCTGCCGGTCAGGTCGGCGGCGGCGTGTGGACTTCGCCGGCGTACGCCTCCACCACGAACCCGGTCTTCGTAACGACGGGCACGCTCAACCAGCCGACCCAGACGACGTCCGAGGCGATGGTCTCGCTCGACGCCACTTCGCTCGCGATCAACAGCTTCTGGCAGATCCCGCAGAGCAGCATGAACGCGGATTCGGACTGGGGGACTTCGCCGATCCTCTTCACCGACGAGTACGGGCGATCGCTCGTCGCCGGGATCAACAAGAACGGCTTCCTGTACGCGTTCCTGCGGTCCAACGTCGGCGCCGGCCCGGTCTGGTCCGAGCAGGTGGGCGTCAGCGGCATCTGCCCGACGTGCGGCGACGCAAGCGTCGCGTCGCTCGCCTTCGCGAACGGCACGCTCTACGTCCCGGGCGGCAACACCACGCTCAACGGCATCGGCTACCCCGGCGTCATTCGGGCGATCGACCCGGGCACGGGCGCCGTCGTCTGGGCTCGTGGGCTCGCAAGCCCCGTCATCCCGGCCATCGCATACGACAACGGCATGATCTTCGCCGGGGTGGGCAACTACCTCGAGATCCTCGACGCCGCCAGCGGCAACGTCATCGACAGCTACAAGATGGGCGGTACGACCTACGCGCCGCCGAGCATCTCGAACGGCATCGTCTACATCGGCGCGGGCGACGGCAACGAGTACGCGTATGCGCCCGGCACGCCGACGGTACCCCCGGCTGATTCCTCGTGCCCCAGCGGCTGGACCTGCCAGGACGTAGGCGGCCCATCGCCTGCCGGCAGCGAAAGTGTGGCTTCGGGCGTCTGGTCGATCTCCGCGGGCGGCGCCGGCATCGTCTCCGGCGGGTCCGATGGGCTTCGCCTCATGAGCGAGGCGACCACGGGGGACATCCAGGTCCGAGCCCGCCTCACCGCCCGATCCGCGGGCGTGGCGGGATTGATGCTGCGCCAGTCCAACGATCCCGGCGCGCCCTTCTACGCGGTGTTCCAGAGCGGCAGCCAGATCCAGGTCCAGTACCGGACCGCTTTCCACGGCCCGGTCACGACTGTCGCACAGGCATCGCCCGCGCTCCCCGTGTACCTCGAGATCCAGCGCGTTGGCGACACGCTGACGCCCGGCGTCTCCACGGACGGAACGACCTACACGCTCGTGCCCGGCGGAACCGCGACGGTGGTGATGCCCACGACCACCCTGACGGGCCTGTTCGCCGACTCCGGCACCAACGGCACGGCCGCGAGCTTCTCGATGGATTCTGTGTCGATCGGGGCGGTTGGCGTCGCGCCTGCGCCACCGGTTTCCGCTTCCGCTTGCCCGTCGGGATGGGCGTGCACGGACGTCGGCAATCCGGCCGTGATCGGCGACCAGTCGGTGAGCGGCAGCACCTGGACGATCGTCGGCGCCGGCACCGGCAACGCGAGCTACGCGGACCAGTTCCACTTCGTCTATCAGGCCTTCTCCGGCGATGCCACGCTGATGGCCCGAGTGGCGACGCAGCAGAACACGTCGACTTCGGCGCAGGCCGGCCTCGAGTTCCGCGGCGATACCACCGCCGGCGCCTTCTACTACGGGGCCTTCGTGACGCCCGGCACGGGCCTCCAGATCCTCTATAGGCCGTCGGAGGGGGCGAGGACCGCCGTCCTCGCGACCGTGAGCGGCGCGGCCCCGCAATACCTCGAGGTCACTCGCTCGCAGACGACCTACACGGCCTTCACCTCCACCGACGGCACGACCTGGTCGCCCATCGTTGGTTCGAGCATCACATTCGGCCCGACGACGGGCGTAGCGGGCGGCCTGGCCGTCAGCTCCAACTCGTCGACCACGGCCGCGACGGACACGTTCGACGCGGTTTCGGCGACGGCCTCCGCGGCGCCGCCACCCACGCTCTGCCCGACGGGCTGGACCTGCCAGGACATCGGCAACGCCATTCCCGCGGGCTCGCAGTACGTGGCCGGCAGCAGCTGGACGGTCCTGGGCGGCGGCGGCGACATCTGGGGCACGGCGGATAGCTTCCGACTGATTTCCCAACCACTCGCGTCCGACGGAACCATCAGCGCTCGTGTCGGCAGCCAGGGCAACACGAGCCCATGGGCGAAGGCCGGCGTGATGATGCGGGCGAGCGGCGACCCCGGCGCTCCCTACTTCGCCGTTTTCATGACACCGTCGAACGGCGTCGCGGTCCAGTGGCGGACCGCCCAGGGCGGCGCGAGTTCGCAGGTCACGACGACGGGCGTCGTCCCGCTCTTCCTCGAGGCTGCGCGGTCGGGCGGAACGTTCACCGCATACACCTCGACCGACGGCCTGACGTGGACAGCCGTCCCGAACGCGAGCGTGAACCTCGGTCTCGGCGGGACGAGCATGCTCGCGGGCCTCGCCGTCACGTCGCACAACACCAGCTCGGTGAGCACGGTCACGTTCGACGGTGTAGCGCTCACCGCGACGGCGCCACCGCCACCGAACGCCTGCCCCACCGGCTGGAATTGCGCCGACATCGGCTCCACGGGCGTTGCCGGCGCCCAGTCGCTCACGAGCGGCACCTGGACGGTTCAGGGCGGCGGCGGTGACATCTGGTCCACGGCCGACAACTTCCACTACGTCTGGCAGCCGATTGCCACGGACATCTCGCTGAGCGCGCAGGTCGTATCGGAAACCAACACGAACGCCTGGGCGAAAGCCGGGCTGATGATCCGGGCCAGCATCGACCCGGGGGCTCCGTACTACGCCGCATTCGTCACGCCCGGGAACGGCATCGCCGTCCAGTGGCGGACGACCCTTGCGGGCAACTCCTCGCAGGTTCTCCTCGCCGGCACGCCGCCGGTCTACCTCAAGATCGGCAGGGCCGGCGGAAGCTACTCCGCATACACCTCGAGCGACGGAGTCAGCTGGACGCTCATCCCCGGCTCCACCCAATCGGTCGGGCTCACCGGAGCATCTCTCGCGGGCATTGCGGTCACCTCTCACAACTGGGGCGTCCTGGGATCGATGACGCTCCAGTCTCTGAGCCTGACCTCGCTCCCGCCGCTCTGGCTCGACGGCGACATCGGTTCGCCTGCGCCTGCGGGCACGGCCGCCGCGACGAGCGGCACGTTCAGCCAGAGTGCCGGCGGCACGGACATCTACGGCACGAGCGATCAGCTCAACTTCGCGTCCGTCGCGGGCAGCGGCGACGTGACGGTCTCGGCTCACGTCAGCGCCCAGACGAACACGAGCAGCTGGGCGAAGGCGGGTCCGATGATCCGCGCCACGACGGGCGCCGGCTCGCCTTACTACGCCGCGTTCGTGACGCCCGGCAACGGCATCGTCGTCCAGTGGCGGAAGACGCAGGGCGGCGGCACGACCCAGATCAAGGTCGCGGGCAGCGCCCCCGTGTACCTCCTGGTCACGCGTTCCGGCGACAACTTCAGCGCCTACAGCTCGCCCGACGGCACCACGTGGACCCTCGTGCCCGGATCGCAGGCGACGTTCACCTTCCCGTCGGCCGAGTTGCTCGGCCTGGCGGCCACGTCCCACAACTCCTCGAAACTGAGCACGGTGACCTATGACACGGTCACGCTCACCGGCTCCGCCTACGGCCCTGCCAACGACTTCGCGCTGACGGCGAAGCCTTCCTCGCTGCCGATGCCGCAGGGCACGCAGGGCTGGAGCCTGGTCTCGACGGCGGTCAAGGCCGGCGCCGCGGAGACGATCAACCTGAGCGTCTCCGGCGTGCCGTCGGGCATGACGGCGACGTTCAACCCCGCATCGATAACGACGGGGAGCAGCTCGACGCTGTCGATCTCGGTCGGCCCGACGGTGGCCACAGGCGTGTACGCGCTCATTGTGACCGCGACGTCGCCCTCGGCGACTCACACCGCGAAGGTCACGGTTACGGTGAGCGCCGCACCCGCGGCGCTGCCTTCACCGTGGGTCAGCGCGAGCATCGGCGCGCCGGCGATCCCGGGTTCGGCCTCCTACTCGAGCGGCACATTCAGCCTGACGGCGGGCGGAGCGGACATCTACAAGACCGCCGACCAGTTCGAGTACGTCTACGAGAACCTGACGACGCTCAACACGGTCACGGCCGAGGTGACCTCGCAGACGAACACCAGCTCATGGGCGAAGACGGGCGTCATGGTCCGCTCGACGACGGACCCGGCCTCGGCCTACTACGGCGTCTTCGCGACACCGGGCAACGGCGTCGTCGTCCAGTGGCGGTCCACGGCAGGCGCGACGACGTCGCAGCTCAAGTTCACCGGGGCCGTGCCCGTGTGGCTCCGGATCGGCGTCTCGGGCGGCACCTACACCGCCTACACGTCCCCGGACGGATCCACGTGGACGGCGCTCGCCGGATCGGGGCAAAGCCTCTCGCTCGGATCGGCGTTCACCGCCGGTCTCGCCGTCGCCTCGCACAACCAGAACTCCGCCTGCACGGCGACCTTCACCGGCGTGACGGTGAACTGACCGTTGCCACTTCCATCCCAGGAGATCCGATGACGCGTTTCCAGGCTCTCGGGACAGGTTCGGCACTCCGGAAACGTTCGCTCGCGGCCATGCCCGCCCATCGGTGGCTCAGGCCGCCGGGGCGGGCCGCCGGCAGCCGATTGTGGCGCGTCATCGCCGTCGCCTCGCTGATCTTTTCGTCGATGTTCTTCGACGCCGCCCTGGCCACGGCCGCCGCTCCACCGTCGATCAAGATTCAGCAGAACCCGACGACGGTCTACGGCAACCAGCCGATCGAGTACTCGGTCACGATCGCGAATACCGGCGGCGCCACGGCGACGGGGCTGAGCCTCACGAACACGTGGATCGGCGTAGGGCCGGGCGCCACCACAGCCTGGGTGGCGAGCAGCCTCGGGACTTGCTCGTACGCAGATCCGACGCTGACCTGCAGCGCGTCGTCTTTGGCCGCGAACCAGACCTGGACCGTGACCATCACCGGCGCGGTCACCGCTGCCGCAGGAGCGACGGTTTCGAGCGTGGCCACGCTGACCGGCACCGAGGGATCGACCTTCAGCGTGTCGAGCAGCGCGTCGAGCGTCGTGGCCGGACCGCTCGCGCCCGGCTTCACGCAGACCAGGATCGCGGGCGGTTTGAGCAACCCGATCGTTCTCGCGTTCGCCCCGAACGGGGACATCTACATCGGGCAGCAGAACGGCACGATCAGCGTCTACCGCAATGGCGCCGTCCTCGCGACCCCGCTCGGGACCATTCCCAACGTGTACGGGCAATACGAGTGCGGCCTGACCGGCATGGCGCTCGATCCCAACTTCGCGTCGAACGGCTACATCTACGTCTCCTACGTCTGGGCGACGACGAACTCGTCAGGGGCCGCGGTCAACTACTCGCGCCTGTCGCGCTTCACCGTCGTCAACGGCGCGCTCGATGTCTCGACCGAGAAGGTCTACTACCAGGGAAACCAGGCTCAGAACCAGCATCACCCCGGGCAGACGGTCAAGATCGGGCCGGACGGGAAGCTCTGGTGGAGCGTCGGCGACAACGTCCCGACCATCAGCAACGGGCCGACCCTCCAGAACATCTACGGCAAGATGCTGCGCTTCAACCTCGACGGCAGCGTCCCGGCCGACAACCCGTTCGTCAACGTCGCGAACGCCGTGCCCTACATCTACGCCTACGGCCTGCGGAATCCCTTCCGGTTCAACTTCCTGCCGAACGGCCAGGCCATGACCGAAGACACGGGCTCGAGCTACGCCGAAGAGCTCGACACGATCCAGGCCGGCGGCTTCTACGGCTGGGATTACTACGAGGGCAACTGTTTCACCTGCGGCGCCATCAATCCGGCGTACGCCTACGGCCATGTCACCTGGGACGGCGCCGCCTCGGCGCTCGCGCCCGCGCCGGCCTCATTCCCGCAGCAGTACGCCCACACGGTCTTCGTCGGCGATTACGTCCGGCAGGACATCCAGGCGGTCACGTTCGATTCGATGTATCGCACCGTAGTCTCGGACACGGTCTTCGATGACGCCGCGGGGACGATCGCCGATCTCGAAGTCGGCCCGGACGGCAACCTCTACTACGTCAGCATCTTCTCGGGCAGCGTCTATCGGATTGCCCCGACGGGACCCTTCGCGCCGACCGCGGCCGCGTCGGCAACCCCGAGCGCGGGTTTGTCCCCGCTCAACGTGCAGTTCTCGTCGGCGGGCTCCAGCGATCCCCTCGGCGGAGCGCTCGCGTACGACTGGTCGTTCGGCGACGGCTCTCCCGATTCGACCGCGGCGAACCCGAGCCATCAGTACAGCGCCGACGGCACGTATACGGCCACGCTGACCGTGTCCGGCAGCGGCGGGACCGACACGTCGACCGTGAAGGTGACCGCCGGCCACAACGCACCCACGCTCTCGGTCTCGGTCCCGAGCACCTACACGGCGGGTCAGACGATTGGCTTCAGCGGCAGCGCGACCGACGATCTCGACGGCGCCGAGCCGGCCACCGCCTTCACCTGGAAGGTCGATTTCTACGACAACGGCGTGCTCCGGCCCTCCTGGGTGGCGGGCGTGCCGGGGCCTTTCGCCGGGCCATTCAACGGCGTGACGTCGGGGAGCTTCACGATCCCCACCGACCCGAGTCAAACCCCGACGAGCTTCTACCGCCTGACCGCCACGGTGACCGATTCGCTCGGCATCACCACGACCGTCACCCGCGACCTGCATCCGGCGACCACCTCCTGGTCTGTGTCCGGGAACGTGCTCGGCCCCGGCTACTTCGTCGATGGCACCTGGCACACCGGTCCGTTCAGCACCACTGACGTCGTGGGCGTCAAGCACATCCTTACAGGCGAGCCTCTCGCGCAGAAGGTCGGCTCGACCCGCTACCGCTTCTCGGGCTTCGCCGACGGTAGCGCCCTCGAAGACCACTTCACCTCCACGGCCGCGAGCCAGTCGTTCGGGGTCAACTTCGACGCGGTCGGCGCGACCATGCCGTCGGGATGGACGACCGCCGACATGGGCAGCCCGATCACAACGGGCGGCGCTGATTACTCGAGCTCCAGCGGCACCTTCTACCTGGACGGCAGCGGCGCCGACGTCTACGGGCCCAACGTCCAGTTCCGCTATGCCTACCAGCCCCTCACCGGTGACGGCACCATCACGGCTCGTGTCCGTTTCCAGTCGAACTCCGATCCATGGGCCAAGGCCGGCCTGCTCATCGCCGGCTCTCCCTCAACCGGCAGCCCGTTCGTCGACGCGCTCGTCGCGCCCGACGTCAGCCCGACCAACCCGAACATCAACGGCTTCGGCTGTACGGTCAACGGCTGCGTCGCCCCGCTCCAGCCGGTCACTCCGGCGATGGGAAACGGCGCCCGGCTCCAGTACTCGACCGCGAGCTCGATCGCGCCGGCGAGCTATCCGACTGGGTTCACCTCGCCCAACAAGTGGCTGCGGCTCCAGCGGAAGGGCAACGTCTTCACCGCCTGGATGTCGCCCGACGGCAGCTCCTGGACACAGATCGGCGCGACGAGCGTTTCGATGGCCTCGACCGTGTCGATCGGGCTCTTCGTGACCTCGCACGACATCGGCCAGCTCAGCACGGTCGCCTTCGACAACGTGTCCGTGTCGAACGGGTCGACCTCGCTCGGACCGCTGCCATCGGGCTGGAACGACGCGGATGTCGGCGCTCCGGCGATCGCGGGGTCCGCCGGTTTCGACAGCGGCACGTTCACCGTCAACGGCGCCGGGGCGGACATCTACGGCACGAGCGACCAGTTCAACCTGGCCTCGACGACGATGACCGGCGACGGGAGCATTTCCGGCCGGGTGGCGACCCAGACCAACACCAGCTCATCGGCGAAAGCGGGCCTCATGGTCCGCACCTCGACGGACGCCGGCTCGCCGTATTACGCAGCGTTCATCACGCCCTCCAAGGGCATCGTGGTCCAGTGGCGTAACTCGGCCGGCGCGACCACGTCCCAGAGCCCGAAGGTGACCGCGACCGCGCCGGTCTTCCTGCGGATCACGCGGACGGGGTCGCAGTTCACGGCTTTCTGGTCGACCGACGGCCTCACCTGGACGTCGATTCCGGGGTCGACGGCGAGTCCGGGCGTCGCGAGCGCGGCGCTCGTCGGCCTGGCGGTCACCTCGCACAGAACCTCCGCCCTCGGGACGGCTACGTTCGACA
>DAHXON010000083.1 GCA_027364875.1 Chloroflexota bacterium
GGGTGGTAGCGAGTGCCGATGGGCGGCAAACGGCGGTCACCGAGGGCGGTCACCGAGCGGCGGGCGGCGCCGGCTGAGGCGCCGCCGGCTGAGGCGCCGCCGGGCCGAGGCACCCGTCGCCCGCCGTCGGCCGGGCCGGAACGACCTACCAGTACTCCTCGGTGTGGATCGTGCCGAGGTCGTGGCCTCGGTCGCGCACGAAGCCGCGCGCTTCCGCCCAGGAGATGACCGTCTCGATCATGCCCGGGTTGCCGCAGAGGAAGATGTCGAAGTTGTCGGGCGTGAGGGCCAGGCCCGTCTCCTCCTCGATGGCCCCGGACGCGATCACATTCTGCAGATAGCCGCTCCGGCCCTTCCAGGTGACGTCTTCCTGGGGACGGGTGATGACCGGCATGTAGCAGAAGTTGTTGCAGTGGCGGGCAAGTCCGATCAGCTCGGTGCGATAGCCCAGGTCCCACGAATATCGGGCGCCGTGCACGACGACGAACTTGCGCGGGCCGTTGCATTCGAGCTCGCTGCGGAGCATGGACATGTACGGAGCCAGCCCCGTCCCGGTCCCGATCATGAGGATGTGCTTGCCCGGCGCCTTGTCCAGGGTGAAGACACCGACCGCCTTGGGCCCCACGTACAGGCGATCCTTGATCTTGAGCTTGAACAGCCGGGGCGTCAGATCGCCGCTCATGACGACGGTGAGATAGAACTCCAGGTACTCGTCGGCCCGCGATTCGGAGGCTATCGAGTAGGCGCGACGGATCATCCGATCCGGATCCGCGGCGGCCTTCGCGACGGCGACTGCCTGCGCCGTGACGGCAGCCTCGCTTTCGGGCGTGCCCTTGATCGACTGCTCGGCTTCGGCGGCGGCCACGCTCGCGGCCACGGCCTCCACGTGGGACGAGACCGGCGCGCCCAGGATGGACGAGTCGACGTCGGCCTCTTCCAGCCGCGGCGCGGAAGCCTTGAGGCCCAGAACGACGTACTGGCCCGACTTGAACTCGAACGGCAGCTTGTCCGGGACGACCCGCATGATCACCAGGCCGGGCGCGACCTCGAGCCGGCTCGACACAGTCGCGTTGTACTCCGCCGCCATGTAACCCTCCGATTCTCCAATCGCCGGACCGGCAGCCCACCGGACAATCGCAAGGATAAGAGCCGGCAGGCTGCGTGTCAGCGCGGCGCCGGGCGCCGATCGAGTGGGCCGCGCCCAACCGCGCCGTGGCCCAACGGGCAGGTGAGCCATCGCCCCGAGGTGAGTGGAGCGAGCCCGGAGAATCGGCGAACCCGAGCTATTCGCCGCCCGAGCCCGAAGCGGCCGGCGAGCCGGAAGCGACCGCCGAGCCGGCCGAGCCCGAAGGCGCTGCCGAGCCCGATACGGCGGCGGAGCTCGAAGGGGCGGGCGAGCCCGAGGCGCCGGCGGTCGGAGACGGCTGGACGGGCGCGACGCCGGCCAGGCTGGCTACCGGCCCGGTGGTCACGAGGACGGGCACCAGGGCGCTCCACGGGACGAGCACCGAGGGAGTCTGTTCGCCGTTGACCACCTGGTACTGGTCGAAGGTCACCTTCAGCCCGTCCCGGGTGAGAGCCCAGTTGGCGAAGTTAGCGTGCGTTGGCGACGTCCCCTGCGTTGCTATGGTCTGGTCCCAGGCCGCGCCTAGCTGGTAGTACAGCAGGTCGGCCGACTGGGTCGACAGAATCTGGAGCGCGCCGTCCGGGTCTACGAACATGTCGTCGAACCCGATGGGCTGGCCCGTCGCGAGATCCACGTTGAGCGTTCCAACCGTCGTGGCGATGTGGCCCGGCGAGCTGTCGTCGGTCCAGCTCAGCGTGAACGAGACGAGCCGCAGAGTCAGGAGCTCGGTCGCGTAGGTGCCGGTGAGATGGTTGGTCCTGCCAGGCTGCTGCCTTGCCGCTGCCGGCCCTTGCTCGAACCTGTCCGCCTGGGAACGCTCCAGGGCAAAGATCTCGTCGTTGATCTGGGTCGCCCAGGGGGTGCTGCCGGTGCGGAACTCCGGGTAGGCCAGAGAGACGTCCCAGACCCCGGCCGGATCCTGCTCGTTCAGCCGCCTGGTGCCCAGCACCGGCAGATTGGCCGGCAGTGACGCCGTGGCCACGGGCACCTGGCTGGGCGGCTCGGTGACGATGGCATAGGAGGGCACGACCGGAAACGTGGGACCCGTGTCGGCGGGCGATGGCGAGGGCGCAGTCCCGATCACGACGGGGGCGAACGTCACGAGGATGTACATCGCGACGGCGACGGCACCGGAGCCGAGCGCGACCAGGGTCAGGACCGGTATGAAGTCGCGGACGCGATCGCCTACCGACTTCCTGCGATGGAACATGCCCCGAGTATGCCGGACGAGCGCCGGGCTTGTCGAAACGGAGGCCCGAGGCTACGCGGGGCCCGAGGCTATGCGGCGGCCCGGGCTCGGGCCTTGGTCGCTCGCTGCTGCGTCAGCTCGCTGCGGGGACCCGCGGCTCGCTCCAGCCTCGCGACCTGCAGAAGCAGGTCTTCGACCTCGGGCCGCTTGAACTTCTGCGTGAGCTGATAGACGAGCAGCTTCCGAGTCGGTTCGTCGGCGTCGAGCAGCAGGTCGATGAGGTCGGCGTGTGGGACTTCGGCTTCTCGATGATGCAACACGGTCGCGATCCTCGCGATGGCGGCCCACTTGCCAGCTGCGCGGTCGCCGCCACTTGAGGTGTCGGCTGCATGGGCCGTTCTCAACCGGGCCCATTCGTCCCATCAGTGCGGACCCTTAAGGGCTGTCCCCTGAGCTCGGCGGCTACCGGGCGTCGAGGCGAAACCAAAAGCAGGTCAGACCGTCCCGAGACTCCGCGCCCACCGTGCCGCCGAGGGCCTCCACCAGCTCGCGCACGATCGCGAGGCCGATTCCCGCGCCTCCTCGAGCCGTGTCTCGGGACTTCTCGACCCGATAGAACCGCTCGAAGACGTGGGGAAGGTCGGCGGCCGGAATGCCCGGCCCGGTGTTCTCGATCGAGACTTCCAGCCGGCCGTCCCTGCGTATCAGCCGGACCCGAACGATCCCTCCGGCGGGCGTGTAGCGCGCGGCGTTCTGGAAGAGATTGGCCAGTATCTGGGCGAGCGCGTCCGGATCGGTTCGAAGCGCGGCCGACTCCGGCAGCGCCAGGTCGAGCTCGATGCCCGATTGCGCCATCGCCGGACCGGCCAGCTCGGCTGCCGAGCGGATCGCGGCCGGCAGGTTGACTTCGACGAGATGGCGAGGTCCGGAGTTGGTGTCGCCTTCGGCAAGCACGTCGAGCGACCGCGACAGGCGAACCAGCCGCTGGGCTTCTTCCCAGAGGGACTCGAAGGTGGCCCGGTCCGCGGGAATCACCTCGTCGCGGAGAGCCTCGAGATAGCCCTGCAGGTTGGTGAGCGGCGTGCGGAGCTCGTGGGCTGCGTTGCCGATCAGCTCGCGCCGGAGCCGCTCCTGCTCCTCCAGCGAGGCCGCCATCTGGTTGAACGAGTCGGCCAGGTCCGCGACCTCCTCCGGTCCCTCGCGCGGCACGCGAGCCGCGTAGTCCCCGCCGGCGATCCTCCGCGCGGCGGCGCCCACCTCGCGGAGCGGCCGCGCGATCCGGGCCGCGAGGACGGCCGAGAGAATCGTCCCGGCTGCCACCGCGATGAGCACGGCGAAAAGCGTGATCCGGCCCACGGAGCTGTCGAACATGGCCTGCGCCTCGCTGGCCGGGTGGCCGTCGGCGGTCATGAGGTTGACCATGGATTGGGCACCGAGGACGAGGGTCCCGGTGGCCAGAATCGCCACTGCCGAGACCGCCACGAGGATCGCCGCGATGGCTATGCGGGCACCGATCCGCCGCGGCAGGTGCGGTCGAAGGGAAGCCGCGCGTCCATGGTCGAGCCGGCGGCGGAACGATGGCGCCAGGCGGCGAACGAAGGCCGGGGCGGTCATCGAGCGGCTCCAAGTGGCCGCGTCGCGCGGCCATCAGCCGCGGCGTCGTCCGGAGCGCGGTCCGACGCGCCCGAATCAAGCGGAGCGGACCGGTAGCCCACGCCCCGGACCGTGGCCACGTACCTGGGCCGTTCCGCGTCGTCGCCAAGCTTCTCGCGAAGGCGCTTGACCAGCGCATCCACCGAGCGATCCAGGACGGCGGCTTCGTCTTCGCCGTAGAGCGCGTCGAGGAGGCGGTCGCGGGTCAGCACGCGGCCGCGAGCCTGGAGGAGCGCGGCGAGGAGCCGGAACTCCATGGCGGTCAGCTCCACGCGGCGACCCGCCACGGACGTCTCGTGGCGATCGAGATCCATCTCCAGATCGCCGTGGCGGAGGATCCGCACATCCGGCAGCCGGTCGGCGCCCTCGGTGCCGCCCGGGTCGTCGCGGTCGAGCGCGGTCGTCTCAGTCCTGGACAGGACCCGCTTGATTCGGACCACCAGCTCGGCCGGCGAGAAGGGTTTGGGCAGGTAGTCGTCGGCGCCTTCTGACAATCCCGCGATTCGGTCGGCCGTGGTCCCACGGGCCGAGATGACCACGATCGGCGTCTGCTGCGTGCGCCGGACCGCGCGGATGATCGCCAGCCCGTCCACTTCGGGCAGCATCATGTCGAGGACGAGGAGCGAGGGCATCTCCAGGGCGACCGCCGCGAGCGCCGACCGGCCGTCCGACGCCTCGACGACTCGATAGCCCTCGCGCTCGAGATACGTTCGAACCAGCTTGACGATCTTGGCGTCGTCGTCGACGACGAGGATGGGCGCCTGCGAGACGGGCATGTCCATTTCTTTCCGGGACGTCGACCGCCCAGGGCCGGGCGCTCGCATTGGCGTTGTACCCGGTCCGGTCTCGGCGCCCCAGAACCGGGAGGCATGTCGCGCCTCCCGGTCCCGGATGCGTGCCGACGCTCTGATCGGAGCCGCCGGCGAGGGAACTCCCAGGATGGAACCCCTAGAACGAAGCCAGCCCGCTGGCTCCCGCCGGCAAAGCAGGCGCGTTGGGGTTGGCGGTGAGCGAGGCGCCGGGCCCGATGGCGTAGGCCATCAAGCGATGGCTGGCCGACTCGTTCACGTAGAGGAAGCGGCCGTTCGCGCTGACGCCCAGATCGAGCGGAGCGCTTCCGGCGCCGGTGTTCGCCGCCACGGAAGCGTGGAGCGTGATCGCCCCGCTTCGCGCGATTGCGAAGGACGAGATGGTTCCGCCGTGAGCGTTCGTGTCGAACGCCCACCGGCCGTCAGGCGTGACCACGACCCAGCAGGCCGCCAGGCCGCCCGTCGGGACGCTGGCGGAGATGACCGTCGCGCCGGCGGAGCTCAGCCGGTAGGAAGACAGGGTGCTGTTCGTCGCTTCGGAGACGATCGGGTGGTTCCGCAGGTCGAAGGCGAAGCCGTAGGGCGTGGGCCCGGACGATACGGTCGTGACCCGAGCGCCGGCCACGCCGTCGAGGGCCACCGGGTAGGTGTCCAGTGAGTTCGTGGCGCGTTCCGTGACGACCAGGAATCGGCCGTTGGTGCTGAACGAGACCTGGGCCGGGTTGGTGGCCGGGCCACTCAGCGATCGGACCGCCCCGGGCAGGTGGTGCAGCCGTCCGAGCGGGTCCATCCAGAAGCCGGCGATGTTGCCCGAACCGCCAGCGTCGAGCACGTAGACGAACCTGCCGAAGGAGGTGACGCTCACCGGGTCGGTGCCCCCGGCGGGAGCTCTATCCGTGAGGGCAAGCCGCCCGTCCGGCCGGACGCGGAAGACGCTTACGTCGTTGCCGCCCGCGTTCACGGAAAGCAGCCAGTGGTTGTCGCCGGCCAGGATCACCTCGCCCTGAGTGGCGAGACCGCTCCCCGTGCCCGACCCGTGCGTCGGGAAGGTGCCGATGGCGTTCAGCCTGCCGTCGTCGCTTCTGGCGAAGGCCAGGATGGCGTTGCCCGAGGCAGAGTTCGTCTCCGTGTAGACGAAACCGCCTCTTCCGGCGTCGGCGGCCGCGATCCCGGCTGCGGCCGGTACCAGGGCGAAGAGCATGCCGGTCGCCGCCGCGGCACCGGCCAATCGTCGAAACCTCATCGGGTCTCCTCCAGTGTGTCCCGGCGAAGCGGCCGGGAAATCGAAGGCTCGGCGGATCCGATGACGGCCGGATGACAGAACCTCGACTGACCGATGACATCTCAAGGCGACCGACCCACCGACTCACCGGGCGCCGGCGGCCGATGGTTTCGGCCGGCAAACATGACGTGCTTTGTCACGACGCCGCCCGAGAATCTCCTCGCACCGACGGGTCTGAGGGCTGCACAGTCGCGCCGTGTCGGGCGAGGAACAGGGTGATCGCGTGGACACGGCGGAACGGGCATCGGTGGATCAAGGGCTTCTGGCGGGACTGCGATCGGCGGCAGCTGCCGCCGGCATAGACCTGATCGGCGTGACTTCGGCGGAGCCTTTCGAATACGAGGACGACTGGTGGGGCCACGATCAACCCGGAGCGCTCCTGCCCAACGCCCGATCTGTGGTCGTCGCCGGCTTCGGTGCCCGGTACGAGCCTCGGCCCGTGGCCACCGAGCCTGGTGCGCCGCGAGGCCGCTTCACCCCGTTCGGCAGCCGAGTGTTCGAGCAGATGGAAGCCCACTGCTGGCGCGTCGTCGGCGACTACCTGCGTGGGCGAGGGTTTGCCGCGGTCGACGCCCCTCGCCTGGGAATAAAGCCGGCCCTCGTCCGATCGGGCCTCGGCCGCTACGGCAAGCACTGCGTCGTGATCACGCCCGAGCTCGGGTCGATGGTCATGTTTGGGGCGGTTGTCACCGACGCGCCCCTGGCCTCGATCGAAGACGACAGGCCGTTGCAAGCCGAGACTTGTCCGCCGGGATGTCGGCTGTGTGTGGACGCGTGCCCAACAGGAGCGTTGGCCGGCGACTACAAGCTCGACCGCTCTCGTTGCATCACCAACTGGCTCTGGGGAGCCTTCTCGCCGAGAGAGCTGCGCGCCGAGCAGCAGAACCGGCTGTTCGGCTGCGCGGAGTGTCTTCTTGCTTGCCCCGCCAACGCGGAGGTCCGGCCCCGGCGCGAATACCCGGTGGCGACCGATGGCGTGGACGATTGCCCGGAGTTGCTGCCTCTCGCGGCCGGCGATCGCGCGTACTACGACCGCCACATCCCGACTTTCCCACGACAGGCGGGCTTCGAAACGATGCGCGCCTCCGCGATCGTGGCCCTCGGCAATGCCGGCGACCCGGCCGCGGTCGAGACGCTCGCCGAGGCGCTCCGAAGCCCGGACATGCGGCATCGGGCGTACTCGGCCTGGGCCCTCGGCCGGCTGCGGTCCGACCGCGCCCGGATGCTGCTCGAAGACGCCCGGGCCGCGGAGTCGGATGCGACCGTGCTCGAGGAGATAGACGCCGCGCTCGCTACTTCGTAGGCGTCCACTGCAGCAGGATCTGAGTCTGCTGATCGGACCCGCTGCGCGTGCTCCAGAACTTGAGGACTCCGTCGCCGGTGGCGATCGGCATCGGGTCGCCGAAGTACGACAGGAACGAGCCGTCGATCGTCGGCGACGATGCGATCTGGGTTGGCGTGGAACCGTCGACCGGGTAACGCCAGAGCTGCTCTTCGGTTTGGCCCTGAGGGTTGTTGCCCAGGACCTCGACGTACGCGGCGGCCGCGTCCCCCGCCACGACGCTGCCGCCGGTCTGGACCGTCGCCGCGGGCGTGCCGGCAGCCGTGTAGTACGAAGCCGTCTTGCCGACCTGCGAACCTACCCACAGACCCGTGCCGGCCGCATGAACCGGTGATCGGAGCACGCCGAGCTGGTCGAAGGCTGAGGCGCCGGTGGTCAGGCGGTAGTAGCCCTTGGCGCCGGTGTCGTAGTAGAACAGGGCGCCCTGCGAGTCGATCCGGTAGCCGTTGATGAACGGCAGGGGAACGCTCGAGCCGGGCACCGGCTGATTCGTCTGCGGATCCAGGCGCGTCAGGACGGCTCCCGTGCCCGTCCCGCCGTCGTACTTGGAGACGTCCACGAACCACATCGACTGGCCGTCGCTGGCCATCTCGGGCTTGCCGAAGTAGCCGCACGGCACGGCCACCGTGGCTTGCTTTGCTAGCGTCTGGCCGTCGAAGCGGGTGACGCTGCAGGTATTCCCGTTCGCGTCGGCTTCCAGGCCCGGCAACCAGACCGAGCCCGCCGCGTAGTGGACCTCGGTGGCGGCCGCGACCGGGACCTGCGCCAGGATCTTCTGGCCGGCCGGGTCGAGGGCCATCAGCTTGAACGTCCCGTCCGTGGCCTGGATCGTGGCGTAGACCGTGTCGTTCGCACCGATTGCGAAGCCGGAGATGCCCACTCCCTGGGCCACCTGCCAGGCTCCACTGACCTTGCCGGGGGCGGCGCTGGGCGTTGACTTGACGGCCGGTGTCGGCGTCGCGGCCACGATGCCGCTGTCGTAGAACGTGGCCACGGCCGTGTAGCCCTGAGCGAACCCGGCCTGGCCGGTCACGCTCACGTCGAAGACGCAGTTGTCGTGAAGGCCCGGGTCGGTGATCGCGGCACAGGCCGTGTCTCCGGCGGCTTTCTGGCCGGCGCTCAGGTCGGTGATCGTCACCGCCTTGCTTTCGATCGGGAACGGCTTGATCGTGTACGTGGCGGTGGACTTGCCCGAGTCGTAGTCGAAGAGGCTCGTCGAGTCGGTCACGCGCCAGGCGTCGGCGAACTGGCCGTAAATGGTCAGGAAGTGCTGGTGTTTGTCGCTGGCGGCGGGCAGTCGGGTCCCATCGGGCAGCAGCGGAACGCCGAGCCCGCCGGGAACCACCTCGCCGAGCAGACCCTGCCCCGTGGTCGCGATCGCGGCCGACGGTTTGACCTGGGCGAAGATGCCCCAGTCGCCTCTCGAAAGGGTCCACAGCTGAGTCCCGTCGGGGAAGTCGATCTCGAAGCCGTTGGAGATCAGCGCGATGCGCCCACCCCCGCCGAGGTCCCTCGGTCCGGTGCTGAGGTCGGCGACCGCGCCGTCGACGTGAGCCTGAAGCCCGGACGGCGTGACGTAGACCCCGACTTTGTGGCTGCCCACTTTCGCGGCTATGGCCGTGTTGATGGCGACCGACTGCGATGACTGCCACGGCTCCTGGCGGGCCTGGATGTTCACGCTTCCGTCCTTGGATCGCAGAAGCGTGAACTCGCCCGCGGCCTGGAAGTCGTAGCGATAGCGGTTGAGCGTGAGCATGTGCGGGTCGCCGTTGGAGTTGGTGCAGCCGGGGCCGCACGGACCCGCATTGGAAGGAGGCGCCGGCTGAGCGGGCGTCGGCGTTGCCGGCCTCTTGCACAGGTCGTCGAGCTTGAAAGCGACGATCGCGTAGTGGGAGCCGCCTTCCGGAGCGTTGAACGCGGCCACGAACGGAATGGCGAGTTGCTGCGGCGCCATGTCCTGGCCGGCGAGCAGCGTTCCGGGCGGGCAGACGCAACTCGTCGTGGTGCAGAAGCGCTGGTCCTGGAAGGCCGTGGCGCTGTTCGTTCCCCCGTCATGGACGCTTGCCAGTCCGTCGGTCGCGACCACCACGACCTCGCCCGCACTGGAGGTCACGTTGAGCACGGTGTTGGAGCGGCTCTGGAGCGTGCCCTCCCACCCCGGATCGGAGAGCGCCTGAACCTGATGCTGGATCACCTGTGCCGCGTCCGGGAGTCCGAAGCCGTAGGCGATCCACGGATCGCCCCAGGAGTCCTGGCGAAGGTACGACTCGGCCCAGTTGTCGCGGATGTCCGGGTCGTCGCCCTTGAGAACGCCGATGAAGGCGTCGGATCGCTGCGCACCCTTAGCCGCGGCCTGCCAGGCGGGCAGCATCAAGCTCCACAGATCGCGACCCTGGTGCGCCAGCAGCGAGTAGTAGCCGAAGGCGTCGTACGAGCGATTGGTCAGCGGGATCTCGGGATCGAAGTAGCCCTTGATCCACATCGACGGGATCATCGGCTCCGCCGTGCCCGTGTCCTGGGCGGAGAGATAGATCGCCGTGCCCTCGGTGATCCAGGGCGGGATGGCGAGAGCCGTGGCCACGTCTCCCCAGACCACGTTCTGGTAGCAGTGGATGACCTCGTGCGTGAGAAGGTCGTGCAGCACGGGCGAGACTCCGCCGTTGACGGTCTGCTCCGTGCTCCACTCGTTCTTCCAGGCGGTGATCCGGCACGGGAAGTAGTGGCCGAACCCGTCCTGGATCGCCTGCGTCAGGAAGAGCCCGTTGCCGCCGCTGGTGTCGCTCATCGTCAGCGAGATGTTCGGGAAGGCGAGCGAGCCGGTGGGAATGACCGACATCCCGAGCTTGGGCCCGATACGGGCTATGTCGGCGGCGATGTCGTTGGCCATCGCCACCGAAAGATCGAGCGGCGCGTCGGGGGCCATGGTGAGGTCGATGGGCGTGACCAGCGGCTTGGCCGGCGGCTGTTGCGCGGCTCCGCCGGAGTCTCGGCGCCAGGACGTCAGCTCGATGCCACCGGGCTGTCCGGGCTGGAACGCGGTGCCAGGCGTGTAGTGCGGACCCGGTTGCGGCGCGGTGTAGCGGTTGATGACGGCTTGCTGATCGGCCGTCAGAGACGCCCAGCTGGCCTTGACCCAGCGCATCACACCGGTGCCGGAAGTCGGCCCGTCTCCGGCGTCGGCGCCGCGCGGCACGGTCACGCCCGGGATATCCACTCGATAGACGTACGCGAACGCCTCGAGCGCGGTCTGCCTGGGAACGGTCCCGTCGGAGATTCCCGCCGTGATGGCCTGCCAGATCGTCTGGTTAGGGCTCGAGGAGAGGAACTGTGGCAGCGCTGCGGCAAGGATCGCCGCAATCAGGACGAGGACGCCGATCAGGCCGAGGATGCGGCGGTCGAACTTGCGCCCGACGCGCGGTTCCACGTTCTCGCGCGGCACCTGAGTCGGGGGGACGGAGCTGGCGGTCGAATCGGCCACGGGAAGCGCCTCAAAGGTGGTCCGGAAGGCAAACGCCTGGCGACCGCTTGCCCGCACCTCCGCCGATCCTGCCCGCACGGGCGGGTCTGTCAATCGGACGCCCACGACCCGCGACTACCCTCTCGCCTGATGGGAGGTCACCGTTCCGGTGGCTCGCCTGCCCGCGTGAAGTCGACGCCGGCGCCGCATGGGCAGTCCGGCGCAAGCCGGTGCATCATTCCGGTCCAGGAGGTTGACGCATGAACGAGCGGTCTACGGCGAACTCCGCCTCGAGCGGGCCACCGACTCAGGAGGTCGACTGCGTGATCGTCGGCGGCGGTGCCGCCGGCCTGTCCGCCGCGGTCAACCTGGGCCGAATGCGCCGCCGCGTGATGCTCGTGGACTCGCGCGACCGCTTCATCTGGCGCCACGTCATCAACAACTACCTCGGCTTTCCGGAGGGCATCTCCGCGACGGAGCTCCGGCGGCGAGGCTGGCACCAGGCCGCCCGCTACGGCGTCCGCCTGGTGCTCGGGCAGGTCGCGGAGGCCGCTCGAGAAGGCAGCGGATTCAGAGTCTCGGTCGGGCGGCTGCCGGAGGGAGGAGCGTGGGCCGGTCATCCGGAGCCCGCGGTCCCGCGTGACGCCGAGATGGCCGCGATGTTCGAGGAGCTGCCGGACGGGGCGCCGACGGTCGTTCGCGCCCGGACCATCCTGATCGCGACCGGCGTCATGGGCCACTTCCCGGACTTCCCGGGCCGCGACGAGTGCGTGGGCGTCAGCCTCTTCTGGTGCATTCATTGCGACGGGTACGAGTCGATCGACAAGGCCGTGGCGGTCGTCGGGCCCGACGAGGAGGCGGCCGAAACGGCGCTCGACATGCTCGATTTCACCTCGCGCGTGGCCCTCGTTGCCGGTAGGTCCGAGGGATTCTATCTGCCGGCCTCCCGGCTAGCCGACCTGGCGGCGAACGGGATCGAGGCTCATCCGGCCGCGGTCGCCGAGTACCGGAACACCGGCGGCCAGATGCAGGCCCTCGTCCTGGCCGATTCTGCCGGGACCGTCGTCCCTGCCGAGCACGTCTACTCGATCCAGCGATCGGCGGCCATGACCGAGCTCGCCCGGCAGCTCGGCGTCGGACTGGATCAGGTCGGCCAGATCGTGGTGAACGCCGCCCAGGAGACGAACGTCCCAGGTGTCTACGCCGCCGGCGACGTAACGAGCCCGCACAACCACCAGATCAGCGCGGCGGTCCACGAGGGCAACGAGGCCGCCTGCGCCATCAACTACGCCCTCTATCGGCCGGTCCAGAAGGATCCGCGCGACGCCTGACCACGGCCACGTTGCCGTCCAAACGACGGTCGGGTCATCGACATGGAGTTGTGTCAGACTCAGGACACGATCCCCGGTAGCAAAGAGGGTCACGACCAGGTGTCGCCCACTGCCGTAGCGCTAGTCCTGCCGAAAGCCGACTTCGTTGCCGTGTGCGACGACCTGGTCGCCGCCGGTTACGAGCCGCTGCCGGCGGAGAATGCGGACGACCTGGAGCGCCTGCTCGACAGCAGAGACGACATCCGTGTCGCGATCGTCAACGGCGAAGGCGAGATCGACCAGACCCTCGAGTTGTATGGGGTCCTTCACGACCGCGGCCGCAAGATCCCGGCGTTGATCCTGGTGTCGCCGCTCACTTTCGGCCGGATGAGCCTCGGCGGCCGGAGCGACTCCACCGACGAGTACTTCTCGAGGCCATTCACCGCGCAGTCGCTTCGCTTTCGCATTGACGCGATGCTCATCCGAAGCGGCGAGGTCCCGGTCGAGGAACCCGTCGTCGTCGAGGAGATCGTGGCCGCGCACGCGACCGCGGCAACCGCACCGGTCACGCCGCCGGCCCAGCCACTCGAGGAAGCGCAGCGGGGGCGTCTGGTCGTCGTGTTCAACCCCAAGGGCGGCGTCGGCAAGACCACCGTCTCGGTCAACCTTGGAGCCGCGCTCCAGGTCCGCAAGCACTTGCGAGTCCTCCTGATCGACTGCGACGCGGTCACGGGACACGTAGCGCCGTCGCTGGGTATGCCGCAGCTCCGGACGCTGGCCGAGGCGTGGCTTTGGGACCACCAGAACGGCAAGGAAGAGGAGACGATCGCCCACGTGGCCGTCCCACACTCTGTCGGCCTCGACGTCCTCGTCCTCGCAGGCACTCCGTTCCACACCGAGGTGCTCGAGCCGGCGCGCGTGGCCGCGGCCATCGCCGCGTCCCGGGCGTTCTACGACTTCGTCATCCTCGACCTGCACCCTGACTTTGGGCCCCTCAACCTGGCCATCTTCGACCTCGCGGATCGGATCATCGTGCCGGTCACTCCTGATGTGCCCTGCATCCGGGCCGCTGTCCAGTTCCGCGAGGTTGCCACGGCCCTTGAGATGCGGGACCGGCTGGTCCTCGTCATCAATCGGGCGAACAGCGGCATCGCCCCCTCGAAAGTCGAGCGCACGGTCGGAATACCCGCCCTGGCCAAAATTCGCTCCGCCGGAAAGCTGTTCTACCAGGCCTCAGACGCCGGAGTGCCGGCAGTCGAGCGGGCGCCAGGCGCCAAAGCAGTCGGCGACATCAATCGACTCGCCGATCGCCTCCTCGCCGCGCTCGACGCCGGCGAACATGTCGGACTCGTGCAGCAGCGGCGAGGCGGGATTGCCGGTTCGCTGCGGGCCCTTTTTGGCCGCTTCACCGACTGAAGCGACCCGCGGCTGGAGGGCTCCCGATCGGCGTCGGGTCTGCTTGTTGCGCGGCGCCCAACAAATCCCACCAGGCGACGATCACGCTTGATCTCCGAACATTCACACCGTAGCCTACGTTCACATAGATGTGAATGTTGATACGTAGGTGAACGATCGAATGGACGACACGACGAGCTCGCCTGCCTCCCAGCCCGACGGCGAGGAGGCGGTGGTCATCCGAGACCTCGATACCCTGCGAGTCCTGTCGGATCCGCTGCGGATGCGCATGGTGGAGCTGATGGGCCGAGGCGAATGGACCGCCAGGCAGCTGGCCGCCAGCCTGGGCGTCGGCCAGACTCGCCTCTACCATCACATCGCCGTTCTGGAGGCGCGTGGACTCATCCGGCTGGCCGGAACGCGTCTCGTCGCGGGGATCGTGGAGAAGCGCTACGTCGCGCCGCGCCTCCTGACCGTCGACCCGAGTCTGTTCGGAGGGGCCGCCGAGACCCCGGCTGAGACGGTTCGCGCGGTCGACGCTCTCGTCGCTGCCGCCTTCGCGACGGTTCGCCGCGAAATCGAGCGGGCTGTCGAGGCGGGCAAGATCTCGATCGACGGCGGGGGTGCGAGCTCCGAGGCGACCGCCGGCCGGGGAATGACGCTCGCCTTCGACGGCGCCAGGCTGTCCGAAGCGCGGGCATCCGAGTTCCGAGGGCGAATCGAGGCGCTCATCCATGAATTCTCGGAGCTGTCGAAGGAGAGCCGTCCGAAGCGGGACGCTCTGACCGGCGCCGACTCGGACGTGCCGTCGGAGACGACGGGCGCCGCCGCTGAGCCCGTCGACTCCGCCGAGTACCGCCTTCTCGTCGGTTTCTTCAAAGCCGCGGATCCGTCGGAGCATCCGACACGACGATGAACGATCCGGGTTCGAGCGGCCTTCGCGCGCCTTTGCGACGGGCCGACTTCAGATTGCTCTGGCTGGCTCAGACGATTTCGGACCTCGGCGATGGGCTGACGACCCTGGCGCTGATGCTGCTAGCCCTGAAGCTCACCGGGTCGCCGGTCGCAGTGGCGGCGACCCTGATCGCTCTCGAGCTGCCACAGGTCACGATCGGGCTTGCGGCGGGCGTATTCGTCGATCGCTGGGAGCGCCGGCGGATCATGCTGGCGTCCGATTTCCTGCGCGCCATCGTGGTCCTCGGGTTCGTCCTGGTGGACGCGGAATCGAGGCTGTGGCTGCTCTTCGGCCTCGCCCTGGCGCAGGCGAGCGTCGGCACCTTCTTCTCCCCCGCCCGAATGGCATTCGTGGCCGCGGTCCTTCCCGCCGCCGAGCTCTTCGCGGCCAACTCGCTCAGCCAGTTGACTCGCGTCCTCTCGACCGTCCTGGGCTCGACCGCGGCCGGCCTGCTCGTCGGATTGTCCGGAGAGTACTGGCCGGCCTTCGTCTTCGACGCGGTCACGTTCGTGGCTTCGGTCGCGCTCGTGTCCCGGGTTCGAACCCGCTCGCGGTCCGCCGGCTCGAAAGCCGCGGCAGGCCTCAGCCTCGAGCTGCGCGAGGGACTGGCTTTCATCGTTCACTCACCGCCGCTGCTCGCGACGATGATCACCACGTCCACGGCGCTGCTTGGGATCGGCGCCGTCAACGTCCTGTGGGTCCCGCTCTTCACCAACGATCTGCACGTGCCGACGGCGCTCTTCGGCGCGGTCGATCTCGCCCAGGTGAGCGCGATGATCATTGGCGCCGGGCTCTCTGTCAGGCTCGTTGCCGCAATCGGGGCACGCAGGACGGTCACCGGCTGTCTGGCCGCGCTCGGCGCGGCGGTGGCAATGATCGCGGGAGTCGATACGTTCTGGCAGGTCCTGGTCGTGCTGTTCGCGATCGGATGGATCGTTTCTCCGCTACAGGCCGCAGTCGCGACGATCGTGCAGACCTCGACCAGCGACGGGATGAGGGGCCGAGCGGCCGCAACCCTTGGTACGGTCAGCTCCGGTTCCACGATAGCCTCGATGGGCC
>DAHXON010000084.1:0-482 GCA_027364875.1 Chloroflexota bacterium
CTTCCGCTCCACGTCGTTCGCGAAGCGCTCGTGTGCGGCCACGCGGCCGGGGCCACGACCATCCTCAATCCCGCTCCCGCGACCGGTATCGATCGCTCCCTGTTCGGTCTCGCCGACATCGTCACGCCCAACCGGAGCGAGCTGGCGCTGCTGCTCGCTACCGAAGCCAGACGAACCGGTCGGCGGGTAAACGAGGGGACGGATACCGCGAGCCGGGCACGCGTGCTGCTCGATCCGGGTCCGGAAGGTCCGGGAGTCCGCCGCGCGGTGATCGTGACACTCGGCTCCGACGGCGCGGTCGTGCTCGAGAGGCTCCAGACGAAGTCGAAGCCGGCCGACCCGGGCCAGCGAGTCGCGGACGTAGCCCGCCTCGATTGCCCAGTTGGCGCCCGGAACCACGGCGATCTCGTTCTCGCCGGCGGCGTCGACGAGGATCAGGGCCATGCCGGTGGCCTGGTTCGGCAGCGACGCGAGCATCGAGA
>DAHXON010000084.1:492-3716 GCA_027364875.1 Chloroflexota bacterium
ACCCTCAGGCGAAGCGGCCGCTGCCGCCGCTGCTGCAGCCGCTCGCGCCGCCGCGGCTGCCGCTCAAACCGCCGAGCGCCCGGCCGAGGCCGGGCGATCGGCCGTGGAGCGCACCCGACCCCAACCCGCAACCACGGCCTCGGATGCGCCGGACCCCGCCGGGAGCGTGAGAATCGGCGAATATCGTGTCTGGTCGGTGGCCGCGGACAAGGTCGCGACGGTAGACAGCACGGGCGCGGGCGACGCGTTCTGCGGGGCGCTCGCGGCCGCACTGGCCGAGGGCCGGCCACTCGCCGAAGCCGTCCAGCGCGCCGTGGCAGGCGGCGCCCTGGCCACAACCCACGTGGGCGCCCGGGAAGGGATGCCCACCGCCGCGGAGCTGGAAGGGTTCCTCGCGGCGCGCTGACCGCCATTTTCCGTAAACGCCCGGGCCCCCGGGCTCGTTAATAGGCGTGGCCGATCTCGAGCGGCCGCTCCGGAACCAGCAGGTACCAATGAAACCGAACGAAAGACCAGGTCGGTCTGTATCGCCGGCGAAGACCGATCCCAAGCCCAACCGCTCCAGCCAGCCGACTCAGCGGTCGGCTCGGCAGGACCGGCTTGCCGCACGCCAGAAGCGTCGTGACGCGCGGAACTCGGGCTCCTCGTCCTCGGGCCTGAATCCGATCCTCATCTGGACCGGCGTGGCCGTGGTCGCGGCTATCGTCGTGATCGCGGCCGCGTTCGTGTTGACGCAGACCAACTCTCCTTCGAGCGGGAGCTACCTGACTCCGACCGTCACCACGCCCACCAACATCGCTTCGAATCGCCAGACCCTCGGGCCCGCAAACGCTCCCGTGACCCTCGACCTGTACTCGGACTTCCGGTGCACCGGCTGCGGCCAGTTCGCTCGGTCGCAGGAGCCACAGCTGGTCAGCGGCTTCGTCGAGGCGGGCAAGCTCAAGATCGTCTACCACGACTTCCTCACGATCGATTCGATCGACGCCAGCCAGGGCATCACCACCACCGCCTCCCGCGACGCCGCGAACGCCGGTTTGTGCGCCGCGGACGAAGGCAAGTTCTGGACCTATCACGACTGGCTGTTCGCCAACCAGTCTCCAACCGAAGATCCCTCCGCCTTCACGATCGACCGCCTCATCGGAATCGCCAGGGCCGCCGGGGTCGACAATGCCGGCTTCGAGTCGTGCGTCCAGCAAGGCACGCATAATTCCGAGGTCGCGGCCGAGCAGTCTTCGGCGCCTTCGGGCATCAGCGCCACGCCGACGGTATTCGTCAACGGCAAGGTGGTGAACAGCTCCGCGGGCCCGGGCTACCAGCCGACCTACGCGGAGATCGCGGCCGCGATCAACGCCGCGCTCGCCGCCGCCCCGTCCCCGTCGAGTTCACCCCAATCCTCGGCAAACCCCTCGCCGGGGCAATCCGCCTCTCCATCCGCTCCGGCCTCCGCCGCCCCCTCGGCGTCCTGACCCCCTCGTGACAGGACGCCGGCCGGCGCGCCGCGTCGCCGCGTACTCGCATGCGTTGCCCGGGCGAGTTCCTATCGCATGGGCCCGGCACGCTACCATATGCGAACGCTCCGGCCGGCCGGCTCCCGGGCAGGAGTGTGGACAGGCGGTGCCTCCGGCACCAGATCGAAAGCAGGAGCAATGGCGCAGACAAGCAACTCGATCGACGCGGCCGAGCCTTCGGGCTTGCGCCGGGTCTGGAGCAGCATCCGGCACATCCACCCGGCGCTGGTTCTCGCCGCACTCGACATCATCGGCCTGGCCATAGCGTCCTACCTGTCCAGCGTGGAGCTTGCCGGGCAGGCGCCCGTCTGCGGCCCGGTGCACGGTTGCGTGGAGGTGGCCAACAGCCAGTACTCGCGGCCGTTCTTCGGGATCCCGGTGGCGGTCTACGGGGTCGCGCTGTCGATCACGCTCCTCACGCTGGCAATAGCGTGGTGGCGGACGAACGACTACCGCCTCCTGCTCGCCCACTACGGCCTCTCGCTCATCGGCGTGGCATTCGAGGGCTGGTTTCAGTTTGCCCAAATCTTCCTCATCCACGCTGTCTGCGTCTGGTGCGAGAGCTACGGACTGTCGCTGATCCTGCGGTTCGTGGTGGCCCTGTGGGTCTACCTCAGGACGCCCAATCCCAACCAGGCCACGGCGGACGAGGTCGGCTGATCGGCGCCGAGCCCGTCCCCATGACCCAATTCCAGCTTCACGAGGGCTAGCGGAATGTCATCGAACCGACCGAGCGGACGACCGTCATCCGGCAACGGGGCACCGCCCACCAGCCGGCGGTCCGCCCGACAGCAGCGGCTGTCAGCCAGAGACACGAACCGAGCCCTCACCCGGGCGAGCACTCGTGGCTCCGGTGGCGGCGGTGGGATGTCCAGCCTGCTCGTCTACTCGGTCGCGGCCATCGTGATCGCCGCCGTCGTCATCGGCGGGGCGATCCTTCTGACGGGTGGCGGCGGCGGCCCAACCGGCGCCAACCTGCCCTCCCCCAACGCTCCGTTGGCCAGCGCTGGCACCCCGACCAACGTGCCGGAGAACGGCCTGACTCTCGGGAACGCCAACGCTCCCCACACGATCGACGTCTGGTCGGACTTCCAGTGCCCCTATTGCCGTGACTTCGCCACCGCCGACGAGCCTCAACTCGTCACCAACTACGTCGCCACCGGCAAGGCGAAGCTCGTCTGGCACGACGAACTGGTCATCGACGGCCTGGTCGGCGGAACCGAGTCGCTGGATGCGGCCAATGCCGCCCGGTGCGCTGCGGATCAGGGCAAGTTCTGGCCATACCACGACTGGCTCTACACCAACCAGTACAGCGAAGGCTCGGGCGCCTTCACCAAGGCCCGTCTCAAGACTATCGGCGCGATGATGGGTGGACTCGATACGGCCAAGTTCGACTCATGCGTGGATGGCGGAACGCACAACGCCGAGATCCAGGCCGAGCAGAAGACCCTGCCCACGTCCACGCCATCCACGCCCACGATCGTGGTCGACGGCAAGGTCCTGACCGGCTTCGACTACGCGACCGTCTCAGCGGCGCTAAACACGGCCCTCGGCGTCACGCCCAGCCCGTCGGTTTCCGCGTCCGGATCCGCGGCCCCGTCGGGTTCCGTCGCGCCGTCGACCTCGGTCGCGCCGTCCGCGACCCCCGCTGCGTCGGCCAGCCCCGCTCCAAGCGCCTCCTGAGCTTCGGCTCAGGGGGCACTCGCAGAATCGTCG
>DAHXON010000084.1:3726-15549 GCA_027364875.1 Chloroflexota bacterium
AACGGGCGCCGTCTCTGCGTTCGTCGGAGCGGTCGCGATCTACTCGCGCGCGATCGCCTCGATGGCGGAGAGCTGCTTCCGTAGCTCTGTTGCCGCGTTCCAGTGTTCGGGTGAGACCGCCTGAACGCGCTGCGTTTCACGGGCGCTCCAGTCGGTCAGCCAGCGATTGGCATCGCGGAACGTCCTGGCCTGGCCGAGGCGCTCGCGGACGTACTGGATGAACGCGCAGTACAGGGTGGTGGGTGTCGATCCGGCGATCAGACCCTCCGCGCCGGGCACGAAATCGATCGGAACCTTGATCCTGCCGAAGAACGCTCCGACCTCGCTCGAGAGCGGATCGGTGGTCTGGCTGTGGCCGCTCCAGCGCAGGATCGGGGCGCGTGAGCCGAAGTCGACCAGGATCGTTCCGTCCGACGCCGCCTGGGCGCGGAGAGCGCCGCCGAAGCTCAGGAACTCGTTGCGGACGCCCAGTCTGTCCGTGGCCACGATCCGTCCCCAGGCGTAGTCCGAGGCGATCGGGAGACGGGTCTCGCAGTCGAGCAGTCGAGGCCGCCCCCGGCCCGATTCGGTTACCCAGTAGTCGATCTTCTCCGGGTCGAAATGGGCGAGGGTCGGCTGGGCCCGGAGCGCGATCAGCAGATGCGTCGTCTCGTCGCCGCGCGCGCGGTTCGGTTCGACCAGCTCGAATCCGAGATTGGCGAGGATCTTGCTGGCCTGATCCAGCCAGCGACCCTCGTCCGGAACGGAGGCATGAGGCTCAGTCGTCATTGTGACCAGCACCATAGCCCTCCGGCGCCATCGCGTCATGGCGATCGTGCAGGAGTGCGGCGCGGGTAGCCGGCAGCGTAGTTGCGGACTCGGATGTGTCCGAGAAGCCGGCCGCGGCCTTCGTCCCGGCCCTGGCCTGCCAGCCGAGCCGTATGAGCGCGACCGCGCCGGCGAACGAGCTGACGAGCAGCGTGAGCGCGTGCATCAGAACCGCGAGGGCAAGCCCGCTCGAGGCCGGCAGGTCGAACGCGACCGCGATCATCTGACCCGCGTATTCGAACGTGCCCAGGTAGCCCGGGCCGGACGGAACCGCCGTCGCCAGGTTCGTGCCGGCGGCCAGGAGGGCCCCTTCGCCGACCGTCAGCTCGATGCCGAGCGCCTGGCCGACGGCCAGGAAGGCCAGGACCGTGCAGCCCCAGGCCGCCACGCTCAGGACCCCTGCCAGAGCGATCGTGCGGGGCAGGGCGGCCACTCTGAGCCCATCACGCAACCGGGAGACGATGCCGACCATCCGCGGCCAGCGGCCCAGGTATGCGGCGACGCGATCCGCGCCGGGCAGCCGATGAGCGGCCAGGGTCACCGCCAGAGCGACGCAGAGCAGCGCCGCGAGAGCCACGCCGACGAGGATCGCGCTGACGACCACGCCGCGGACGTTGAGGACCAGGATCGCGAGCGCGCCGATTGCCACGAGCACCACCGTGTCCACGACACGCTCGACCACCACGGTGCCCAGGGTCGCGCTGCGGCTGATGCCCTCGCGGTCTCCCAGGTAGTGGCTGCGGACGAGCTCGCCGAGGCGGGCCGGCAGGACGTTGTTGGCGAGGTAGCCGACGAGCATGTAGCCGCCGAGCCGGCGCAGCGGAACCTGGTGGATCGGGGCGATCAGGCGCTGCCAGCGCAGGGCACGAAAGAAGAGATCGGCGACCACGAAGAACCCGGCCAGGGCAATCCACTGGAGCCGGGCCGCCGCCAGCAGAGAGGCGGTGTGAGCGAGGTCCACGCCGCGCAGGGCCAGGTAGACGCACACGACCGAGATCGCGATGCCGATCGCGCTTCGGAGCAGGCCCGAAGAGAAACGCCTCACCGAGCCGATGGCTTTCGGCTGGACAGCTTGCGCGACCGCCTGACTCGCAGCCGGTGCAGGAGGAAGCGCAGGACAACCCGAAGAGTTGAGAGCCCGTAAACCACGCTTCGCCGGAAGTTGACCGAGCTGGCTTCCTCGAAGTAGCGGGTGGGAACCGCGATCTCGCCGACCCGCATGCCCACGGCAACCGCCTGAGCCACGAGCTCCTGGTCGAAGACGAAGTCGTTGCTGTTGAGCCGGTAGGGGATCGTCTCGAGCAGAGTGCGGCTGTAGGCCCGGAAACCGGTGTGGTACTCGGACAGGTGCAGCCCGAATGCCACGTTCTCCGCCCAGGTGAGGAACCGGTTGCTGACGTACTTCCATCTGGGCATCCCGCCCGCGAGCGGATCGCCCAGGAAGCGGCTGCCCAGCATCAGATCCTTCTCACCGGCGAGGATCGGCGCAACCAGCGCGGGTATGCGGGTGGCGTCGTACTGGTAGTCCGGGTGGAGCATCACGACGGCGTCCGCGCCCGCCTCCAGCGCGGCGTCGTAGCAGGTCTTCTGGTTGCCGCCGTAGCCGAGGTTCTGGCGGTGGATGATCACGTCGAGGCCCAGCTGCCGGGCGATCGTGACGGTGTCGTCGCGGGAGACGTCGTCGACGAGGATGACCCGCGAGATCATCTCGTGGGGGATGTCGCGGTAGGTCCGCTCGAGGGTCTTGGCCGCGTTGTATGCGGGCATGACGATCACGACGCGCTTCTGGTCTACCGCCGCCACACCGTCGGAATCTGCGGATCGGGCCGCCTCGATGACCGCGGCGGAGTGGTCCTGCGTATCGGCCTGGGCGTCCGGCGCCGCGGAGGATGGGTCTTCTGGCAGCTTCGGCCTCCTGTCTGATACCGCGATAGCCTACCGTAACGACGCCTCGACGCGGGTTGGCGATGCTAGCATCGCCCGGAGCCGCCACCGCGCCACGGCGAGCCGCCACGGCGAGTCGCCACAGCGAGTCGCCACCGCGTGGCAGCCGGCGGCCCGCCGGCGAGGAGGGCGGCGCTCTCAGTCGCTGAGCAGGGGAGGCACCGTGTCGCCCGCGCAATGGCTTCGCCATCGGACGGAGATCCTGGTCCGAGACCCCGGCGCGATCGCCTGGATGTTCTTCGTGGCCACGATCTATGCCACGGCGACTTTCGTGCGGAGCCAGCAGATCGGCAGTTTCGGCCCGGACCACATGATGATTCTCGCCAACGACATGCTGAGCCACGGGCGCTCGGACCTCACGACGCTGACCACGATCAACGACATCGTGACGATCGGCGGCCGCAACTACCAGGCGATGAGCCTGCTGCCGACCGTGCCGTATTTCGTCCTCGTTCCGTTCGAGGCTCTCTGGCCGCTTTCTCGATGGATCGTATCGGCCACCCTGGGGATCCTGGCCGGCTGGGTGGCTCTGCCCCTGGCCCGCCGCTACGGTCCGGGCGGCTCGGCCGACTACTGGCTGGCCGCCCTGGGAGCGTTCGGCACCCTGCTCTTCACGCTCGCGTTCGAGGGCAACTTCTACTACCTCGCGCATCTGGAATCGGTGCTGCTGATCTCGCTGGCCCTGATCGAGTGGCAGGGCGCCCGGCGACCCTTCGTGCTCGGGCTGCTGATCGGTCTCTCGGGGCTCGCCCGGCCGACGCTCTGGATCGTCGCGGTCCCGTTCGGCCTGGCACTGATGGCCGAGCGCAGCGACCGCCGCGGGGCCTGGCCGGCCTGGTCGGTGGCCCTCGGCCTCCCCATCGTCGCCTTCGGACTCCCCATCCTCGCCTCGGTCGCCGTCACCGGCTGGTTCGACTGGGTCCGCTTCGGCTCGCCGCTGGAGACCGGCTACGACATCTCCTGGATCACGCCACCGCTTGAACGACTGCGGCAGCAGGGGCTGTTTTCGATCGTCCACCTCCCGGACAACCTCCGGCTCTTCCTCACCGGTGGCATCGACCACGTTCGCGACTCGTTTCCGTGGATCGTGCCGAGCAACCAGGGACACTCGATCTTCCTGACCACGCCCGCCGTGCTGATTGCCCTCAACGCGGGCTTCCGCGATCGGACCAACCTCGTTCTGTGGTCCTCGGTAGTCCTCGCCGCAATACCGGTCTTCCTCTACTACGGCGGCGGCGGAGCCTCCACGTACGGCTTCCGGTACGAGATGGACTTCATGCCGTTCCTGGTCGCGCTCGTCGCGATTGCCTGCCGGCGCCACTTCGGCTGGATCGAGAAGGCGCTCATCGCCCTGAGCGTCGTCTTCGTCTGCTACGGTTTCGTCTGGGAGGCGTTCAAGTAGGGCCTCGCGGGACCGGGACCTAGATTTCGCGGCGGCGCAGCAGCCATGAGGCCAGGGCCAGCACCCCGACGATCCAGACCAGACACCAGGCAAGCCATTCCGGACTCGGTGCGGAGCCGGAGAACGGGCTGAAGCGGTAGAGGTCCACGTTGGCGACCCCGCCGCCCGTGAGGACTTCGCGGTTCGGCGTGAGGGCGCCGGCGCAGCCCCGCCACAGGATGTCGCTCGGGAGGATCAGGCGGGCCAGGTTGCCCGCGATGCGGAGGACGTCGCTGTTGAAGGCCTGGCCGACCCCTTCGAGAACGCCCGCCATCCAGGCCAGCCCGTAGCCCACCACGGCCATCGCGCCGCCCGCCACCGACGTTATCCGCGTGCTGAAGAGGAGCGCGAGGGTGAGGAGCACGAGCGACTCGGCCGCGAGGTAGGGCGGCGCCATCATCGGCTGATCCGGCAGGTAGCCGGTGGCCAGGTCCACGGCGCCAAGCTCCAGGTATCCGGCGACGAGTGCGTACACGACGAGAACGGAGCCGAGGCCGAGCCAGCGTCCGAGCAGCACCTCGCTGCGCCGGATCGGTCGGGCGAGCATCGCGAGGAGAAGCCCGTTCTCGATTTCCGGCCCGATGGCCGGAGACGCGGCGAAAACCGCCGTCATCGCGAGCACGAAGCTGAACATGAAGGCGAGCATCACGAGGATCTGCGAGACGGCGAGCATCTCGACGGGGCCGCTGACCGGCGAGACGTCGGCGATCCGCGAGAAGCCCCACCACGTCAAACCGAAAATGAGAAACGTCAGGCCGACCAGGGCCCACAGCAGCTTGCGCCTGACGGCCTCGCGCAGGGTCAGGCGGGCGATGATCAGGATCGAAGAGATGCTCACGGTCGCGCGCCTCCGGCCGCGCCGGCCGAACCGGGCGAACCGGCCGAACCGGGCGAACCGGGCGGCTCCTCTCCGTCCTCGGGGTCCTGGGCCACGCCCAGCAGCGACATGAACCGCTGCTCGAGCGTCTGGCGCGTGGGAACCACCGCGTGTATCTCCCCGCCCAGAGCCACGAGCGCCGCCACGAGCCCCGGCACCGCCGCCTCCGCGATGCCCTCCGCGTGAAGCCACTCCACCTCGACGCTGACGCGGCCGAACCGCCCATCGATCCCGTCGGCCGCGTCGGCCAGCCCCGTGACCCGGACGCTGACGCCGCGCTCCCTGGTCAGCTCCGACATCGTGAGCTGAGCCACGACCCGGCCGCGGTCCACTATGGCCACCCGATCGCAGACGCGCTCAACTTCCGTGAGCAGGTGGGAGTTGAGGAAGACCGCCGTTCCGCGGTCCCGGAGCGCGGCCAGGATGTGCCGGACGTCCTGCCGGCCGACCGGGTCCAGCGCCGAAGTGGGCTCGTCGAGCACGACCAGCTCGGGCCGGCCCAGCAGGGCGACGCCCAGGCCCGGGCGCTGCTGCATGCCCTTCGAGAACGTGGCGGTTCGATCGCCGGCTCGGTCCGTCAGGCCGACCAGGTCGAGGGCATCGTCGATCTCGCGGGCCCAGTCGGACTTCGGCAGCCGCGCCAGCTCGCAGTGAAGCCCCAGCACCTCGCGCGCCGTCATCCAACCCTGGTATCGGAACAGCTCGGGCAGGTAGCCGATCCGGCGGCGGGCCGCCACGTCGCCGAGCGGCGCTCCCAGGACCGAGGCGCTGCCCGAGGTCGGCGCGGACAGGCCCAGCAGCAGCTTCACGGAGGTCGTCTTGCCGGCTCCGTTGGGGCCGAGGAAGCCGAAGACCTCGCCGCGAGGAACGGTCATCGTCAGGGCATCGACGGCGACGATCCGGCCGAATTCCTTGCGCAGCTCGTGCGTCTCGATCGCCAGGCCGGTGGCGGCCGGCGCTTGCGCTGCCACCCTCGCCGCCCCGCTAATCGTCGATCCGCTCCACGACGGTCGCGATGCCCTGGCCCACGCCGATGCACATCGTCGCCAGCCCGTACCGCCCGCCGGTCCGCCGCAGGCCGTGGACCAGGCTCGCGATCAGCCGCCCGCCGCTCGCGCCCAGAGGGTGGCCCAGGGCGATCGCTCCGCCGTCGAGGTTCACCCGCGCCGGGTCGATGCCGAGCTCGCGGATGCAGGCCACGGACTGGCTGGCGAAAGCCTCGTTCAGCTCCACAACGTCCAAGTCCGACACGCTCAGCCCCGCTCGCGCGAGCGCCTTCCGAGTGGCCGGGATCGGGCCGAGGCCCATGACCGCCGGATCCACGCCCGCAACCGCCGTGGCCACGACACGAGCCATCGGCCGCAGACCAAGGGATCGAGCCCGGGCGGCTTCCACGACCAGGGCCGCCGCGGCGCCGTCGTTGATACCCGAAGAGTTGCCGGCGGTGACCGTCCCGCCGTCTCGGAATGCCGGCCGGAGCCGCGCCAGCGCCTCGATCGTCGTGTCGGGTCGGGGGTGTTCGTCGCGATCCACCGCGATGGGCTCGCCCTTGCGCTGCGGGATGCTGACCGGCACGAGCTGCTCCGTCAGACGCCCATCCGCGGCGGCAGCGGCAGCCTTGCGCTGGCTCTCGAGCGCGAACGCGTCCTGATCTTCGCGGCTGACGCCCAGGCGCTCCGCCACGTTCTCGCCGGTCTCGCCCATCGAGTAGGGGTGATGGGCCGCAGCGAGCTTCGGGTTCACGAACCGCCAGCCGAGCGTGGTGTCGACGAGCTCGCGAGCGCCGCGCTCGTAGCCGGTCTCCGGTTTGAGCATCACGTACGGCGCCCGGCTCATCGATTCGACGCCCCCGGCGATGAACACGTCTCCGTCGCCGACGGCGATGGCGTGAGCCGCCGAGTTGACCGCCTGAAGCCCGCTTCCGCACAGCCGGTTGACCGTCAGGCCGCCTATCTCGACCGGCAAGCCGGCGATCAGAGCAGCCATTCGGGCGACGTTGCGGTTGTCCTCCCCAGCCTGGTTGGCGCATCCGAAGATGACGTCCTCGATCGCGGCCGGATCTATCCCGGTGCGCTCCACGATGGCTCTGATGACGATCGCGGCGAGGTCGTCGGGCCGGACGCCGGCAAGGGCGCCTCCGTACCTTCCGAATGGAGTTCGTAGCGCGGCCACGATCCAGGCTTCGCGCAGGGGTCGCTCGAGGTTCGGCATCTCAGCGGCGATTGTACCGGGGCGACCTCGGCCACACCCGAATCCCGCCGGCGAGCCTATGGCAGCTTGATGAGCGCCTCCACGAGGAGGGACGGATCGTCGGTGATGACGGCATAGAGGACGTGGTTGCTGGCGAAGACGTAGCCGAGCGAGGCGTTGCCGGCCGCCCCGGACGCGGGGTCGACCATCTCGAACAGCGGCCGCTTCGCCACGGTCCTCGAAGTAACCGACCAGCCCGCCTTCCGACCCTGATCCGCGAACTCCGACGCGAGCTTGTCGTCGGCCGCTCCGGGGACCCCGATGGCGTGGATGACGAGGTTCTCCTGCTGCGTCAGGTCCGCCACAACGGCCATGTTGACGTCGCTCGGGGTCAGTCCGAATTGCACGAGCCAGGGTGCGTAGAGGTCGCGCTCGCCGCCGCTGGACGAGGCGATGTAGTCCGACAGCTTGAGGCTGAACCTCTCGAGATTCACGTTGCCGATTGTGCAGGGCAGGATTGCCTCCAGCGCGGGGTCCGCGTGGGGCAGGTTGAGCGCGGCGACGCAGTCCGGCGAAGCCAGTGGGGAGGCCGATCCGCTCGCTCCCGACGCGGGCGCGGACGCGAGGCCGCTCGCGCTCGCGGACGACGACGCGGCCGCCGAGCCCGACGACGAAGGCTTCGAGCTCGTCGAGGGCAATCCCGAGGGGCTCGAGGTGCCGGAGCTCGGGTGGGATGACGGCGCGGGCGATCCCGATGGCGTCGCCGAACCGGCGCACGCGCTCACGAGGATCGCGGCGAGGGCGAGGCCGGCCATCGCGATTGGCATGGAACGGGAGCGGAAGAACATTCTGGGCCCTGCTGCTGGCGAAAGGCTGGGCGGGACGGTACCGCCCCGGCGTCGCGGCGAGCATGGAGCCCGCCCGGCCGTGATGTCAAACCGCACCGCACCCCACCCGAGGGCTCTTTGGCGCCCAATTTCCCGTAAGGAGCCATCCGGCGGTAATCCCGCGTCGCCTGCGGCGTTATGTTGACGAGCGGACTTGCACCTCCGCACGGACTCATTGGCTCAAGATCGAGCAGGGAGTGAACCAATGGACAACAGCCGAGACCCAAAGACCGGGTCGGCGCCCGGCGCAAGGGTCGAGCACGACATCGAAGGACCGTTGACTCGGATCCGCAGCCACTCCATCCGCCGGCTGCCGGCGGCCCTGCCGCTGGCCCTGGCGGGCATCCTGGTCGTGGCCAGCGTGGCCTTCGGCGCCACGGTGGTGCGAACCGTCATCAATGCCGCCGAGCCCACTCCGGTGGTCGTCGGTGGCGACGACGAGACCCCGGTTCCGGAGGTCACGCCCACACCAACCCCGACGCCCACGCCGGTGGCCGCCACGCCGACTCCGGCCCCGCAGGTCACACCCACCCCGGTGCCCCTCGTCGGCCCTCTGACGCTCACGGTCACGACCTCGGCCGGCAAGGCCCAGCTGACCTGGACCGCCTACGCGGGCGAGGACTTCGCCTACTACAAGGTGGTCCGCTCTACCGACAGCACGGCCTCGTGGCCGCTCGGCAGCGGTGACAAGCTCGTCGCCGCGATCGACAACAAGGCCACCGTGTCCTTCACCGACTGCCCCGGAGCCGGGACCTTCACCTACAAGGTGTTCGCCGTCAAGTCGGCGGACGCCTCGTACGCGGTCCTCGCCGAGTCCAATGCCAGGACCGTCACGGTCCCGGCCGCGCCGACCAAGCCGCCGGTCAACACCGCCGACCTCGGCCCGCTCAGCGTCAAGGACAACGGCAACGGCACCTACACGTTCAGCTGGAGCGGCTACAAGGGCTCCACTGACTTCAACTACTACAAGCTCTCCGGCGTGACCTATCCGGACACCCCCGGCTACGCCGAGGGCAAGGGCTACTGGGCCGTCATCGATCCGTGCAACACCTCGGTCACGGTGGACGGCAAGGCCGGAACCTGGAACTTCAACGTCGAAGCCATCTACTACCCGAGCGGCAAGACCACGGCTCTGGCCCGGACCACCACGCTCAAGGTCGTCATGACCGCCAAGTCCGTGCCGACCGCTCCGCCGGTCGTCACCCTCAACGCCACGGCCGTTCTGCAGGCCGACGGCAGCGTGAAGATCACCTGGGAAAAGTACACGGGTCCGTACTTCAGCTACTACGGCATCGCCCGCACCAAGGATGGCGGCGATCCGGTCCTCAAGGTCGGACAGGATCCCACCTTCTGGTACACGGCCGATCAGAACAAGACCACCTACACGGACAAGAACGTTTCCCCCGGTCACACGTACAAGTACCGCGTCTACGCCTACAGCGACCAGACCCTGGCGGGCGTCCAGAGCGGCGGCCTCGCTGCCGTTCCGGCCTGCACCGTCTCCACGATCCTCGCGGTCTCGCCAGTCCTGACCGTGACGATCCCAGCTGCTGCAACCCCCGAACCCACGCCGACCCCGACGCCGGAAGCCACTCCGACGCCGACCCCGGCCGCATAGGAACGGGCACGAGGGGCGTCGGTGATCCCGATGCCCCTTTCCCCGAGGCTTCGTCCAGCTCCCGATGAGCCCCGACAGGTGGGCGGAAGAGTTGCCGGCGGCAACCAGAGCTCTTCCGCCCGCCCGTTCCTCAACCCGGGAGAGCGACACGGAACAGCGTTGAGATGCCGAGCGAATGCGATGGAGAGCCAGATTGAGGTCCCAGCGGACAGCCTGGCAGCTCGGTGCGCCTCTCCCGCCGCGTGCCCCCCGGAAGGAGTGGCAGGCGACCGGCGGCCGCGAACAGTACGGGTGGCGGATTGCCCACCCGTTCGGACCTTCGTACGGTTCACGAGCCGATGGAACGTGACGGAGCTTCCCGCATGCCGGCCGAGCGCGAGCGAGCGCTCGTTGCCCGGGCGCGCGAGGAAGCAGCTGCCTTCGCGGAGCTCTACGACTTTTACATGCCGCGCGTCTACGGCTTCGTCTATCGCCGCGTCCGTGACCGTTGCGCGGCAGAGGACCTCACTTCAGTGACCTTCCAGCGAGCGCTCGAGAACGTCCGCCGGTCGGACTTCCGGAACGAGTGTTTCGGCGGCTGGCTGTATCGAGTCGCGTCCAACGCCGTGGTGGATCACGTCCGCCGCGACCGGCGGCACGTCCCGATCACGGACCTCGAGGACGAGGTGCCGGAAGATCTCGCGCTCGACGGCCTTGCCGCCGCGCTGGACCGCGACCAGCTGCGGCGGGCTCTCAAGAGCCTTCCCGACAACCACCGCGAAGTGATCGTCCTGCGCTTCTACGACGATCTCGACGGCCCCGAGATGTGCGCCGTCCTTGGCTGCTCGCGCGAGACGCTGGCCGTCCGCCTGCACCGCGCCCTGCGGGCGTTGCGGGTGGCCGTGGCGAGGGAGTCGGCCGATGTTGCCTGACGGCCCGTCCGAGATGGAGCAGCTCGACGTCCTCGCCACCGAGCTCGGCGAGGCGGGACGGATTGCCCGGATAGCCACGGCCCAGCGCGGCCGGCCCGATCCGGTCTTCAACGTCCGGCTCCGCGCCGAGCTGCTGGCTTCCTTCGGCTCGATCGCGCCCGTCTCACTCGAGCCGGCAGCGGCGAACCTGGTCGAGCCTCTTGCGCCCGAGCCTCTTGCGCTCGAGCCTCTTGCGCTCGAGCTCGTGGCCCCTGAGCTCGTGGCGCCCGAGGCCTTGCCTGAACTCCGGATGTCGGAGCAGCCTGGCATACTCGCGGCCGCGTCCGCCGAACCCGGCCCCGGGCCTGCCGTCGCGCCTGCTCCCTTTGAGCTTCTCGAGGACCGCGGCCACGCCGGCAGCGAGCCGACCAGGCTCCGGCCGTCGGTGACGTGGCGCATTCCCACCCGGGCGATGCCGTCGCGCTGGGTCGGCGTCGGCCTGGCCGCGTGCCTTGCCCTGGCGGCCTTCCTCGCCGGCAGCGGCGTCCTGTGGCCCACCCGGCCGCCCGCTCGGACGGACGACGCCGTGGCCGCGACCCTCGTCCGCGGCCAGGACGCCACTCCGCTGCTCGCCGGGGCGGAGCTGAGCCAGGGCGACGAGATCCGGGTCGCCGCGGGCGGCCGCGCCTACCTGACGCTCGGATCGAGCTACGTTCGTCTGGACGGCGGCGCCGACGTCCGTCTCGATTCGGTGGACCCGTCCAACCTGCAGATCGCCCAGCTCGCCGGTCGCGTCTACCACCGCGTCCAGCTGCCGGACGGCGGCATGTATCGGGTCGTCACCGGTGACGTGACCTGGCGGGCGAAGGGGACCGCCTTCGACATAGACCGCGAATCGAACTCGAGCGGCGAGCGGGTCGTGGCCCTTGCCCTGCAGCACGACGTCGCGGTCAGCGCGCCCGGCTACTACGGCGCCGTTCCGCAGGGTTCCAGCGCCACGTTCGTGCTCAGCGCCACGGGCGCGGCCGGCGGCGAGCCCACCGTGTCGGCCATTCCAGCCGGGTTCCTCTCCGGCCCCTGGCTGCTTGCCAACGCCCAGCTGGACTCCCGTCTTGGCTTGCCCCTCGGCGAGCTGGCGAACGTCCAGGAAGCGACGCCGAGCCCCACTC
>DAHXON010000085.1 GCA_027364875.1 Chloroflexota bacterium
GTCGGTTCGCGGCTGACCATCCTTGTCGACCGGGACGGGAAGTGGAAGCGCGCGGTTCTGGAGGCGGTGGGGCGCCCGCAGGCCGGCGTGGCCCTGCTGATGCTCGACCGATTCGTGGCCCCGGGGGCGGGCTCGTTCGCGGACGAGGCCGGCGGGCTCGCCAACCCGTCGCAGGCCGTGGAATGGCTGGACTTCATCGCGCTGGCCTGCCCGGAATGCTCCGCCGAGCCGCCCTGGTCGGACGCGTTCGAGACGAGGATCTGATCCGATGGGCTCGCCGCCGGACGATCGCTGAGCGCTCTGCCGATAGTCGAGCCGCCGCTCTGCCTTCAGTGGCGACTACCGGGAGGACGTGCCCGCTTCGTCAACCGCTGCCGCCTCGTCGACGGCCGCGGCGGAACGGCGCAGGACGTCCGCGCGTTCCGAGGGCGTCAGATCCGCCATCGCCATCCCCATGGCGTAGGCGGCCAGCGGGGCGTCTTTGCGCTCGCCGGCGTGGGCGACTGCCCGAGTGAAGTCGAGCAGTGCCGCCGTCTCCTCGGCCGTCGGTGCGACCGCCTTTGTCGCAATCGGTCCGGAGGATCCACAGGCGACTGCCAGACACTGCTCCAGGTCCATCGTTCGCTCCTCATCTGCGCGTGGCTCAGTCGTTCCGCGCCCGGCCGGTGACGCGTGAGCGACGGATGCCAGATCCTGCGGACCGTTGACGTTGAGAAAGGCCATTGGGCCGGCCAGAAGGGTTCCCGTTGTCTCCGGCACGGTCACCGGGTTCAGCTTGAGCAGGGCGTCCGCGACGCGCAGGCAGGCCCGATCCAGCTGCGCCGAGATGACGACACGAGCTTGTCGCCGGAGCACCGCCGGAAACGGAACCAGGCCGGACTCATCTGCGAAGAGCGAGGCGGATGCTTCGGGCCGGTCCACGGCCGCTTCCGCCAGCCGCCACACCATCGGCTCCGTGACCGCCGGCATGTCCACGGCAAGGACCACCGCGAGGTCGTTGGCGACCGCATCAAGGCTCGCCTCCAGACCGGCGAGGGGCCCGCCGTCGCGGTCATCGAAAACGAGCCTGACGGGGACCCCATCGAACAGGCGAGAGTCCGGAGGCCCCTCGGCGCGGCAGCTGACGACCACATCCTCCGACACCTGCGCGGCCAGCCGGAGGGCCCCGGTCAGCATGGGACGACCGTCCACCTCGATCGATCGCTTGTCGCCACCCATCCGCCGGCTGCTGCCTCCGGCCAGCACGATGGCGCTCAGGACGGGCCTCATGCCGCGATTACCTCCCCACCCACGCGAGGCCGAGGGGGCGTCGGAACGACACCCATCATATCTACAATGCCTTGCGTGGAGACACCGACCCGTTCCGCACCGAACCGGGGTCGTCGCCGGTGGAATTGCGGCGCCGGGGCCGAGGCCGGCCGCCCATGACGGACCCGGTACGGCCACTGCTCACCGGCGAGGACGCCCGGGGCCGGCTTCTCTCCGCCGTGGACGCGCCGCTGCCGGTCGAGGAGATCCCGGTAGGCGACGCTCTGGGCCGAATCCTCTCCGAGCCCATCGTCAGCACGCTCGATCTGCCGCCCTGGGACAACAGCGCGATGGACGGCTACGCGGTTCATGCGGAGGACACCGCCGGGGCTTCGCCCGAGCATCCGGTGCGCCTCCAGGTGGTCGGCGAGGTGAGAGCCGGCGGCTCCGCGGACGTGACGATCCCGGCGGGCTGTGCCGTCCGCATCGCCACCGGGGCGCCGGTCCCGTCCTCGGCCGACGCCATCGTCCCGGTTGAGTCCACGCTCGAGGCCCGCCAGACGGCGGCTGACGCGACGGCCGAGCCGGACGGCCCTCCTGCCACACGCGCCGAAAGCTTCCGCCCGGGCGAGACGCTTGCAGAATCGTGCCTGGTCGCCGTCGCCGCCGCGCCGAATGACCACATCCGGCACCGGGGCGAGGACGTCCGAGCGGGGGCGAGCCTGCTGGGGGCCGGAATGGCCCTGGGGCCGGCCCAGATCGCGCTGGCCGCCGGCGTCGGACTGGCCGGCGTGCCCGTCTACCGTCGCCCGATCGTGGGCGTCCTCTCGACCGGCGACGAACTGCGCCACTCCGACGGCGTGGTCGGCCGGCGCGGCATCCCGGACGCCAACCGACCGGGCGTTCTGGCGGCCTGCCGCGCCGCCGGAGTCGAGGCGGTCGACCTTGGCATCGCCGGCGACTCGCTGGATTCGATCATGGCCGCGCTGCGACCTGCCGTGGACCGCGTGGATGCCCTGATCGTCAGCGGCGGCGTCTCCGTGGGCCCCTACGACGTCGTCAGGAACGCCTTCGGGGTTCTCGGCAGCGTGGACCTGTGGCGGATTGCCATCCAGCCGGGCAAGCCGTTCGCCTTCGGCCGCTCGGCGCCGCGCGACCGCGACGGACGTCGAGTGCTGCTCTTCGGATTGCCGGGCAACCCCGTGTCCACCCTCGTCACGTTCGAGCTCTTCGTCCGGCCGGTTCTGCAGCGGCTCGGTGGGCGGCGCTCGGTGGCGCCGCTGACCGATCGAGCGGTCACTGCCGAGACGTTGCGGAGCAGCCGCGGCCGGCGCGGCTTCGTGCGCGTCAAGGTCGAGCAGAGCGAGGACGGATCGCCCCGGCGGGACGAGCGAGGCAGGCTTCGGGTGAGCCTGGCGGGAGGGCAGGGGAGCCACGTGCTGAGCTCCATGGCGCTTGCGGACGGGCTCGCCATCGTGCCCGAAGAGAGCCGCCGGGTCGATCCCGGAGCCGAAGTGGAGGTCATGTGGCTGGGCCGGTGAGCGAGGGCCGCAGGCGGGCTCGGGACGCAGCGGCAGGTCATGCGACGGGCCGGCGCGTGCTGGTGGTCACCGTCAGCGACGGCGTCGCGGCCGGGACCCGGCAGGACGCCAGCGGACAGGGGCTGGCGGTCCGTCTGTCGGAGCTCAGCTACGAGGTGGATCGGGCCGTGGTGGCGGATGATCGCCCGGCTATCGCACAGCTGCTGGCAGCGAGTGATGGGTACGTGCTCGTGATCACGACGGGCGGGACGGGCCTGACGCCGCGCGACGTCACTCCTCAGGCGACGAAGGAGATCCTCGACTACGAGATCCCGGGCCTGGCCGAGCTGATGCGAGCCTCAGGGGCCCGGTCCACGCCGTTCTCGTACCTGAGCCGTTCGGTCGCCGGCGTGCGAGACGGCCGCCTCATCGTCAACGTGCCCGGCAGCCCGCGCGGCGCACTCGAATCGCTGGCCGCCCTGGAACCGGTCCTCGAGCACGCGCTCGAGACCCTGGCCGGGCCGTTCGAGCACAAGGCAGAGGGCTCAGGCTCGGGGGCGGATCTCAGTCGCACAGATTGAGCGGGCCTCAACCTGATACCTAGACCTGTGACGCCATTCGGGCCATAATCCATAGGTATGAGCAGCTCGGAGCCAGGTTCTGGGTCGCTTCGCATCGGCCAAGCCGCGGAGATGCTGGGAGTCTCGGTCGAGACGATCCGCCGCTGGGGCGCCGACGGCACCATCCTCATGAGCCGCTCGGCCGGCGGCCAGAGGGTCGTCGCCATCGCGGAAGTCACGCGCCTCCTCAGCGAGCGCCGGCGCCAGACGCAGGATCGCCCCATCGTGGCCCAGTCCGCCCGGAATCGCTTTCCCGGAGTCGTGACGCGAGTCGAGCGCGACGGGGTCGCTGCCGTGGTCGAGGTCATGGCCGGTCCCCACCGGCTGGTGAGCCTCCTCACCGCCGAGGCCGCCCTGGAGCTGGGCATCGAGGTCGGGGACGAAGTCGTGTGCGTGGTGAAGTCGACGGACGTGATCGTCGAGATTCCGTCCGCGAGGGACGTCCGAACGTGAGGATCCGGACAGGGTGGCCACTCGCGGTGGCCATTGCAGTGGCCGTCGGAGGCTGTTCGAGCGGTCCCGGAGCATCGTCAAGCGTCTTCGCCTCCCCCTCGACGGCGGGGACCGGCGCGCTCGTCACCGCCCCACCGGCGAACCTCACCATCTTCGGTGCGGCTTCCCTGGGCGCGGTACTGGCCAGGCTGAAGACCGTCTACGAGGCGGCGAATCCCGGCACAATGCTGACGATCTCCACCGACTCTTCGTCCGCCCTGGAAACCAAGATCGAGCAGGGCGCCCCGGCGGACGTCTTCCTCTCGGCCGACACTGCGAACCCCCAGAAGCTCATCGACAAGGGCCTCGCCATAGGCGGCCTCGTCAAGTTCGCCGGCAACTCTCTGACGGTCATCGTCCCCGCCGGGAACCCCGCAGGCATCGAGACGCCGGCCGATCTCGCCCGCCCCGGGGTCAAGGTGATAGCGGCGGCGGACAGCGTGCCCATCACCAGGTACGCCAACCAGCTGGTCGCCAACCTGTCCAGGCAGCCTGGCTATCCGGCGGATTTCGCCGCTCGCTACGCCGCGAACGTGGTGTCGAGGCAGGACAACGTCGGCGCCATCGTGGCCAAGGTGGGCCTCGGCGAGGGCGACGCCGGCATCGTGTACGTGACGGACGCGAAGACGACGACGAGAGTCGCCACGATCGCGGTGCCCGCGACGGCCAACATTCCCGCCACCTACGGGGGAGTCGTGGTCAAGGGCACCGGCAGTCCGGCCGCGGCGCAGGCTTTCCTGAGCTGGCTCGCGGGCCCCGACGGCCAGTCGATCCTGACCTCGTTCGGGTTCACGGGAGGCTGACGCCGTGAGCTCGATCGTCGAGACGGGTTCGAGCGAATCCTCGGCCCGCCCTCCGAGCCGTGCCGCCCCTCGCCCTGACGGTCGCGGCCCTCGTTCGACCGCCGGGCCGGTCGCCTGGTCGGCGGCTCTGCCCGCGGGGCTGCTGGCCCTGTTTCTGGGCCTGCCGGTAGCGGTCCTGGTGGCCCGTTCGGCGATAGACGGATCCCTGGCCCGCGCGGCCGGCGCGCAGGCGGTCACGACGGCCCTCGCGCTGAGCCTTGCCACCACTGCGGTCAGCCTCGTTCTGACGGTGGCACTGGGGCTCCCGCTGGCGTACATCCTCGCCCGAAGGCGTTTCCCCGGCAGCTGGCTCGTGGAGGCCATCGTCGACCTGCCCCTCGTGCTGCCGCCGTCCGTGGCCGGTCTGGGGCTGCTCCTTCTGCTGGGCCGCCGCGGTGCGCTCGGCGGTCCTCTCGAGGCCCTCGGCATCGAGATCCCGTTCACGACGCTGGCCGTGGTGCTGTCCCAGACCTTCGTATCGGCACCGTTCTTCGTCCGGTCGGCGCGGAGCGGCATCCAGAGCGTCGATCGCGACATCGAAGACGCCGGCCGCGTAGACGGAGCATCCGAGCTGAACCTGTTCCTTCGGATCACCCGCCCGCTCGCGGCCGGACCAGTCGCGGCCGGCCTCGTAATGAGCTGGGCTCGGGCGCTGGGCGAGTTCGGCGCGACGATCATGTTCGCCGGCAACCTGGGCGGCCGCACGCAGACGCTCCCGCTCGTCGTCTACGGCGAATTCCAGAGCGGCGACCTGGACGGCTCGATCGCCGCCGCGGCAATCCTGGTGATCGCCGCCTTCGGCGTCCTGATCGCCGTGAGACTGCTCCACTGGGGGCGGGCGCTGGACCTTCGAAGCCTGGCCTGACGGGCCCGGATCGACGACCCCGGCAACTCGCCGGCGCTCGATGGCCGACTACGACCGGGTGGTTGCGACCGGGCGGTTGCGACCGGCTGCTTACGGCTGGGCCGCCCGCTCGGCCTCGAACTCCGCGATCGCCTCCGCCGGCGTTCGGTCGCAGGTGCCGTCGCCCTCGGAGACAACGGCAATTCGATCGCCGACACGCACGTCTCCGGGCGCCCGAACCACCGCGAACAACCCCTCGCGCGGCATCACGCAGTCGCCGGCCTGGAGGAAGATGGCGCATCTTATGTGGCAGACCTTGCCGATCTGGCTGATCTCCAGGCGGACCTCGTCGCCGATCGAGAGGACGGTGCCGACCGGCAGGGACATCAGATCGATTCCCGAAGTGGTGATGTTCTCGGCGAAGTCGCCCGGGCCGACCCGCAGGCCCCGCTCGACCATCTTCTCGATGGATTCGAGCGCGAGCAGCGACACCTGTCGGTGCCAGTCGCCGGCATGAGCGTCGCCTTCGAAGCCTCGATCGAAGATGAGCCGGCCAGCCTGGCCGGGTGTCTTGCGAACCGTCTTGCGGACGCTCGTGTTGACCGAGACGACCTCGCCGGCGCCGGCCCAGGTCATTGCCCGTCCTCCGCGGTCCAGCGACCCGAGCTTCCGCCTTCCTTCAGCACGAGCCGCAACCCGTCCACGCTCATGCCTCGATCGACGGCCTTGCACATGTCGTATAGCGTCAGCGCGGCGATGCCGGCGGCCGTGAGTGCCTCCATCTCGACACCCGTCACATCGTTGGTCTCCGCGGCCGCCTCGATCCTGATCCCGTCGGCGAAGGGCTCGAAATCCACGGCCGCAAGAGTGATGGCGAGCGGATGGCAGAGGGGTATGAGATCGCTGGTCCTTTTCGTGGCCATGATGCCCGCGACCCGGGCAACGGCGAGCACATCGCCCTTCGGGGCTCGGCCCTCCACGATCATCGCGACGGTTTCGGGGCGCATGTGGACTATCGCGCGCGCCACGGCCCGCCGGTGAGTGGCCGGTTTGCCGGAGACGTCCACCATTCGCGCCGCCCCGTTCTCGTCCACGTGGCTCAGATGCTTCTCGGACACCGCGCTAGCCTCCGACCTGGGACATGCGGCGGATGGTTCCGACCCGCATCGCGTGAGATTCCGGTTTCGCGGCCACGGCGGCAAGCACCAGCGCGCGCAGGTCCGCCCCACTGCCCTCGCGAATCACGCGGCGGGCATCGATCTCGTCGTCCGAGAAGAGGCAGGTGCGCAGGCGCCCGTCCGCGGTCAAGCGCAGCCGGTTGCAGTCCGCGCAGAACATGTGCGACATGGCGGATATGACGCCCACCGTTCCCGCGGCGCCGTCGAACCGGTAGTAGCGCGCCGGGCCGGAGCCGGGCGGTCCGTCGCCCGGATCGACCACTTTGAGGGGCCCGAGACCGGCCCCCGCACCGTCGGAGTCGAGGCGAGCCAGGACCTCGTCGTTCGCGACGCGGTCGGCCTGCGTCCAGTCGTCGCTGCCGCCAACCGGGTCGCAGCCGTCCTCGCCGCCGGCTCCGACCGGCATGTACTCGATGAAGCGGACATGGAGCGGCCGGTCGAGGGTGAGCCGGGCGAAGGTCATCGGGTCCTGTCCGAGCGACCGCATCAGGACCACGTTGATCTTCACCGGCGCCATCCCGGCCTCGAGAGCGGCGTCGATGCCCGTCAGCGCGTCTTCGAGTCTTCCGCCTCGCGTCGCGAGCGAGTAGACCGCCGGGTCGAGCGAGACGAGCGAGACGTTGACGCGATCGACGCCCGCCGACGCAAGGTCCGCCGCCATCCTCGCGAGCAGCGAGCCGTTCGTGGTCAGTGCGACCGACTCGATGCCCGGTACGGCGCGCAGGCGGCGCACGAGCTCCACGATGCCTTTGCGGACCAGCGGCTCGCCGCCGGTCAGGCGGATCCGCGAGATGCCCTCACGCGCCGCCGCCCGAACGAAGAGCTCTATCTCCTCGAAGCTCAGCAGCTCGGAGCGCTCCCGCACCGGCAGCCCACCAGCGGGCATGCAGTAGACGCAGCGAAGGTTGCAGCGCTCCGTCACCGAGATGCGGAGGTAGTCGACGCGGCGGCCGTAGCTATCGGTTGCCATGGCTCAGCCCCGCCAGTCGTGAACGTGCGTGTCGTCGATCCTGGAAATCATGGCGTCGTCCAATGTACGCCCGTGGAGGGCCGCGCGGACGCGCCGCTTCGCCGTGACTGCGCGCCGCTTCGCCGTGACGGCGCGCCGCTTCGCCGTGACTGCGCGCGTCGCCGGCCTCTCGAGCCCGGTGCGCTACGCTGGGCGAAACCGTCGTCGCATCGGGGGTCTGGCATGACGCCGCTCGAAGTCGAGGCCTATCTCCACGAGCACATACCGATCACCGACCACATGGGCGTTCGGGCGGTTCGGTCGGATGCCATGGGGGTAATCCTCAGCGCCCCGCTGGAACCCAACATCAATCACCGGAGCACCGTATTCGGGGGCAGCTGTGCGTCCGTGGCCATGCTGGCGGCATGGTCGATCGTGCTGCTTCGCGTTCGCGAGGCGGGGCTGGATGCAAGGATCGTCATCCAGCGCGGAGCCATGGACTACCGCAGGCCGATCGACGAAGCGTTCTCCGCCGCGTGCGCAGCACCGGACGAGGCGATCTGGAGCCGGTTCCTCCTGGCGCTGCGGCGCGGAAGGCCGGCGCGCATCGAGCTGACGGCCGAAGTCACCTCCGCCGGCGTCGTGGTGGCGACCTTCGAGGGCACCTATGCGGCGATCCCGACCCTAGGTCCGACGGCCCGCACGGCGGTTTGACTTGCGATGCCAGACATGGACCCGGTTTCCGACCGCACCGACGTCGCTCCCGACGGCAGCCCGCTGGAGTTCTACCGGCGGCTGCCGGCCATGGGCGAGCCCGAGCTGATCCACTCGCTCGTGCCCGCGGGAGCGTCGATCCTCGACCTCGGCTGCGGGCCGGGTCGGATCGCCGGACCGCTCGCCCGGCTCGGCCACCGGGTCACCGGCGTCGACAACGGCGCGGCGATGATTCGCTCCCTGCCGGCGGAAGTGGAAGGCATCGTCGGCGATGCTGCAACGATCCGGCTCGGACGGCGCTTCGACGCGGTCCTGATGGCCAGCCATCTGGTCGACGATCCGGATGCCGGCCCGGCCTTCGCTCGAACCGCCGCGGCCCACGTCGCCCGGGATGGCGTGGTGATAGGGGAGTCGTATCCGCGCGAATGGGACCCGGAAGCGGGCGTCGGCAGGACCTCCCGCCTGGGCGATGCCGAGATCACCCTTCTGTGGGTCCGCCGCGACGGTGACCTGATCACCACGGAAGTCCGCTACGGCGTGGACGGCAACTTCTGGACGCAGGCCTTCACCGCGCGTCTCCTCGACGAAAGCGCTCTCCGCGCCCTGCTCGACGAGGCCGGCCTGGTTCTGGGTGGATGGCTGGGGCGTTCGGGCTGGTTCGTCGCCGGGCCGCGCTAGAAGTTCCGCGGCCTCGTTGTCAGGAGCCGGCCGCGTCCTCGCCCCGCTTCGAGCGCCCGCCGGCTCGGGTCGTGGCGCGTTCTATGAGATCGCGGGCGGCCGGCTCGCCGAAGACGCGGGCCAGGTCTTCCTCGGATGCCCGCTCGCTCGGGCCGACTCGAACACCGGCGCGGCTCAGCGTCAATCGCAGGACCGTCGGGGCGACACCCAACAGCGCCGCAATGGCGTAGAGACTCACGGTTCCCGGTGACATCGCAACACCTCCGGTTCAATCGCCTCCGAAGAGGTCGAACAGGTTGCTGAGGCGGCTTTCGCGCTTCCGACCCGGCGGCGGCGTCGGCCGATCGCCGGGGTCGAACCGCTCGCGATCGTGTGTCGGATCATCGACTTGGACGCCGTAGAGGTCTCGGCCGTGGCGCTACTGATCTGCACTGTTGCGCCCTCCGATCGGTATCACGCCAATTGGCCGGGCGGCCTGTGTGGCTTCCCGAAGGGCGCCCCATGTGCCGATGCTGCGGAAGATCGGCGCGAGCTGGCGCCACCCACGCCCGATCAGCACGACCGCGATGGCCAGGTATATCGCCGAGAAGACGTACCGCACGGCCGGGTCGGTGAACGGGAACGGCAGGAGGAAGAGAACCAGCAGCGCGCCGGCCTCCCGGAGCCCGAACCGAAGGTTCATGAGGACGCCGAAGGCCAGCAGCGCCTGCGCGCTCGTGAGAAGGAACTCCTCGGTCTGGCGCTCATCAAGGGCGATGGGCCCCGCGCCCCCGCCGAGCGTGTAGGCGAGCCACAGGCTGCCCACGAGGAGCGTCCACTGGTTGACCTTGGCCGAGAGGAGCATTCCCAGGCCGTCGGAAGCGCGCAGCCGCCAGGCGAGCAGAGTCGCCGCGATCAGCTCGGGCGCTTCGGAGCTGAGCGGCGCGAGCCACTGGACTAGCAGGTACTGGTCGATGCCAAAACGGGCCCCGGTGTCCACCAGGCCGTTGGCGAACGGCTCGGCCGCGGAGACGACTATGGCCGCGGCGGTGGCGAACATCGCCACAACGACGACCCGCCGCCGGCGTTGTGGCAGCACGCCGATTTCCGCTGCAACTCCCATGAGCTCGGGCTCGTCGCGTCCCTCGCGTGTCACCCGATAGAGGTAGGCGGCGAAAAGCGAGAGCAATATCACGGCGTCGTACCAGGCGATCGTTCGCGTCAGCGGGATCAGGAAGGCGTAGGCGCTCGCGATGGCGAGGAAGGCCAGCTCCACCCGGCGATGCTCCGGCAGAACGACGGCGGTCCGATCCTGCCGGCCTCCGAGCCGCTCCCGCATCGACTGCCGGGGCTGGTTTGCCCGCGACCTGGCCCGAGTCACGGCCCAGAATGCCACTATGGCGACGAGCGGCCAGCCGATGCCGATCAGAAGGCGGTTGGAGCCCGTCATGTTCGCCGCGGCGAACTGCACGTATTCGGGGTTCGAGCCGGCCGTGTAGGCGAAGTAGAGGTCCACGGCGTACTCGGGCAGAACCGCGATCAGGGCGAGGATCGCGAACGCGAGCGCGCCCGAGATGTCCAGCTGTGCGGCCTCCGCGGCCCAGGTCAGCAACACGGCCGAGGCCACGACGCCCGCGCCAAAAACGAACACGGTGAGCAGGGGATCGAGGTGGACGCCGGCGAGGCGGGCGACGACCGACGGCAACGCGACGGCCAGCACGACGGCGAGCTTGTGCCACATGAATCGAGACCTCCGACTCCTGGCCCCTGGAGGCTCCGATCATTCGGAGTGCTCGACCTGGGGCGTTGGTCGAAGGTCTTGTCCGCCTCGAATGAGGTGAGGAGACCGGGCTCGTCGCCGGGTCTGGCGATCTCCTCGTGCCGCCGGGGAAGCGGCAGGACTACTCCCCTTCGCCAATCAGGCTGAGCCCGAGTCCGCCGGTCCGGCGCGTCCCGAACGGCCCGCTATGGCAGTCCATCTGTCACTGCCGGGTCGGCGGGCCACCCGTGGCGAGTATCGGCAGGTAGTCCGGAGCAGGTGCCGTCAGTCACGCCGGCGGTCGTGCCGCGGGGCCAGGCGGGATGCCCAAAGACCGATCCCCAGCCCGAACGCCACGTGGCCGAGGAGCATGGCTCGATCGATGCGGGCCGCATCGCCGGAGCGGAGACCGAGCCAGCCGTAACCCAGAGACGGGAAGAGGACGAGCAGCGGAAGGACGGACGTAGCGACTCCGTATCCGGTCGCCTCCAGGAGGGTGGGGTTCCTGCCGCCGCTGCGGGCCAGCGTCAGGAACACCTGCGCGAGCGCGACTCCCGTGGCGTAGTGGGTCAGGATTCCGAGCCCCAGCTCTCCGCGCTGCCGGGGCTCGGTCATGATGTCGTCGTGCCGCCACCGGCCGCGCATCAGCCCGGCTGCCCAGCGTCCGATCACCTCCGGCCCGATCAGATCGGAGGAAAACGCGCCTCTGCCATACCGGGCCGCGGCGAGCATTGCGGCGTCCATGCCGAGAGTGGCGAGCGCGCCCACCGGCACCCCGGCCGGAACCTGGAGTGAGCGCGCGCCCTGAACGGTCATGGCGCCGACATTATCGGTCGTTCTTGCCGGTCCGCGGCCCAATTCTTGCGCGGCCGCATGCCGGCACGGGTTCGGAACAGGCGACGCTACCGTCGCCGGTTGTGTGGGACCGGGCCGGTTTGGGTTTGTGGAAATCGTCAATAGCGAGTACCGTGGAGGGCGTTACCGCCTCTTGCGGCAGCGTTTCGCGTGGTCGACCCCCTTCTCGAACGGACCGTGCGTCTACCTTGGGTGTTCGGGAAGAGAAGAAAGGGTCATCACATGACCACCGGTACCGTCAAGAAGGTCGTCAGCGACCGCGGCTTCGGTTTCATCACGGCCGAAGACGGCAAGGAGTACTTCTTCCACCGCGGCGGCCTCCAGGCTCCCCTCGAATTCGACCGTCTCAACGGCGGCGAGCGAGTCGCCTTCGAAATCGAGAGCAGCCCGCGCGGCCCGCGCGCAGTGCGCGTGACCTCGGCCGACGCCGCATAGCCAGTTTCGGCACCTGTAGCCCGGACGCAGATGCGTCCGGGCTACAGGAACAACAGCACCTCCTGACAGGAGCTACCTGATCTCCAGGACAGCATTCGTCTCGACATACTCACCTCGCCGCTGCGGCGTGGCCACGTTCACATACGATCTGGCCACGACTGTTGGCGAGCGCGAGATCGTGGCAATTCATCCGCCAGACGAACCCGGCCCGTATCCGGCCGAGGTTCGCCACAGGATCCGCCGCGACGTCCAGACGGACTACGTCTACGCGGCGCAGGCTCTCAACGACTGCGGCGTGGATGTCGTCTCGGTGCAGTTCGAGCCGGAGATCTGGGGCGGTGAAGACGGCGCCTACGTGCTCGACTTCGTCGAGGCGCTGAGGGTGCCTTACGTCGTCACCCTCCACTCGGTGAGCAAGGCGGCAACGGCCGTCCAGAGGCGAATCCTGAGCCAGCTCGTTGCCGGCGCCGGGGCGTCCGTGGTCATGTCGAAGTCGGCGGCGAAAGTGCTCGCCCGGTCTTGCGACGTGGAGCCCGACAGCATCGAGATCGTGCCGTATGGCGTCTCGGACCTGCCTCTTGCCCAGCCCGACACGTACAAGCAGCGGCTGGGGCTGCAGGGCAAGCCGATCGTCCTGAGCTTCGGGCTGCTGACGCCGGACAAGGGCTTCGAGTCCGTTATCGAAGCCATGGCGCAGGTCGTCCGCACGGTCCCATCGGCCCGCTACGTCATCCTGGGCGCAACGAGCCCGGAGACCGTTCGCGCCGACGGCGAAGCATATCGAGCCGCCCTCGAGGCGAGGGTGACCAAGCTCAAGCTGACCGAGAACGTCAAGTTCGTCGATCGCTTCGTGGGCCGGGTCGAGCTCCACACGTGGCTGGAGGCGGCGGACGTCTTCGTGGCCGCTTCCCCAAATCTCGTCCGGACGGTATCCGGGACGCTTGCCTCCGCCATGGGCGCGGGCAAGGCGATCGTGTCAACGGGTTCCGCCTATGCCACCGAGCAACTGGCTAACGGCACGGGCCGGCTCGTGGACGCCGGCTCGGTCGAATCGCTTGCCAATGCCATCACGGAGATCCTCGGCGATTCCGAGCTCCGCGGCTCCATGGGCCGGCAGGCCTACGAGCGCAGCCGTGGCATGGTCTGGTGGGAGGTCGGCCGCCAGTACCGTGAAGTGTTCCAGCGAGCCGTGAGCGGCTCAGTCGGAGGATCCGTTTCGCGAGCTCGGGGAAGGCTGACCGGAACGCAGGGCTCCACGAAGGCTCGATCAGCGATCGAGAACGGCCGAATGCCCATATCGAACGGCCGACAGCCCATATCGAACGGCCGACCACCGATCTCGAACGGTCGAGACCCGCGAGCCGTCATTGCCTGACCATGCAGCTGCCCGACGCGGGCGCGTGTCCGCGCGGCAGCTCACTTTCGCGTCTGCGGACGCAGAGCGTGCGTCGCACGCCATAGGAGTATTCGTTTGACTTTCCAGGACCTCGGCCTTTCCGCCGACATCCTCGCAACCGTGGCCCGCGAGGGCTACGAAGAGCCCACGCCGGTTCAGGTCTCAGCCATTCCGCTGATCCTCGCCGGCCACGACGTTCTCGCCGCGGCCCCCACGGGCACCGGCAAGACCGCCGCATTCGTGCTGCCGATCCTCGACAACCTTCGCCACCATGCCAACGCCGGCTACTCGCCGGCCCGCCATCCCGTCCGGGTGCTGATCCTGACGCCGACGCGCGAGCTCGCGGTCCAGGTGGCGGACGCGGTCAAGGTGTACGGCCGCGGCATCCCGCTTCGCTCCGCCGTGGTCTACGGCGGGACGCGCATCGATCCGGAGATCAAGCTCCTGTGGAACGGCGTCGAGATCCTCGTCGCCACCCCGGGCCGTCTCCTCGACCATATCGGCCAGCGCAGCGTCAACCTGTCGCAGGTCGAGGTCCTCGTGCTCGACGAGGCGGACCGCATGCTGGACATGGGCTTCGTGCCCGACGTTCGCAAGATCGCCGGCCACCTGCCGGCCGTGCGGCAGACGCTGCTCTTCTCGGCCACGTTCTCCGACGACATCCGCCGGCTCGCGGGCGAGTTCCAGACCGACCCGCAGACGGTGGAAGTCGCGGCCCGCAACAGCGTGGCGGAGAACCTGACGCAGGTCCTCTATCCGGTAGACGACAGCCGCAAGGCCGACCTGCTCCTCCACCTGATCCAGCGCGACAGCATGGAGCAGGTTCTCGTCTTCACTCGAAGCAAGATCGGCGCGAGCCGGCTGGCGTCGTACCTGGACCGCCGCGGCGTGAGCACTACGGCCATCCACGGCGATCGAACTCAAACCGAGCGGACTCGCGCCCTGGCCGCCTTCAAGGGCCGCTTCGTCAAGGTTCTCGTCGCGACCGATGTCGCTTCGCGCGGCCTCGACATCGACGAGCTGCCCTACGTGGTCAACTTCGAGCTGCCGCACGAACCCCAGGACTACATCCACCGCGTCGGCCGGACGAGCCGCGCCGGAGCCAGTGGCACGGCCATCTCGCTCGTCTCGCCCTCGGAGGTGGACAAGCTGCGGGCCGTCCAGCGGTTGCTCCGCAAGGCCATCCCGTGCGAAGTCGTGGAAGAGTTCCTGCCGGATCCGGACGGTGAGCGCGTTGCCCCCGTGGCCGCGCGACGCCCGATGAGCCGGCAGGGCACGGGCGGCTATAGCAGATATTCGAGCCCACAAAGAATCGCCGGACCCAGGCCGGCTCTGGCCGCGGCAGGCCGTTGAGGAAGGAGCCAGCGAATGCGTAAGCGCAAGGTGACCTACCCGGTCGCCAAGACGGCAACCCGCCAGCCCAGGAGTGCCGGCGCGACGGGTGACGTACGAATCTTCCGGTCGACCGTGGCAGAGATCAATCTGGCGGCTCTGACGGTCCGCACGGACATCTCCGTCGGCGATCGGGTCCGGATCGGCGGCGACGGGCTCTACTCGGGCGAGGTCGCGGCCGTGGAGTCGCTCGTCAGCGGCGCCATCCCGGCCGCGCTGGTGGTAACCGAAGCCGGCAAGCGCCGCCGCGTGCGGGCTGTCGACCTCGAGCTGATTCCCCGCGGACGCGAGCAGGCTGCCGTGACCGCGGATGCGGAAGGGCTCGGCTAGCCTCCACACCCGCGCCGCGCCGCGCGCCGCGGCGAAATTGAACAACCTCCGCCACACGGAAGTTGTGCAAGATCGAGCGGACCATCCCCGGCCTTGCCGGCCCCGATCGGCGCCCCCTCGTGCGTGAATCGACCAGTCCGATCCGGCCTGCCCAATCCTCAACGCCCGAAACTGGCGGGATTCCTTGCATAACC
>DAHXON010000086.1 GCA_027364875.1 Chloroflexota bacterium
CACCCCGACCTTGAGCGCACGCGGCAGGGAGGATCTGCTCGAGGCGGTCTTCCGGATGACGACCGTGCCCATCACGATCTCCAGCGTCCGGACCAATCGGATGATCGAGCTGAACCAGGCCGCCTGCGACATGCTCGGCTGGGAGCGCTCGGAGATTCTCGGCAAGACGAGCGAGGAAATCGGCTTCTCCATCGACCTTGAGGACCGCGAGAAGGCCTGGAAGATCCTCGAGCGGGACGGCGTCCTGGTTGAGCAGCCGATCAGATTCCGGCGCCGCGGCGGGGCTCCGCTGTGGGGCTCGATGTCCGGCTCGATCATCGACGTCGACGGTGAGCCGTGCCTGCTCGCGGCGGTCATGGACGAGACGGAGCGTCACGCGGCCGAACAGGCGCTTCGGGACAGCGAGGCCAAGTTCGCGGCGGCGTTCGGGTCCGCCGGGGTGATGATGCTGATCACCAGGCTCCGCGACGAAGGCCGCGTGGTGGACGTGAACGACGCCTTCCTGTCCATCACGGGCCTGCTCCGGGACCAGGTCATCGGTCGCACCGCCACCGAGCTGGGCCTCTTCGCCGATCCGAGCGGCAGCGACCGGATCGTGGAACAGCTGCGCTCTAGCGGCAAGGTCAGGGACCTGGAGCTGCCGGTCATCACCCCCGACGGTCGCAGCACCTACGGCCTCTTCTCCGCGGACCTGGTCGACCTGAATGGCGAACCGCACGCGATCATGACCGTAGTGGACCTCACGGACCGCAAGCTCGCCGAGGATCGCCTCCGGGCCAGCGAGTGGCGCTACCGCACTCTCGTGGAACAGACCGCCGACGGGGTCCTGTTCCTCGACGGCGACAGCCGGATCGTCGACCTCAACCCGGCAATGGCGGAGCTGATGGGCCGCCGGGCCGAGGATCTCGTGGGCACGCTCTGGACCGACTACGTGGAGTCCCAGAACCTCACGCAGCTGCCGTTCCTCCGCCCGGAGCTCCAGGCCGGAGACGCCGAGGTCTTCGAACGCAGGATTGTCCGGCCCGACGGTTCTGTCGCCGAGCTGGAGATGCACGCCCGGCACCTCGCCGAGGGCCTGTTCATGGGCACCGCCCGTGACGTCGGCCCGCGTAAGAGAGCCGAGCAGGAACGCGCCCACCTCATCCAGGTCATCGAGCAGTCCGTCGACTCGATCATGATCACCGACCGAGAAGGCACGGTCCTGTACATCAACCCGGCGATGGAGAGATCGTCGGGCTGGAAACGCGAAGAGGCCCGCGGCCGGAGCTACCGGGAGCTTCAGGGAGAAGCCCGCACCCAGCTCTTCTACACCGACGTCCTCGAGACCGTGGTGCGCGAAGGCAGCTGGTCCAACGAGCTGGCGAGCCGCAGGCGCGACGACAGCGTGGTGGTCGAGCTGGTGACCGTCTCGGCCGTCCGCGACGCCGACGGCGAGCTGGCCAACTTCGTGGTCGTGCAGCGCGACGTGACCCGGGAGCACGACCTCGAGGAGCGGCTGCGCCAGGCCCAGAAGATGGAGGCCGTCGGCCGGCTGGCGGGCGGCGTCGCCCACGACTTCAACAACCTGCTTACGGCCATCTCCGGCTTCGCCGAGCTGGCGCAGGGCGAGGCCGACCCCGGCGGCGAGCTGGCGGAGTACCTGGCCCAGATCAAGGCCTCCGCGGAGCGGGCCGGCAAGCTCACCCGCCAGCTGCTCGCCTTCGGGCGGCGGGCGGTCCTCTCGCCGGCCGTCCTGGACCTCAACGGCATCGCCCTCGACATCGCGCCGATGCTCCGCCGGCTCATCGGCGAGCACATCGAGATGAACGTGGTGACCGAGGCCAACCTGCGGCCGATCAAGGCGGACCGCGGCCAGCTCGAGCAGGTCATCGTCAACCTCGTGGCCAACGCCCGCGACGCGATGCCCGACGGCGGCTCCATCACGATTTCCACCTCGAACGTGACCCTGGAGCCGGACGAGGCTCACCTTGAGCCCGGCGCCGACTCCGGCGACTACGTTCGGCTGGCGATCTCCGACACCGGGGTCGGGATGGACGCGGAGATGCTGGACCTGATCTGGGAGCCGTTCTTCACGACGAAAGGCCCGGGGAGCGGGATCGGCCTTGGGCTCGCCACAGTGTTCGGAATCGTCCGCCAGTCGGGCGGCCACATTCACGTGGAGTCGACGCCCGGGCATGGTTCCACCTTCATGATCGACATGCCGGCGGTGGCGGCCGAAATGCCCGAGCCTCTGGCCGACACGCTCGCGCCGGTGCTCACTCCGGGCCAGGAGACCATCCTGGTCGTCGAAGACGAACCGGCGGTGCTCGGCTTCGCCAGCCAGCTCCTGGAGCGGAACGGCTACAGGGTCCTGCGGGCGCACGACGGCAAGGAGGCGCTCGCGATCGCGGAGGCGCACTCGGGCCCCATCGACCTCGTCTTCACCGACATGGTCATGCCGGGCATGAGCGGGCCCGAAACCGCGGCCGCGATCAGAGCCGCACGCCCCCGGATCAAGCTGCTCTTCTCTTCGGGCTACAGCGAGGAGATGAACGTCAGGCGAGGCAGCGAGGCGAAGCTGCCGTTCGTGCCCAAGCCGTACTCCGCTGAGCAATTGCTCGAGGCGATCAGGCTGGCGATCGCCGAGTAGGGCGAGCGGAGCAGCCGGTTCCGCCTGACCATACTGATCAGGAATCGAGAAGCACCGCCCACCGAGCCGCCATAGATTGGCCGGGATGGACATCGCCATCCACTCGAGCGGCCGGCCCAGAACGTCGACTAACCGGGCCCGTCGTTCACCTCAAACCCCGACATCCCACCGGGTCGTGAGACCCGTGACTTGAGGAGTGACCATGAGCGGCTCTTCCACGCAGGGAATCAAGACGGTCCTGCATCCCGTGTCCGATCTTCTGAGGGCCAAAGCGGTATACACCGCCCTGCTCGGCATCCCGCCCCAGACAGACGGGCCCTACTACGTCGGCTTCGACGCCGAAGGCCAGCACATCGGGCTGGTGCCGGGCGGCGGACCGCAGGGCATGACCTCGCCAGTGGCCTACTGGCACGTAGCGAACATCGAGGCGAAGCTTGCCGAGGTGACCGCGGCGGGCGCCACCCTGAAGGAACCCGCGCATGACGTCGGCGGGGGCCGCCTGGTGGCCACCGTCACCGACCCCGATGGCAACGTCCTAGGCCTGGTTCAGGATCGATAGCTGCCAACCCCGGCACCGCATCCAAGTGGTACCCATGGTCAAATTGGCGGAGACAGCCGGGTCGGCACCACCCGGTTGATGGAGAGACGAATGAGCATCGCCGCGAGGACGGACACGCAGTCGCCCGGGTCGCACGTTGCCGACAGCCACGATCTGATCCGCGTGCACGGCGCCCGGGAGAACAACCTGAAGAACGTCAGCATCGAGATCCCGAAGCGGCGGCTGACCGTGTTCACCGGAGTGTCGGGTTCGGGCAAAAGCTCGCTCGTCTTCGCGACCATCGCGGCCGAGTCGCAACGGCTGATCAACGAGACGTACAGCGCGTTCGTGCAGGGATTCATGCCGACGCTCGCCCGCCACGACGTCGACGTGCTCGAGGGGCTGACGACCGCGATCATCGTCGACCAGGAGCGGATGGGCGGCAACCCCCGCTCCACGGTCGGGACCGCCACGGACGCCAACGCGATGCTGCGCATCCTGTTCTCCCGGCTCGGGCAGCCGCACATCGGCTCGTCCCAGGCGTTCGCGTTCAACGTGCCATCGGTACGGGGCGCGGGCGCGATCACAGTGGAGCGCGGCGATCGCAAGACCGAGAAGAAGACCTACACCATCGTCGGCGGGATGTGCCCGCGATGCGACGGCATGGGCACAGTCTCCGACGTCGACCTTGCCGAGCTATTCGACGACACCAAATCGCTGGCCGAGGGCGCCATCACCGTCCCGGGTTACATCGCGGGCGGCTGGAACTACCGGCTATACGCGTCATCGGGCTTCGTCGATCCCAACAAGCCCATCCGCGACTACACCGACCGGGAGCGCCACGACTTCCTCTACCACGAGCCGGTCCGGATGAAGATCGAGGGCATCAACATGACCTACGAGGGGCTGGTGCCGCGGATCAAGCAATCGATGCTCTCCAAGGACGTCGATTCCCTCCAGCCCCACCTCCGCGCGTTCGTGGCTCGCGCGGCCACTTTCACCGCCTGCCCCGACTGCGGCGGAAGCCGCCTCAGCGCGGGGGCCCGGTCGTCGAAGATCAGGGGGATCAGCATCGCCGACGCCTGCGCCATGCAGGTCAGCGACCTCGCCGAATGGGTTCGCGGGCTCGACGAGCCGTCGGTCGCGCCGCTGCTCGATGCGCTGAGGCAGATCCTGGACTCGTTCGTGGAGATCGGGCTGGGTTATCTCTCGCTCGACCGATCGTCCGGCACCTTGTCTGGAGGCGAGGCGCAGAGCGTCAAGATGATCCGCCACCTCGGCTCCTCGCTCACGGACGTGACCTACGTCTTCGACGAGCCCACCATCGGCCTGCACCCGCACTACGTCGTGCGGACCAACCGGCTGCTGCGCGAATTGCGTGACAAGGGCAACACGGTTCTCGTGATCGAGCACGAACCCGAGGTGATCGAGATCGCCGACCACGTCGTGGACCTCGGCCCCGGCGCGGGCTCGGACGGCGGCAGCGTGTGCTTCGAGGGCACCGTCGAGGGTCTGCGCGCGGGCGACACGCTCACCGGGCGGCATCTCGGGTATCGGGCGGCGCTCAAGACGGCCACCCGCAAGCCGACCGGCAAGATCGAGATCCGGGGCGCGACGGCGCACAACCTCCGCGACGTCGACGTCGATGTCCCGCTCGGGGTGCTCGTGGTCGTCACCGGCGTCGCTGGCTCCGGCAAGAGCTCGCTGATCCACGGCTCCATCCCGCGGGGCGCGGGGGTCGTCTCGATCGACCAGACGCCGATCAAGGGCTCGCGGCGCAGCAACCCGGCCACGTACACCGGGCTGCTCGATCCGATCCGAAAGGCATTCGCGAAGGCCAACGGCGTGGACGCGTCGCTCTTCAGCGCCAACTCCGCGGGCGCCTGCCCCGTCTGCAATGGCAGCGGCGTCATCGTCACCGAGCTCGGCTTCATGGATACCGTCGAGACAATCTGCGAGGAATGCGAGGGCAAGGGCTTCCAGGCCGCCGTGCTCGAGTACAGGCTCGCCGGCCGGAACATCAGCGAAGTGCTCGCGATGTCGGTCAACGAGGCGTTGTCCTTTTTCGGCGGCGGCGAGGCGAAGACGCCGGCGGCGGGCGGGGTGCTCGGCCGGATGGTCGACGTGGGACTCGGCTACCTGCGACTCGGCCAGCCGCTCACGACACTCTCCGGCGGCGAGCGGCAGCGGCTCAAGCTGGCCATCCAGATGGCCACCGAGGGCGGCGTCTACGTGCTCGACGAGCCGACATCGGGTCTGCATCTGGCGGACGTCGAGCAACTCCTCGGCCTGCTCGACCGGCTCGTGGACGCGGGCAAGTCCGTGATCGTCATCGAGCACAGCCTCGCGGTCATGGTCCGCGCGGACTGGATCATCGACCTGGGCCCGGGCGCCGGCCACGACGGCGGCCGGATCGTGTTCGAGGGGACGCCCGCCCAGCTCGTGGCCGCCCGCTCGACGCTCACGGGCGAGCATCTCGCGGCCTACGTCGGCGCCTGACCGGGGCCGTCTCACCAGATCGGCGGAGAGGCGCGCTCAACGGGTCGCGTGGCCGCGACGTGGCACGATCTCGGAGTGACAACCAGTCCCGCCGCGACGCAGCACCTGAGCGACCTCGCGCGCCTGCGTCGCGTCCGCGACCGCATGGATCGGGAGTACGCGGAGCCGCTCGACGTCGAGGCGTTGGCCCGCGGCGTGCACATGTCGGCAGGACACCTCAGCCGCGAGTTTCGTCTCGCCTACGGCGAGTCTCCGTACAGCTATCTGATGACGCGGCGCATCGAGCGGGCCATGGCGCTCCTGCGTCGGGGCGACCTCAGCGTCACCGACGTCTGCTTCGAGGTCGGCTGCTCATCGCTCGGCACCTTCAGCAGCCGGTTCACCGAGCTGGTCGGCATGCCGCCGAGCACCTACCGCCGCCTCGCTGCCAGCGCGACCGCCGGGCTGCCGTCGTGCGTCGCGAAACAGGTCACCAGACCGATCAGGGCCGACCGCTCGGTCAGGCCTGACCGTTCGGTCAGGAATCGAGAAGCGCGGGTCGCCGAGCCTGCCCCAGGATGACCGCCATGGAAATCACGATTCACGCGAGCTCCCTCCCTCACGACGACCCCGAAGAATCCCTGGCCTTCTATCGCGACATCCTCGGCTTCGAGGTGCGCATGGACGTCGGCAAGGGCAAGATGCGCTGGATCACGGTCGGCCCCGCCGGCCAGCCCGGCACGTCGATCCTCCTGGCTCCGCCGGCCGTTGACCCGGGCATCACCGACGACGAGCGCCGCACGATAGCCGAGATGATGGCCAAGGGCACCTACGGCTGGATCCTCCTCGCGACAAGGGACCTCGACGCCACCTTCGAGCGGCTGCAGGCCAGCGGCGCGGAGGTCGTCCAGGAGCCGATCGACCAGCCGTACGGGGTTCGCGACTTCGCCGTCCGCGACCCCGCGGGCAACCTGGTCCGCATCCAGCAAGTGCGCTGAGCCGTTCGGCCCTCGCGGCTACCGCAGACCGCGCCGGATCCTCCTAGGGCTGGCCCGCGGACCTGCGACGCCGCCAGAAGACGAGGAACAGGCCCGCGAACCCGGCCACCATCGCCCCTCCCGAGGCCGCGGTGACGGCCGATCCGCCGCCCTGTGTCGATGCGCCCCTGGGCATCATGTCCGACCCGGCGGGGACGGACGGGGCTGGGGCGCTCGGCCACACGGCGGCCGCCACCTCCTGCACGGTTGGCGCGGCTGTCGGCGCGAGCGACGGGGACGGCGTGGCAGTGGGCGTCGGAGCCGGGGTCGGCGTAACGACCGCGGTCGGCACGGGCGTCGCGGCTACCGGGGCCCGGGTCGCGGGCGCGGGCGCCGGGGTTCGGACCGGCGTCGGCGCCGGAGGGGGAACGGGAGCGCCGAACGGTGATGCGGTGGGCGGAGCCGCGAGTCCGTTTGGAGCCGGCCCTCCCTTCGCAAAGAGGCAGTCGTAGTAGACCGTGGAGCCGCTCGGCGACCAGGCGCCGCAACCGACGCGGTCGTACGTGCCCAGAACGATGGCGGCATGCGAGCTGGAGCCCAGCCAGCCGTTCACCATGTGGCCCGTCGTGGAGTACGTCCAGGTCGAGAAGCTGCTGTACGTGTACAGGAGCTGGCCGGTGCCGTAGCCGCTGTTCATCCCGATGATCTCGCCCACGGACGCGGCGCCGTACCCGAGCTTCGCCCTGAGCTCGTCGATGTAGTTGACCCCGGACAGCTGGTAGGTTCCCGCCGGAACGCCACAGTTCCGCAGCAGGTGATTGGACTGGCCGTAGGCGGCGAAATCCTGCGCCCGGCCGGCGATGGTGCCGGCGGTATCCGGACACGGGATCGCCCCGTCTCGGGCCTGCGAGGCCAGGAACAGGTCCACGTTCAGGGCCGATTTGCCGGCGGCCGCCCGGACTCCGTTGATGAGCCGGACTACCTCTCGCGCATCCGTGTCCGCCGGTCCCGCCGCCATTGCCGCGGGCAGTTGAGTCAGCAGGGACGCGGCGAGCATCGCTGCGGCAAAGCAGGCGGCGTTGCGAAGCACACGGATGCGCGGGAATGCCTTCTGCACGGTTCTCCTCCGCTTGCAGAGCGAGCCATTCTCGGGTGGACGGGCTACCCGTAATGATGGCCTGCGGCGACGATGACCGCCTTAGTCTTTCCCGCAGCCGCAACCACCCTTTCGGGCAGTTGGGCCCGCGTCGAGGCCTGTTTCCCCTTCGATCGAGCTTGGCCCCGGGAGTCTAGATAAGAAAGTCCAACCCGAAAAGCCGGATAGTCTTCATCTGTCGCCGCCACGAGGCCGCCGGCCCAGATTCCCGGAGCGTCCGCGCACCAATGGGCTCTTTTGGGCCCCGGGGTGGCCGCGATTCGGTTCGGCCGCGGGCGCGAACTGCGCCAACGCCGGCGGCCACGCTGCAGTCCTCGCTGGCCGGATCGGAGACTCCGGGCTAGGCTGCACCTCTCAACACGCGGACGAGGATCACGGGAATGGAAGGCGCCAGATCAACCCCAGCCCCGGCTCAGACCGTCGACGGCCGCCCGGCTGAGGCAGTGCCGGCCGTCACGTCGTCCGTGTCGCCCGCGGCGTCCGCGTGGTCCGCGGCGCCCGCGGCGCCCTCTGCCGGCCGGATCGACGCGGGCCTTCCGACCAGACCGTTCGAGGGTTACCGGCGTCCGCTCGAGCGAGCGGCGCAGATCGCGCTCGAATACCTGGAGAGCCTCCCGGAAAGGCACGTCGGGCCCGATCCGACGGCCGCCGAAATGATCCCCCTGGAGCTGTCGCGACCGCTCGCCGACGAGCCCGAAGACCCCGAGTCAGTGATCGAGGAGCTGGCCGCGGCGGTGGAGCCGGGCCTCACGGCGATGAGCGGGCCGCGCTATTTCGGCTTCGTGATCGGCGGCACGCTTCCCGCGGCCCTGGCCGCCGACTGGCTCGTGAGCGCCTGGGACCAGAACGCGCCGATGCGCCTGCCCTCGCCCGCCGCGGCCGCGGTGGAGCTCGTGGCGGGGCAGTGGCTTGTCGAGTTGCTGGGTTTCGCGCCCGAGACCAGCGTCGGCTTTGCCACCGGAGCCACGACCGCAAATCTGACCTGCATGACCGCTGCCCGCCACGAGGTTCTGCGCCGGGCGGGCTGGGACGTCGAGGCGAACGGCCTCGCCGGCGCCCCGGCAATCACGGTGGGCGCCGGCGACGAGATCAACCCGAGCATGGTCAAGGCCCTCCGGATGGTCGGGCTTGGAGCCCGGACGGGCATCCGCGTGCCCACCGACGACCAGGGCCGGATGCGGGCGGACGGGCTGCGAGAGGCCCTCGCCCGGACGTCGGGCCCCGTCATCGTCCTGCTCCAGCTCGGCAACGTGAACAGCGGCGCCTTCGATCCCCTCGACGAGATCGCTCCGTTCGTCCGCGGGCTGCCCAACGCCTGGCTGCACGTGGACGGCGCCTTCGGCCTCTGGGCCGCCGCGTCGCCGCGCCTCCGCTCACTCGCGGGCGATCTGTCCGCCGTCGATTCCGCCGCAACCGACGCTCACAAGTGGCTCAACACGCCCTACGACGCCGGGCTCGCCTTCGTCCGGAACGAGGCCGCCCTGCGGGCCGCGATGAGCATCTCCGCGGCCTATCTCCCAGCCGTCCCGGGCGAGCGCGATCCGATGGAGTACGTGCCCGAGATGTCGAGACGAGCCAGGGGCTTCGGGGTCTATGCCGCGCTCCGATCCCTGGGTCGCCGGGGGCTCGCGGAGATGATCGAACGGGACTGCGACGTGGCCGCGTTCATGGCCCAAAGGCTCGCGGCCAGGCCCGGCATCCGGATCCTCAACGACGTCGTACTCAACCAGGTCCTGGTCCGCTTCGGCGACGACGACGCGACCACTCGCGAGGTGATCGGGCGCGTTCAGACCGACGGCACGCTCTGGGCCGGCGGGACGGTCTGGCACGGGCTCGGCGCGATGCGCATCTCCGTGTCCGGCTGGTCGACCAGCCGGGCCGATGCCGAGCGTTCGGTCGAGGCGATCCTCCGTGCGTTCGATCAGGCGACCGCGGCTTCGCGCGGCTGACCCGCTGGGCTGAACGGCCCCGAGAGCGCGGACGGCCCCTCGGGGCGATTGTCACGACTTCGAAAGTCGGCCGGCAGGACCTTCGCCACTCCGAAAGCCGCCCACGGGCATGCTCGGAGCGGACGTTTTCGAGAAAGGCCGGTACCCATCGGCACCGCGCCGAACGTCGGAAGGTAGGCCCTTTATGCTCGATATACCCAACATGACGCTCCTCACGTGGCTTGTCGTCGGCGCGATCGCGGGATTCCTCGCCAGCGTTCTCATGGGAACGCGCGAGGGCCTCGTCACCATGATCGTCCTCGGCATAGTCGGAGCGATCGTGGGTGGCTGGATTGCCAGCGACGTCCTTCACGTCGCGGACGTGACCGGAGTGAACGCGACGAGCATTCTCGTCGCGACCATCGGGGCGATCATCGTCATAGTCCTCGTCAACAGCTTTGGGCCGCGTCGCGGCCGCTGGGGTCGCGGCTACTACTGGCGCTGATTCGGCGCCGATCGAACGGTAGGGAGCGCCCGCGGGCGCAGCCGAACGAGAACCCTCGGGCCACAACCGGCCCGGGGGTTTTCCGTGACCGGCAACTCGTCTGCGGTTCGCAGGTACCGGCGGCCGGTGGGATCGGCTGCGGGGCAGGACTAACCGGCGACCGTGTGGAAGAGGCTGCTCACCACGAAGCCGACGAACGCGGCGCCGAGACCGATGGCCACGAGCGTGGGGCCGTTCCGCCGCCAGTCGCCCACGAGCGTGATGGACGAGTAGACGCCGACGCCAAACAGGGCGAGCGCGCTCAAGGCGATGGCCGTCACCAGGGCCGGGGTGCGGGCGAGGAACAGGAAGGGAGCCAGCGGGATCAGGTGGCCGATAAGGGTCGCGACGGTGATGACGGCGGCGCTGCGGAGGATTCGGGCGTCCTCGATCGGCCGGAGATGCAGCTCCTCGTCCATCATCGTCTCGAGCCACTGCTCGCGGTTGGAGGTGATCGTGTCCACGATCCGCTCGAGCAGGTCGCCTTCGAAGCCCTTCCTCGCGTAGATCTCCCGGATCTCCTGGCGTTCCACCTCGGGGACGCTGTCGATCTCCCAGTTCTCGCGCTCGCGCTCGGAGAGGTAGTAGTCGCGCTCGGAGACGCTGGACGTGTAACCCACGGCGCCCATCGAGATCGACTCGGTGATCGCGGCCGCGATCCCGGTGGCCAGAAGCACGGTCATCGATCCTCCGCCGGCGATGACACCCAGGATGATGCCCAGCACGTTGACCAGGCCGTCCTGGCCGCCCAGGATCACGTCCCGAAGCCAGTTCTGCTTGCGGTGCTGCTCTCGATGCTGGGCAGCGCCGCGGGTCGCCCGGGTCCGGGCGCCGGCTGATCGTGCGGTTCGGGGAGCCGCCTCGGCGGCGTCGTCTCGTGTGCTCAACGCACTCCTCCCTGCGAGATAGGAGGTGGCGGCGGGAGTCCGGCGCGTCGACCTGCGCCGGACCGGCCGCGCCCGATCCAGGGCTCGCGATGGTACGCCGGGCCTCCGCCCAGGCCGCTCGGCGGGAGCTCCAGTCCCGCAATGCGCGCGCGCAGGGAAGGTCAGGGCCCAGGCTGCGGGACGGGGGCAGGAGGCGCGAGGGTCCCGGGTTCCGGCTACGGGGTCGCAGACGCGCTACCGGGTCAGGGACAGGTCCAGCGGCCGCGCGGGAGGTTCGTGGGCCTCGGCGGGCCTGGCGATCCGATAGCCCACTCCGTAAACCGTCTCGATCAGCTGCTTGTCCGTCACCAGCGCGATCCTGGCGCGAAGGCTCCTGATCGTGACCTGGAGCAGGTGGATGTCGTCCTCGTAGCCGCTGCCCCAGACGTCCAACAGAATGTCGCGATGCTCCGCCAGCCGCTCCGGGTGCCGGGCCAGGTGGAGCAGCAGCCGGTATTCCGTGGGCGTCAACCGTACGTCCGCGCCGCCTATCTCGACGCCGTGGCGGGCGAGGTCGATGACCATATCGCCGATGACGATCCGGTCAGAGATGTGGATGGGTTCCGATCGAAACGTGCGGGGGACCGGGACCGCCATGAGTCCCTGACGTCTCAGCCATGCTTCGACAAAACGAGCGGTCGCGGTCTCGTCGTCGATGGCTATCCCCGAAAGGCGTCTGGCAGCGTCCAAAGGCTGCGCCACGAGGCCACCTCGGTCATCGTCCGGTCGTTTCCGGACCGTCAGAAGAATAGTTGCACGCCGAACCGAATGCCAGCATAAATCGGCCCGCACTTTTCGGCAGGCGGAACGCATGGGGACGTGGCAGTTCACCACCATGCCATCGGGCGGTCGTCTGTGCCGGCGGCCACTTTTGAGAATGATTTGAGGTTCTGGCGGGCATCTTCGCCATAGAGTCTCGGTACTGAGCGGCCTCCCGGGCGTGCTTCGTAGCTCGTTGACTTGCGGGCAGGTCGCGGAAAGGAGGAGGTGAGCGCAGCTCGTGGCGGTGTGCGGTCATTCGCCCGGAGCGCTGCATGCGCCCCAGGTGAAAGGATCGATTCCCGGTCGGTCCTGACCCGCCGATCTGCCGCCAGCCACATCGGACCCTTCCCCCGAGCCGGGACGAACCTCGCGCTCAGGGCGAAGTAGAACGCCATCGGAGATTAGAGCCCATGGTTGAGAAATTCTTCGCCGAGGTATTCGGCACAGCGACCCTCATCTTGCTGGGCGACGGTGTCGTGGCCGGCGTGCTGCTCGCTAAGTCAAAGGCCCAGAACGCCGGATGGATCGTCATAACCTGGGCATGGGGTTTGGCCGTGTTCTGCGGCGTTGTCGTGGCGGGACCGCTCAGCGGCGCCCACCTCAACCCCGCCGTGACACTCGGCCTGGCCGTCATGGAAGCGCTCAAGGCCGGAAGCACTGGCATCACCTGGGCGACGGTGCCCCCCTACATTGCCGGTGAGTTCGTCGGGGCGTTTATTGGGGCGACTCTTGTCGCGATCCACTACTGGGATCACTTCAAGGCCACAGAGGACAAAGGCCTCAAGCTGGCAGTCTTCTGCACCGCCCCGAACATTCGCAACTATCCGCTGAACGTCATCTCGGAGATCATCGGCACCTTCGTGCTGGTCTTCGTCATCTTCGCGTTCGGCCAGCCTCACAGCCTCGCCCCGGCGACCGTGGGCGCCCTTCCGGTCGCCTTGCTGATCGTCGTCATCGGCCTTGCGCGGGGAGGCACGACCGGGTATGCGATCAACCCGGCCCGCGACCTTGGCCCCCGGATCATCCACGCAATCCTGCCCATCCCGGGCAAGGGCGGCTCCGACTGGGAGTACTCGTGGGTGCCGGTGGTCGGCCCGCTTATCGGTGGAGCCCTCGCCGCCGTCGTCTACTACATCGCCTTCACGCAGTTCATCGTCCTCAAGATCCCGTCCTGATCGCCTCGCCTATCGACCGCCGGCTCGACTCTGTCGGGCCGGCGGTCGAGCGCGGCCGGTGAGCGCAAGGAGTCGTGATGAAGAAACTGATCAACGCGCCCGACCGGGTCGTAGACGAGGCCCTGGCGGGAATGGCCGCCGCCCACTCGGACCTGATCCGGGTCGAACCGCCGAACATCGTCGTCCGTAAGGACGCGCCGCGGCGGGGCAAGGTCGGGGTCATCTCCGGCGGCGGCTCCGGCCATGAACCGATGCACGGCGGTTTCGTGGGTCTCGGAATGCTCGACGCGGCATGTCCCGGCGCCGTGTTCACCTCGCCCGTACCGGACCAGATGCAGGCCGCCACAAAGGCCGTTGACGGCGGCGCGGGCGTGCTGCATATCGTCAAGAACTACACCGGCGACATCATGAACTTCGACCTGGCGGCTCAGCTTGCCGAGGCCGAAGGGATCCAGGTCAAGTCGGTGGTCATCGCCGACGACGTCGCCGTCAAGGACTCGCTCTACACGGCCGGCCGACGAGGCGTCGGCGGCACCGTCCTTGCCGAGAAGATCGTCGGCGGTTGCGCGGAATCCGGGGCCAACCTGGACACCGTGACCGCCATGTGCCAGCGCGTCCAGGACAACGTCCGCTCGATGGGCATGGCACTGACGAGCTGCACGCTGCCATCAGTCGGCAAGCCCACGTTCGATCTCGGCGACGACGAGATGGAGATCGGCATCGGCATCCACGGCGAGCCTGGACGCAGCCGGATGAAGATCGCCACGGCCGATCAGATCGTAGAAATGCTCATGACGCCGATCCTGGAAGACCTGCCTTTCAAGTCCGGCGATCGAGTCCTCGCTTTCGTCAACGGCATGGGCGGCACTCCACTCATCGAGCTGTACGTCGTCTACAACGCCGTCGCGAGCATGCTCAAGGGCAAGGGAATCACCGTTGCCCGCAACCTCGTTGGCAGCTACATCACCTCGTTGGATATGGCCGGCTGCTCGATCAGCCTGCTGAAACTCGACGACGAGATGACCAGGTTCTGGGACGCGCCCGTTCACACTCCAGCTCTGCGCTGGGGCCTCTGAATCGAATCAACCCGTAGAACCCTCCAGCCGAGGAGACGCATGTCGTTCGACAAGTCGGGCCAGCTGTCTTACGACGACTTCGCGGCCTGGATCCGCCGCTATGCGGGCGTGATCGCAGACAACAAGCAGTACCTGACCGACCTGGACGCGGCCATCGGCGATGCCGACCACGGCATCAACATGGATCGCGGATTCCAGGCGGTCCTACCCAAGCTGGACGCTCAAACGCCCGGCGACGTCGGAGCGATGCTCAAGGTCGTCGGGTCCACCCTCATTTCGACCGTCGGCGGCGCGAGCGGTCCGCTGTACGGCACCTTCTTCCTCCAGTTCGGCATCGCTACCGCCGGGCAATCGAGCGTCGGTCTCGAGCAGCTGCTCAAGGGACTCGACGCGGCGATCTCGGCGATGCAGCGACTGGGAAAGGCCGAGCCGGGGGACAAGACGTTGCTCGACGCCCTCATCCCCGCTCGAGACGCGCTCAGGCGCGCCAGCGAGGACGGCGAGCAGCCGGCAAAGGCCCTCTCGGCGGCCGTCGACGCGGCCGACGAGGGGATGCGAGCGACGATCCCGCTGGTAGCTCGCAAGGGTCGGGCCAGCTATCTTGGCGACCGCAGCGCCGGCCACCAGGATCCTGGGGCGACCTCGGTGGACCTCCTGATCCGGGCAGCCCGCGATCAATGGGCGGGCTGAGCTCCGGCAGCGGAATTCGTCGGATTTCCACACAGGACAAGAGGTGAGCGAATTGGCTCAGTACGTGGGAGCCCTCGATCAGGGCACGACGAGCACACGCTTCATGATCTTCGACCACTCCGGTGGCGTCGTCGGCATCGACCAGAAGGAGCACGAGCAGATCTATCCGAAGCCTGGCTGGGTCGAGCACGATGCCACTGAGATCTGGACGCGTTGCGTCGAGGTCATCAAAGGCGGTCTCGCGAAGGCCGGGATCAAGGCATCGGACCTCGCGGCGGTGGGCATCACCAACCAGCGTGAGACCACGGTCGTCTGGGATCGCCGAACCGGCAAGCCCGTCTACAACGCCATCGTCTGGCAGGACACTCGGACGGACACGATCATCAACGAGTGGGCCAAGGACGGAGGCCAGGAT
>DAHXON010000087.1:0-7530 GCA_027364875.1 Chloroflexota bacterium
ACCCCGGTAGGAGGCCGACATGCCGCTCGAACAACCGAACCGCCCGATCCTGATCGCGGTTGCCGGCTCGGAGCCGGCGGAATTCTGGGAGGCGGTCCGCGCCCTCCTGCCGGCGGGTGCCGTGGAGCTGTTCCACGTCGTCGACGAGGGTCCGCGACAGGAGCTGGAGATGCAGTTCGGGCGCCACCCGGGACTGCCACGGCCACCTCACCTGGCCGAGAGCACCTCGGCGGCGGAGCGACGAGGCTCGGAGGCGATCCTGGCGGAGGCGGCGGGGTCGCTGGGCCGTGACGCGACGACGGCCACGGCCACCGGCCGGCCCGAGCTGGAGATCGAGCGCCGGGCGGCGGAGATAGGGGCCGGTCTCGTCGTGGTCGCCGCCCGAACCCGTAGCGGTCCGGTTGCGCCGGGCCCTCACAGCGTGGGTCACGTCGCCCGCCACGTCTCCGACCACGCTCCGTGCCCGGTGCTGATGGTGAGGTTGCGAGGTTGAGCGCCGGGGGACGGTGCGCTACGACCCGAGGACCGAGTCGGCCGCGGCCTTGAACCGAAGCCACTCCTCCCGGCCGACTGCCAGAGCGTGCTCTCCGGCGGTGGTGAGCCGGTAGTAGCGGCGTCTGGGAGTGCCCTCCGCCATCTCGACCCAGCGGCCCGCGATCAGGCCGTCACGCTCGAGCCGCCGCAGCGCCGGATAGACGGTGCCTTCCGGGAGGTCCACGACGCCATCGGTAGTTGCACGGAGCTGCGCCACGATCTCGTACCCGTACATCTCCCGCCGACCAACCAGTCCCAGAATGAGCAGCCCGAACTCGCCGCGCGAAAGATCCGGGCCCCGACCGCGCTCGCTCATGGGTAGATGCTCATGGGCTGTTGCTGAGGCGGCGTCGTAACCGATTGGCCGTCGACGGCCTGACCGCACGCCGCGACGGCTTCAACGCCCCAGCGGTGCTGGTGGTCGTATCTGACCTGGAAGACCGGGGCATCCTCCGTGGGGGTGGGTTGTTGGAGCTGGAAATCGTAGGTTCCGCGATACGTATGTCCGGCGACTATCTTGCCCGGGTCGATGGGATTGCCCTCGCTGCCAATCTGGAAGAACGGGCTTCCGGAATACACCCACTCCCCCGCGCTCGCATCGAGACCAGTCTCCGCGTCGACGAATGACGACGCGCTCCAGCCGAGCCCCTGCTGCTGGCCTTGCGGGAACTGGAACGGGGGGCCGTAGTACTCCAGGCCCGAGACGCTCGAAATGCCGAGGTTGTCGGTGTTGGACATTCCGCCGTATATCGCCCCGAAGGGTCCGTACGGCAGGAGGTCCGTTCGGTTCCAGCGCAGGTCCACCTGGACGGAGCCGCCGGTGACGCCGTCCGGGCCGTGCTCGCAAGTAACCGTGACCCTCATCGCAAGGTCATCGGCGCTCGCCACCGTTGGATCCGGCACGAACGCCAGAACCGGTTGCGCCACGTAGGGAAGCACCACGGCGGCGGCTATCGCGAGTCCGACCCCAACGCTCACAGCCCGCGAGTTCGCCACCCAATCCGCCATCACTCGTCCGCGGGCCGCCGGGAGCACGAACAATCCGAGAATCGCAAAGAACGAAATGGAAATCGGTTTTAGCAACAGCTCCACGACGCCGGCCAGGATGACCGTCGCGGCCAGCAACTGGACCAGGTGCAGGGCCCATCGCTGCTGCCGCTCCAGAGCCCGGTACGCCAGGACGAGCATCGCCAGGCTGAAAGCGTTGACGGCGAGGAAGATCAGCTCCCGGATCGGCGTGAGCGGCTGAGTCCAGGCGTAGACCACGATCCCGCAGGCGGTGAACAGGGCCACGAGCCCCAGCAAGAACCGCGACCGGGTGAAACCGTGTGGCCGATCGTCCGGCGGCACCACGGCCGGCAGCAGTACGCCGATCGTGCTGGCGAAGAGCCTCGAGTGGAAGGCCCGGGTCATCCCGGGCGCGAGTTCGTCGGCGCCGCCGAAAGACTCGATCGCGACGGCGGCGGCCGCTTCGACGTCGAAGCCGGCGGCCACCTCGTCGCGCCAGCGCTGCCATAGATGGCCGAACAGCTCCTCGGCAAGCTCGTCGCGATCGGCCGCCGGCACGGCGCTCCGGTCGAGGATCCGGTCCACGTGCGCCCAAAGGATCGCTTCAGCCTCGGTCTCTTGACCCCGGGCAGGCCGGCGGGTCATGGCCGGGCACCTTTGGATCGAGGAAGCAGCCCGGACACGCGTCGGGGCTCGGCCGCCTCCGCACCTCGGGGAGTCAGCGAGTAGTAGCGGCGACGCGGCACTTCTTCGCCGATCTCGATCCAGTGAGCCGCGAGCAGGCCGTCACGTTCGAGTCGTCGGAGAGCCGGGTAGACGCCGCCCTCGCGGAAGCTCGCCGGCGCTCCCGCCGTGGCCGTGGCTGTGGCCGCGAGTGAGATCGCCTGCGCGATCTCGTATCCATACATCTCGCGCCGGCACAGCAAGTCGAGGATCTGGCCGTCCAGCCGCGACGGCCGCGACGTCAACCTGACCACGACCACCCCCGAGTTCTCCGGAACCGATACCTCGTCACTCTAGATACCTAGAGGCTCTAGGTCAAGGCTCTCTCGATCCACGCAGCGGGCCGCCCCGGTGACTCCCCACGACCCGGCAGTGGCTTTCATGCAACGTTCAGGTCCAGCGGCCAAGGTTGCCGCCGGTCGCGCCCCCGGCGCTACGAGCCAGACCGCAGCCGGCTGCTTGATGTCAGACGCGCCCGACGACCAGATCGATCCCGCCACCAGGTCGCGGCCCAGACGGGTCATGCGGGTCTATCTGTGGCGATCGCGGGCTCGCTGGCGTCGGGTCAAGCGAGGGGCCGCGCGCATCCGGACCGGCATGCGCCGGGCGGTGCCCTTCGCCCTGACGGTTCTCGTGACTCTCGCCCTCGTTGCCGTATACAGCTGGAACCAGCCCAAGCCGCACGCCCTCGACCAGAGCGACGTGAACCAGAGCATCGCCAGCGCCCTTGCCTCGGTGACTCCCCCGCCGGCTCTCTCGATGCAGGTCTACCAGGCGGTGGCGCCGTCGCTGGTTCTCGTTCAAGTTCAGGAAGGAAGCGGCGCGGCGGCCAGTCCGGCGCCCTCCACGTCGCCGGCGGGCGGTCCGGCGGCTTCGGGCGCCTCCAGGACCCCAGGTGCCTCCCCGGCCCCGGGCGCCTCCACGACGCCCACCGTGCCGCCGTTCGTCGTGCCGCAGCAATCGCCCCCGGGCAAGACCACCGCCGGCTCGTCCGCGGGCACCGGAAGCGGCAGCGGGGTCATCGTCGACGACGCCGGGGACATCATGACCGCCCTCCACGTCGTCGCCGGCGCCAGCTCGATCCAGGTCACATTCGCGGACGGAACCAGCTCGGCGGCCCAGATTGCCAGCCAGGACCCGACCCACGACATAGCCGTGCTCCAGGCGTCGAAACCCCCCGCGACCATCGTGCCGGCCACCCTCGGCAACCCGCGGAGCGTCCAGGTCGGCAGCCAGGCGTTCGTTCTGGGCAACCCCTTCGGGCTGGACGGCTCGCTCAGCTCGGGCGTCGTCTCGGGCCTGGACCGCTCGTTCCAGATGCCGGACGGCTCGAACCTGACCGGCCTGATCCAGGTGGACGCGGCCGTGAACCCGGGCAGCTCGGGCGGACCGCTCGTCAACGGCAACGGCGAGGTCGTGGGCATCGTGACCGCGCTGATCAACCCCACCAACCAGAACGTGTTCATCGGCATCGGGCTGGCCGTGCCGATCGACGTCGCCGCGAGCGGCGGACTCGGCCAGCTGCCCCAGTACTGAAGCCATTGGCCGGACGCCAGACGGCGACCGGCGGCCAACCGGAGGTGATCGAGTGATCGACCAGACCGACCTCAACCGGATGATGCCGATGGAGCGCGTGCTCTACGAGGTCAAGAAGGTCATCGTTGGCCAGGATCATCTCCTGGAGCGAATGGCGGTGGCGCTCCTGGCTCGCGGCCACCTCCTGGTCGAGGGAGTGCCGGGCCTGGCCAAGACCATGGCCATCAAGACCCTCGCCGAAGCCACCGGCGGCGAGTTCAAGCGCATCCAGTTCACCCCGGACCTGGTCCCCGCGGACCTGATCGGCACGCGCATCTACAACCAGAAGACGGCCGAGTTCAACACCTCCCTCGGCCCGGTCTTCACGAACCTGCTCCTCGCCGACGAGATCAACCGCGCCCCGGCCAAGGTCCAGAGCGCGCTTCTGGAGGTCATGCAGGAGCGGCAGGTGACGATCGGCCGCGAGACGTTCTCGGTACCCAACCCGTTCCTGGTCATGGCCACGCAGAACCCCATCGAGACCGAGGGCACCTACGCGCTGCCGGAAGCCCAGGTCGACCGGTTCATGCTCAAGGTCCTCGTCGGCTATCCGAGCCCGACCGAGGAATTCGTCATCGTCGAGCGGATGACCGGCCGGCTCGACCCGGTGCAGCAGGTGCTCACGACCGACAAGCTCATCGAGCTGCAGGCCGCGGCCGATCGCGTCTACGTCGACCCGGCGCTGATGGAGTACGCGGTCCGACTGGCGACGGCCACTCGCGCGCCACGCGCCCACGGCCTGCCGGAGCTGGAGCGTTACATCACCTACGGCGCGAGCCCGCGAGCCTCGATCAACCTGATCCTGACGGGCCGGGCCCTGGCCTACGTCCGCGGCCGCGACTACACGCTTCCCCAGGACGTGGTGGACATGGTCCGCGACGTGATGCGCCATCGGCTCGTGCTCTCGTTCGAGGCGCTTTCGGACAACGTCACCCCCGACGACATCCTGACCACGATCATGAAGCGGGTGCCCGTGCCGGTGGTCCCGCTCCGGGAGGCCAGCCACGTCCGCGCCGGCGCCTGATCGGCGGGTGAGAGCACTGACGGCGGCCGAACGGTCGAACATTCGCGGTCGACCGGCCGGCGCGACGCAGCCGGCGCCCGGCGTTCGGATACCGGCTGCTCCGCCGAGATCGCCGGCCGAACGACTTTCCCCGCGGGAGCGGCCCGCATCCACACGGCCGGGCTCGAACGGCAAGGTTTCCGAAGCCGCCGCGGCGTCCCAGCGGTCGATCACGACGCCGGAGCGAATCCTCCAGCGCCTCGATTGGGCGGTCATTCGCCGCCTCGACGGCCTGCTCCAGGGCGACTACCGGAGCCTGTTCCGGGGCAACGGCGTGGACCTTGCCGGCCTGCGCGAATACCAGCCCGGCGACGACGTGCGGTACATCGACTGGAACGTGACCGCCCGCATGGACGACGCCTACGTCCGCGAATACAACGAGGACCGTGAGATCACGGCCTGGTTCCTGCTGGACCTGAGCCCCTCGGTCGACTTCGGAACCCTCGAGACGGAGCGGCTCAAGCGAACGGTCCTGACGGATTTCGTGGCCACTCTCGCGCGGCTGCTGACGCGGCGCGGGAACCGGGTCGGGGCCATCTTCTTCGGTGAGGGGATCTCGCACATCCCGGCGCGCGGCGGCCGCGACCAGGTCCTGCATCTGATCGACTCGTTGCTGCGGCAGCCGCGCGTTGAGCGGACCGGTCTGACGGACCTCGCGCCGCTGCTCGCCGCAGGAGAGAACACGATCAAGCGGCGCTCTCTCGTGTTCGTCATCTCGGACTTCATCTCAGTGCCGGGATGGGACAGGCCGCTGAGCATGATGAACCGCCGCCACGAGGTAGTGGCCGTTCGCCTCCTCGACCCGCGCGAGATCGAGCTGCCGGACGCGGGCCCGCTGATCCTCGAAGACGCGGAGACGGGCGAGCAGATCTACGTGGACACCCACGACCGCGGCTTCCGCAAGCGCTTCGCCGAAGCCGCCGCCGCCCGGGAGGCCGCCATCGCCGGGTCGTTCAGACGCGCGGGAGTCGAATCCGTCTCGATGTCCACCGACGACGACCTGGTTCGATCCATCGTCCGGATGGCCACCCTTCGCAGCCGGCGCGGGAGGCGATAGCGATGTCGTTCATCTGGCCTCCGGCGCTGCTGTCGATCCTCCTGATCCCGATCGGGTTGTGGCTGTACGGCTTCGTGGGCGGCCGGCGGCGCCGAAGCCTGGCCCGGGCTTACGGGTCGGCCGCGCTCGCCCGCGGGGAATCCGGCGGGGGATCCGGCGCCGGCTCCGGGCGCGGCTCGGTTCCGCGCCGCACTCGAGCCCGCTTCGTCCCGGCCGCGCTCACCGTCGGCGGCCTCGTGCTGATGGCTCTCGCCCTCGCCCGACCGCAGGCCGTCGTCGCGCTGCCGCGCCAGCAGGGCACCGTCATCCTCGCCTTCGACGTATCGGGCAGCATGGCCGCCACCGACATCAAGCCAACGCGGATCGCGGCCGCTCAAGCCGCGGCGAAGGATTTCGTGGCCAACCAGCCGTCCGGAATCTCGATCGGAGTGGTCGCCTTCTCCGACTCGGGCGTGTCGGTGCAGACTCCCTCGACAGATTCGGCAACCATCGACAACGCCATCGATCGCCTGACGCCCAAGAAGGGGACGTCGCTGGCTGCGGGAATCACCGCTTCGCTCGACGCGATCGCCGTGGCCAACCGCGGCCCGTACGCGAACAACTACTACTCGCTGGGTTCGGCGGCCCCGACCGCCACTCCCACCCCGGTGCCGGCCGGGTATCACGCACCGGCGGTCATCGTCCTGCTGACGGACGGCGAGAACAACGAGAACCCCGATCCGATGACCGCCGCGCAGGTTGCCGCCAATCAGGGCGTCCGCATCTTCACCGTCGGCCTCGGCAGCGCCGCCGGCGCGGACCTCGACGTCAACGGGATCCACGTTCACACGACCCTCAACGCTGCCGAGCTGCAGCAGATCTCGCAGGTCACGGGCGGCACGTACTACGCGGCGACTGACGCACAGCAGCTCGATTCCGTGTACAGCCACCTCGACACCCAGCTCGTCGCAACTCCGGAGCTGACGGAGCTGACGGCGGTCTTCGCCGGCGCGAGCGCCCTGATGCTCCTCGCCGGAGCCATGGGCTCGATGCTCTGGCTGGGCCGCATGCCATGAACCGATCCCACATCCTCGACGTTCCGCGGCGCCGGCGGCGGATTCTTACGGCCGGACCCGCGCCGGAGGCAACGGACAGATGAGCTTCTTGTGGTCCAGCTTCCTCTTCCTGCTCGTCCTGATTCCCATTGCCGTCGCGGTCTACGTCTGGAGCCTGCGCCGCCGCCGGCCGGCGGCCGTCCGCTACTCGAGCCTGGAGCTGATCCGCGTCGCGGCGCCGGGTTCCTCCCGGGTTCGGCGCCACCTGCCCTTCGTGCTCTTCCTGACGGCGCTCGGTGCGCTGATCGTGGCGATGGCGCGGCCGGTCACTATCGTGCCGGTGCCAACGGACCAGACCACGATCATCCTGACCATCGACGTGTCCGGGAGCATGTGCTCCACCGACATCACGCCGACCCGGCTGCAGGCGGCCGAAACCGCCGCCGCCAGCTTCATCAGCGGCAAGGCCGCCACGGCCAAGATCGGCGTCGTCGCCTTCAGCACCTTCGCAGAAGAGATCCAGGCGCCCACCACCG
>DAHXON010000087.1:7540-14987 GCA_027364875.1 Chloroflexota bacterium
GGATCCTCGTGAAGCAATGGAAGCTGCGCCAGAACGTCTCGGAGGCGAGCTGGCTCATCGGCGAGGGGCTGCTGGCCTCGATCGACGCTATCTCGCAGGTTGACCCGAACGTCCCGAGCACCACCGATGCGTCGGGCGCGGCGGCTCCGACACCTGCCCCGGTGCCCAAGGGCGACTACGCGCCGGACATCGTGGTCCTGCTCACGGACGGCGCGAGCAACACCGGCACCGACCCGATCGTGGCCGCTCAACAGGCCGCGGACCGGGGCGTGCGCGTCTACACCATCGGCTTTGGCACGGTCGACGGCGGCGCGCTCGACCCGACCTGCGCCTCCCAGTTCCTGGGCCGCGAGCCGGGCATCGGCGGCGGGTTCGGCGGTGGGGTGAGGCGTGGGGCGCGCCGTCGGCTTGACCGTCGGCTTCGCGGTCGGGACCCTGGTCGGCGTTGGGGTCGGTACGGGAGTCGGCGTCGGCGTCGCCGTCGGGCTCGGCGTGGGCGTCGGACTCGGCGTCGGCGTGGGGCTCGGCGTGGGGCTCGGCCCGCAAGCGCTGTTCGGCACCTCGCGACCGGCGGTGAAGTGAATCTCCGAGCCGTAGGGCGCTCGCATGAGCGCCGCGGGCACCTGGCTCGTGGTGAAGGCGCTCTCGCCCATGCCCGGATACTGGAACCCGCCGTCGGTGCCCTGCGTCGATCGGAGATGCGTCAGGACGTTGGCGCCGCCGACGGACCAGCCCGCCCCTTCCGGTTCCTGGCCCGCGCCGACCAATGCCTCGAGCACGATCGCGTCCGAATCCGGGTCGCTTGCGGGCGGACCGTACGTGTTGGAGTTCTGGTACGGAAAGCCGCCGTCGGCGAGCTGCTGGGTCTTGAGATAGGCGAGGCCGGTCAAGTCGAGCTCGTGAACGCCGGCGGCATCGAGGGCCATCAGCGCAATCGCTGTGGAGTTGGTGTCGCCGTTGCCCGCGGCCACAGGCGCCGATCCGTAGCTCCAGCTGCCGTCCGGATCCTGAAGCGCCTTCAGCTCCGAAGTGGCAGCCACGGGCACATCCGCCCCGGAAGCGACGAGGGCGAGGATCGCGAACGCCTGCCCGAAAGTGGACCCGTCGCCGAACCGGCCGGTGTCCGCGTGGTACAGGGCGGTCAGGCGGGCGATCAGGTCGCGGCCGGAGAAGGCCCGGGGATCGCCGCCGGCGGCGACGACCGCCAGAGCCGCCTTGCCGGTCTTGGCCGCGTCACCCGCCGCGGCATCCGACGCCGTGGCGATGAACTCGAGAGCGCTCGTCGCGCTCCCGGTCGCCCCGGAGCAGCCTCTGAGAGTGGAGGGATCGTAGCCGGCAGCCGCCGCGCCTATCGCGAAGTCGGCCGTCTCTCCGATCGAGCCGTCGATCGAGCCGTTGGAGGATTGGGCCGCCAGCAGGTATTTGAGCGCGGCCGTCGCTCGTTCCGGATCGGTGGACGCCGGCCCGACGGCGACCTGCCCGGCCGCGGCCACCGCGACGGCAGGCGCGCCGCCTCGAGGGGGCGCCGCAAGGGCAATCGTTGGAACCAGGAGAACCGCCAGTATCGCGCTGGCGGCAGCGAGCCTTCGCATTCCTTCCTCCGGCGGCAGTTCCCGCCTGCCGGAGGAGCCTCGCCGCCGGAGGCCTCCCATCCGATCCGCGCAGGTGGGTGACGCAGCCGATCGCTCAGGTTTCCTGGCTCGCGGATCATCGCGTGTCGATCGGTTGGACGATCGACGCTGGCTCGCCTTCCGGGGCTCGCGACCCCGTGGCGTTCGATCGGGCTTTCGCCCATCGGTGGCCAGCCGCTACTCGCTTACAGTTGCGCGACAGCGCCGGTTTTCCACCGGCTTCCCTGATACGGGCGGCCTCTGGTCGCTCGGCTCACGCCGAACGACGCGTATTCAGTTGGCTCGTGAAGGTTACAGCGGCAAGGATGCGGTCGCCACCAGAACCTGGCGGGCCCCAGGCCCGGGCCGGCGTTAGAGGCTGAAGTCGGCGAAGAACAGATCCAGCGCGGAAGTGTCCGCGCTGGAGTCGTAGACGACGAAAACCATGTACATCCGGTCGGCGACCAGGTAGAGACGGCCCTTCATCGTCTGCCCGCCGTCGGTCGCAACAAAAGCGCGGCCGGGGTTGTCGCCAAGTGTGATGTCGGTCTGGCTGTCGATCGTCGCATTGTCTCCGGCCTTGACCATCCCCTGGACTCCCAGGTCGAAGATGGTGGAGGGCGCAACTCCCGCGAGGCTCCCGGCCGGGTACTTGACCAGGCCCACGACATAGATCAGGTGGGTGCTCTCCTGATATGTCCACTCGAAGGTGGGCGCATCGCCGACCTTGGTCGGGGTCGCGGAGCTGGTCAGCTTGGGCTGCTTGGGGAACCTGGCCGTGAAGCCATCGCCGGGAGGCGCCAGCAGGTACCAGTTCTCATCGCCGGCGCTGGGTGAAGCGGCCTCGCTCGGAGCGGGCGTACGAGACGGATCCGCGCTTGCCGATATGGCCGGGGACCCGGTCGAGACGGGCGATGCACCGGATGCGGCTGCCGACGCGGCCGCCGAACCGAGCACTGGGGGCGCGACCGTGCCGCTCACGCCACCGGACGATGAAGACGTGCAGGCCGAGAACAGAAGCAACCCCGCCATCGCGAGCGTCACGAGCCGGCGCATTTTGCAGAACCCTCCTCGGCCGGCACGCCCCACGTGCGCGGCCTGATCCCCACCTCGGATTGACGCCGACCGGGTGCCAGCCAGTCGTTCCGAGACATCTGGCCGACCTTACACCTCTCATCAGGTGCGACCAGGGTGCCTTTGGTCACATGTTCGAATGATCCCGAAAGTCCGACGCCAATGGCGCGACCGCGATCATCGACGCGGCGGGTCCGACCGTCGGCTAGAGGGATTCGCGCAGGATCGCGACGATTTCGTCGTCGGTGAGGACGATGGGGTTCGTCTTCATGCTGCTACCCCGGCTGTCGGCGAGGAGCGCCGGGATCGACGACTCGGCGATGCCGAAGTTCGAAAGCCTCGGGACGTCGAGCCGGGCGCGCCAGTCGTCGAGCAGCTCGATGAGGTTCGCCCGTGCCCGGGCGTCAGAGCTCGCCGGGCCGGTCAGGAGCCGGCCGACTTCCGCGTATCGGTCGAGGGCGAGGTTCTTCGGCTCCCGGGTCTCCATCGCCCGGATGTTCACGCGGATCGCCGCAGCCAGGGTTGCGCCGCAGGCCACGCCGTGGGGAATCGGATGCTGGGCGCCCAGCGGCGAGGCCAGGCCGTGAACGACCCCGAGACCCGCCTGAGCCAGGCAGATGCCGGAGCAGAGGGCGGCATAGGCCATCCTTTCGCGGCCGGCCCCGGCTCGGCTACCCGCAGGTTCGTCGCCTCGACCGGCGCTCGCTTCCTCGAACCAGGCCGCCAGGCCGTCGCGAGCCGCCGCCAGTCCGGAAAGCGCCAGCGCGTCCGTGAACGGGTTCGATCGGATCGACGTGTACGACTCGAGCAGCTGCGTGAATGCGTCCATGCCGTTGGAGGCGATCAGCGGCGGCGGGCAGCTGGCGAGCAGGTCCGGATCGACGATCGCCACCTGGGCGACGAGGGCGTCATCGCGGAACGACTTCTTGAAACCCGCCCGGCCGCGCCTGCTGACGACGGCGTTCTTCGTCGCCTCGCTGCCCGTGCCGGCGGTCGTGGGGACGGCAACGAACGGCACGGCCGAGCCGCGATACGGCAGTTCCGGCCCGATGCCCTCGAGATGGTCCATCACCGAGTTGCCGGGGATCAGGAGGCCGGCCACGGCCTTGGCCGTATCGAGAACGCTGCCGCCGCCGATGCCGACGGCCACGTTCAGGGGCGCCTCGTCGCCGCGGGCGCGGGCGCGGGCACGGGCGCGGTCGACGATGCCGTCGATGAGCTCCGGCGACGGCTCGCCCGAGACGGTCTCGATGTGCAATGTGATCCCGGAGGCGGTCAGGCCGGCCTCGAGCCGCAGCCAGTCGGACGTGTCGCAGAAGCCCGGGCGCACGACGACCAGCGCCCGATCGCCGAAGGCCCGAACGGTCGCGGCCAGCTCCGCCGATCGACCGGGCCCGAACAGGATCCTGGGCAGCCGCGCGATCGAGAACGGCTTCATCGATTCGAGCGTGGCGACTTCGACCGGCTCACCCATCGTCAGTCGCCCGACGGGAACAGCCCGTCGTAGCGCACGCCCTGGCGCGGCTCGGCCATCCAATCGGCCACCTTGTCACGCCAGGCCAGGTAGTGGGCGGTCTCCTTGTGCGCCTTCGCCGCGGCCTCGTCGCGGTAGGCCTCGTAGGCGACGAAACGTGTCGGATCGTCGGGCGACTGAAGGATGTCGAAACGGAGGTTCCCCGGCTCCTTGACCGAGCCTTCGTGGTTGATCCGGATCGCCTCGATGAACTCGTCCACGTGCTCCGGCTTCACGTGGACGTGGACGATGGTGACGTGCATGGCTTCCTCACCAGTTGGGCCGGCCCTCCGCCAGGTTCGGCCGGCGCGGCAGCAGCCTCAGTTTCCGTCATCCGTCCATCGTCGGTGCGGTGGCACGGTTGAATGCTCGTTCGAGCCGCCCGAGCCGCCCGAGCCGAGCGAGCGGCCGAGCCGCCGAGCCGCGCGAGCCGAGCGAGCGGCCGAGCCGCGTGATTCCCGCTCCCTGGTCAAACGCGACCGTCTGACGCCCAGATCGTCGTCCGATGGAGCCGCGCCCGGCAAGACTGACCAGATTCGATACCCGTTTCGACCCGAACGCGACATCGCCGAGGGGCGGCTCGCCGTTTCGGTATACGGAATTGGGCAGACTCGACCGGGCCGGACGCGGCCACGTCAAGATTGACCGCTGCGTGGGAACCGCCCGCGTTTCCGGCCCTGGCCGGCACGGAGCCAGCCCCCGGGCCGCCACTCCCCCGCCGCCTGGCCTCAGGAAGGAAGCGCGATCGGAAACGGAGGAAATGACACCGCCGCCGATCCCGACCACACGATCCGAGTCACGACGAGGATTTCCGTGGTCCGGCACGGTCCGCCGGCGCACACGCCCACGGTCTTGGAGCGCTGGATCTCCACAACGACCACCGACCCGATGAGCGAGTCCGGGATCGAAACCATGTTGCCGACCGCCAGCCCGTCAACCGTCCAGTAGCCGCAGGCAGGTGGCTTGGCCGACACCCCTGTCGGGGCCGCGCAGGTGGCATCTCGACCCAGCACGCCGCCGAGCAGGAAGCTAGCGTCGGCCGGCAGGTTCGAAGCCCTGTAGACGGCCTGCCCGCCAAATGAGACCGGCACGCCGTCCCGGCCGACCGTCACGGCCGACGGCTGGCTCGATGGCACACTCGTCGAACCCACGCCCTCACCGGTGCCGATTGCCCCGGGCGACAGCGACGGGACCGTCACGCCTCCTGGCGAGCCGTTCGGGAGAAGCGGGCTGCCGGTGGCTGTCGGGCTCGCGTTGACGAGCACGTCCGACCGCCATAGGACTGACTCCACGACGACCGCGGACTTGCATTGGTCGAGCGCGGACGCCGGGCACCCGGCGGCTTGCGAGTCGTTGATGTGGACCTTCGCGACGACGATCTCGTTGTTGGGCGCGTCGAGAACGCTCTTGGGAGCGACGGCCAGCCCGTCGATCGAGACGACCAGGCAGGACGGCATCAGTTGCAGCTCGGCCGCGGTACTGCTCCGAATCGGGCAGCCGGGTGCAAACGCCGGCCTGCTCACTCGGCCGCCCAGGAGGAAACTGCCGGAAGTCGGGAACGAAGCCTGATCGACCGCGCGGTAGACCTTCTGGCCCTCAAACTGGGCCGGGATGTCAGGCCAGACGACCGCCTCGACCACGATCGCGCCGTCGCACAGGGCCTTGAGGTCGGCGCCGCATTTCGCCGCCTCCGGATCGTGGCTGTGGACACGCATGACGATCTCAGGCCCGCCCGTCCAGCCGGAGAGGTCGACCGACTTGGGCGCCACTCGCAGCGCCGAATCGGCCGGGACCGGATTCGATTCGATCAACCCGGCCGTCGCCTGGAGCACCATGTTGGGGCACGAAGCGACGAGATCCGTGTCCGGACCACTCGTTTGCGACGGGGGTTGAGCCGGACAGGGAATCGGATAGAAGGCCGCGTAAGCTGCGAGCAGGAAGCCACCGCCCAGCTTTTCCCACTGCGCCTTGTCCGCGACCGAATACACCTTCTGCCCATCGATTTGGGATGGGAAGGGCGTTGCCGCCCTCGGTGGGTTCGAAAGCGACGGTCCCGAAACCTGCGCCGGCTTCGACGCGAGCCCGACGCCGATCAAGCCGACAACAGCCAGCACCCCGACCGCCACGACGCCCGACGCCAGCCTGGGCCAGCTCCAACGGCCGCGCGAGCGGCGTCCCGCGCCTTCCGCCCTCGCCCGACTGGCCACGCTCAGGCTCGGATAGTCTCGCTCCGCCTGCGCCAGCTCCGAATCGAAGCGGCGCGCCAAACGCTCTTGCAGGGGATCGGCGGAGCCGTCGCGGGCGCCGCCGTTTGGTTCAGTGTTCATCGAGACACTCCCGGAGTCGCGCCAGGCCCGTCTTGAGGCGAGCCTTCGCCGTGTTCTCCGTCACTCCCAGCGCGTCGGCCGTTTCGCGGACGGAGAGTCCAACCATGTGATGGAGGACCACCGCGGCTCGGATCGGCCGGGAGAGCTTCGACAGCGCTTCGTCCAGCTCGAGCGATTCCGACGTCTCCGGCCCGTCGACCGGGAGCTCGTGAACCGTCGGGTCCAGATGAAGCGTCCGCCGAAGCCGCCGGACGACCCGCAGCGCCTCGCGCGTCTGGACGGTCAGGAGCCAGGCCCGAATGGCCCGCGGCTCCCGAATTGCCGGCCCGGCGCGAAGGGCACGCTCGAACGTGGTCTGGACCAGGTCCTCTGCCTCGGCCTCGTCCCGGGTGATCGCCCGGGCCGCGGCCAGGAGCAGCGGGCCGTGGTCGTGCAGCGTGGCGACCCACTCCGGAGAGGGCGCCGTCGCTGGAACCGCGAGCCTCGCGGCTTCGCTGCGTTCGTTCCTGTCGAGCGTTTCCGTGATGACCCTCACATCACTTAAGAGGCACGAGCGGGGCCAAACGGGTATCGGCCTTCGCAGTCTGGACCGAACTCCCGACGCCGGCAACGCCACGCGGGTTCCACCGGGCCCGGGGCAGGATGCGCAGGCGGACGGCGTGGGTGTGCGTCCATGGATACACGTGGTGAGTCTCGCGAGGTCCGGACGGGGCAGCCGGTCGAATCTGTACCTCTCGTGCACGGAATCGGGCCCATGTGGACTCGATCCGGCCGAGAAGTGACTCGAGACGGGGAGAATCGGCCGCGATGCGCGGACGGAGGCGCCCCGCGCAGCAGACGTGTATCTGGCAACGCACACCGGCCCTCGGGCTGCCCCACGCGGCGCCGGCTCCGCCCCGCGCCGGCCGCGCCCCGCCCCACTC
>DAHXON010000088.1:0-290 GCA_027364875.1 Chloroflexota bacterium
CTCCAGGGCCAACCCGGCCCGTACCCGCGCCCGCCACCGACGCCCGTTTCGCGGCCGTGGCACGGTTCGGAAGCCCAGAACCGCACCCGCGCGGCTCCTTGTGCCCCGTCTTCGTGGCAGGAAAGCCGGTTCATCTCGCTTTGCGTTCGTGCGATGACAACTTGTCATGTTGTCCGGGCGCCGGGCCCGAGGCGCGGCCCCGGGCGGCCTGATGCCCCGGGCCCAGCGCGGCCTCGGGACCCGCCACGCTAGCCCGGCCCCCGGACCCGGGCACAAAGAAGCGGCCCCGG
>DAHXON010000088.1:300-14729 GCA_027364875.1 Chloroflexota bacterium
CCCCCCCCGAATCTGCGATGTGTCCGGCTACGCGACTTTGTTGCCGCAGTTGCCGCAGAAGCGAGTGCCCTCCGCGAGATCGGCCCCGCACTTGGAGCACTTGGCCACGCCGAGCGGCGTTCCGCAGTTGCCGCAGAACTTCTCCGAGCCGACCGGCTTGCCGCAGTTCGGGCATTCGGTCGCCTTGACGCTGGTGTCGCCCGAGAAGACGGTCGTGGCCTGGACGGCCTGACGCATCTGGTTGATCTCGACCGACGAGCGCTCGGCCTCCATCTCGGCCTGGAGGTTCGGGGCGCAGTTGACGCACAGGCCTCGGGCCGCGTTGAAGCAGGTCTCGTCCACCCAGTTGTTGCACCGCACGCAGCGGTGGAACATGGGCATGATCTCGTTGCAGGCCTTCTGCAGGGCCTTGTCGCGAGCGTCCCTGTCGACGATGTCCTTGGCGCTGTTGGCCGCGTTCCTCGCCCCCCAGAGGCCGCCGATGAAGCTGCTCGCGCCGTTGATGAGAGTGGCGCCCGTGGCGAGGGCGTTGCGCTGGAACTGGCTCCGGTAGCCGCTGCCGCACACGTCGCAGCGGAACTCGAACTGGTATCCCTGCTCCGACGAGAGGTCCTGGTAGTTGCTCGTGAACGGGGTGAAGCCCGGCATTCGACCGACTCCTGGTGGCGGCCCCGAACGGGCCTCTGGTGACGGCCCCGAAACGGGCCTGCCGACGATGGCCGAATGGTAGCGCGCCAGGCAGGCGCTCGGCACCACTCATCCGTCCTAGGGGTTGGCCGAACCCGTGGTATCGAGCCGGGCTATGAGAGTCCAGGGCGCATTGCCTTCGCCAACACGAACGAGGTAGATGCCCCTGACTTTGGGCCCACCGAGGCTCGAAGACGACGCGAAGGTCGCGTACGCATCCTCCTGGACCTCGATGGAAAACAGGATGTTGTCGTCCGGTCGAACGATCCAGCTCTGGCTGCAGCCACCGACCCGCTGGATGTCGCAGAAGTTGAGCCAGTACTCCAGCAGCCCGTCGACGGCGACGATGTCGCCCGGCTTCAGACTCGAACTCGACTTCACGGCATCGATCGTCCAGACGAAGGCAGAGCCGCTCGTGGAGAGCTCGCCGAGGACGGTCGCCTTACCCTGCGCGTCGAACCGCAGTACCCAATAGCCCTCGCCAACCTCCCCGCCGACAGCGCACGAAGCTCCGACGGCCCAACAGCCGGTTTCGGTTGGGAAGGGCCCCTTTGCCACGACGACCTGGCCGTCGAGATGCGTGTGGTTAGCTCGCCAGTAGGTGAAGAGCTCGTCGACCGTCAGCGGCCGGTCGCCCGAACCCCACAGCCCAGTTGTCTTTGTCGCCGCCCCGACTGTTGCACTCGAACCAGCCGACGGTGTGGTCGCCGGCAGCGGGATCGCGTTGATTTGCGCCAGCAGTTCCGCATCGACCATCGGAACCGTGATCCGCATCAGGAACTGGCCATAGATGGGCGGGCCATTTTGTGCCGGATCACTCGCCCGGCCCGTCACCGACCGATAGGCGCCGTCCTGCACCGTCAGACGGTAGGAAGAAAGGCTCTCGGGCAAGGAGTCGACGATACTGGGAAGGCATCTGGCCCCAAGAGGCGACGAATCGCAGTGGGGACCGACCGACTCGACCAAATAGCCGTCGACAACGACGAGGCTGTCGGACGGCACGGCCCCGCCACCCGAGATCTGAGCCAGCGTCGACACAAACCGGCCGCCTGGGGATGAGAGTTGTCCGAGCAGTGTCGGCTTGCCCGCCGAATCGAACTGGATCACCAGGTAGCCCTCGGGGAGGAGCGATGACCCCGCGCACGACACCGCGGCATCCACTTTCCAGCACCTGGTATCGGTCGGGAGAGGGCCTTTGGTGACCACGATGCGACCAGCCAGATGTTGTGGGTCCGCGCTACAGGCCGTGTAGAGCTCGGCCACGGTGAGGGGCCGATTCCCCGGAGCCCAGACTCCCGTCGATGGAACAGCCGGATAGCCCGACGGCGTCGGCGGTGCAGGCGTGGCCGGCGGCTGCGGGGTCGACGTGGGCGACGGCGTGGGCTCGGGCAGCGCGACGTACGCGAGCCGCGCCAGGACCGAGAACTCCAGACAGTCGCCGTACTCGCTGCAGTGGTGGCCGGCCTCGACGACGTAGGTGCCCTCGACTGAGCCGCCGACCGGGCTGGCGCCCGGCATGGAGAACAACGGGCCCGGGTCCACGGCCTGGCCGTCCGCCGGAAGTTCCCATTCGCCGACCGTGAGCCGCGGGGGCCCGGCCGGCGTAGGTCCGCTGGACACGACCCTGGTGTGGTCGAACGCAGTGGCGGTCAGGGCCGCGTAACACATCACTCGGCCGTCGGGGAAGAGCCCGTAGCCCATCATCGTCGGCTGCGCCCCGGGTTTGCCGCAGTCGCGCGGGTCCGTGCCCAGCCAGCCGTGGACCAGGAAGTCGCCCTGAGGCCAGGCGTCGGTGGCCGAGTAGGCGAATAGCGACGTGTCGGGCAGGGTGAGCATGTAGCCGAGGGTCCGGCCGGCCAGAACTCTCAGCAGCAGATGACCGGGCGCGATCGTGGCTCCGGGAACGGCGAAGACACAGACCTGCGGATCCATCCTCACGATGAACCCCGCGAAGGCGAGATCGAAGATTGGGGGCGACTTGCAGGCGCCCGAAGCCTCGGCCGTAACTTGCGCGTCCACGACCACCGTGTCGTACTGCTTGAGCGAACCGGCATCGAGCAGCCTGCCAAGCTCGGCGGTCGTGAGCGCCCGGTCGATCGGGTAGCCCGAAGGCGCCTGAGGTCGAGGTGTGGCGCTCGGCGCGGGCGTCGGCGAGGGCACGACGATGGCCCCGAGTTTCGCCAGGACGAGCCAGTGCGGGCAGCCCATGGAGGAGACTTCCGCGTAGCCCGGGCAGGCGCCGGTGGTCGATCGAACGACGTAATCGCCCTCGATCGGCGTCACCGTCGACCCGGCGGCCAGAGAGCCCAGGTCGAGACCGTCGAGGATACGCATTCCACCCGCCGCGACCAGGCGGGCGTTGCCGTACAGAGCGATCGGATCCATCGACCTGCGGGAGAAGAGTTGGGCGGCCGGCGTCGAGATCGCGGTCGCGGTCCGATCGGCGGCCAGCCAGTCGGTATACGGGCAGTCGTCGCCGTACGGAAGGAGCGTGTCGCCGACGCCTGGAGACTCGGAGCAGGAAGCCACGGCTCCGGTTTGCTCGGCTCCCAGCCAGCCATGCACCACGAACGCATCCGTGCTGACCGGCCAATCCGCGAGAACGCCGAAGGCGAGCGTGGAGGTGGAGGCTGCGCGCACGTTGCCGATCAGTCCGAGGACGCCCGGGCCCAAATACCGGAACGCGTAGACGCCGCCTTGCGAGCCGACGTTCAGGTGCGCACCAACGCCGGCGCCAACGGCGCAGACCTGCGACGGCATGCCCTCGATCACGCCGATGGTCGGATACCGGTTCATCGGGCAGACATCGTTCCTTACCTGGATCGTCACGTTGGCGACGAGTGCCGTGTTGGTGGGCAGCGCCGGGCCGGACATCAGCGCCGCCAGCTCCGACGTCGTGAGCGCCCGGTACACCGGATAGCCGCCCGGCGCGGACGGCCCGTTGTGCAGCGCCGGCACGGCCACGAGAGCGGCCACGATCGCCAGCACGGCAGCCACGCCGACGAGCGCGCTCACCGTCCTGGGCTCCGAGCGCGGCCGCAGGGCCACGATCGGCCGCGAAACCGGGACGGAATCCAGCTCGGCGAGCACGTTGCCAAGGAGCTCCGTGGGGACGCGGCCGGCGGCGCGCCGCTCCAGCTGCGCCCGCAGGTCGAGATCCACGGGAGGAAGCTGCTCGTTCATCGCGACTCCTTCGCGAGCGCCGATTCGAGCGCCGCTCTGGCCCTGTGCAGTCGAGCTTTGACGGTCCCCTCGGGGACGTCCAGCGCGGCGGCTATGTCCGCCACCGGCCGTTCTTGCAGGTGGTGCAGCACGAGGAGCGCCCGCTCGTCGATCGAGAGGCGAGCGAACGCCCGGTCGAAGCAATCCGCGTCGGCCGTCCGGTCTTCGAGCGCCGGCCCGCCGCCGGCAACGTCGAGAGTCCGGCCCCGGCCGTCGTCGAACCTCAGTTCGCGCACCCGCGACCGACCGCGCCGTCGAAGCTGGCCCCGGCAGGCGTTGACGTTGATTCGCCCGAGCCAGGCATCGAAACGATCGGGATCGCGCAGGGCGCCGCGGTTGCGCCACGCCAGGACGAAGGTCTCCTGCGTCGCGTCGGCGGCGTCGGCTGTGTCACCGAGGATGGCAAGCGAGGTGCCGTACACGACATCGATCCGGCTGCGCACGAGGTCGTCGAAGGCAGCCCGATCACCCGTTCGCGTCTTCTCGACGAGCGAGCGCTCCATCTGCCTCCCTCTTTGCCGGCGGTTCTCGCCGGTTCCGGCCTCTACCCCTTATCGATGTCCGGCAGGGGCCCCAGGTTGCATCGGATTTCAGTCGACTCCCAGATCGTGCAGCCGGTCGTCGTCGATGCCGAGGTGATGCGCGAGCTCGTGGACGACCGTCGTCCGAACCTCGCGCTCGAGTTCATCGGGATCGGGGAAATCCTCCTCCAGGGCGATTCGGAAGAGGGTGATCTTGTTCGGCACGAACGACCAATCGGCGGCGTACTCGGTCCGGGGCACGCCCTCGTAGAGCCCGTACAGGTCTTCGTCCGGTCCGAGGGCCGACTCCCGGCGCTGCGCCGGGCTCGGCTCGTCGTCGATGACGATCGCGACCTCGTCGAGTGCCCGGGCGAACGGATCCGGGATGGAATCTAGCGCGCGCCCGACCAGCTCCTCGAAGCGGTCCGCTCCGGCGGAGCGGCGGCGGGCGCGAGAACTGCCCCGGGGTCGTCTGGCCATGTGCGTATGCTAAGGCCGGGGGCCGCCGGAATCGGGGCGGGCGGCGTACGATTCGGCCCAAGGAGGACGCATGCCAATCGATCAGCCGCCGTCGGAAGACGATCGGACGCTGGACGCGCGGATCCGGCAGATGGTCGACGACATCGAGCGCGGCGACGACGAAGCGCCGGAGCTGGCGGCGCCGGTTGACGAGCCCGAGGGCCAGGCCGCGTTCGGCGCGGCGTCCGGCCGGGGCATCGAGACGGCGGTTCGCGACATCCTCACCGAGATCGGCGAGGACCCCGAGCGCGAGGGACTCCTGCGCACGCCCGAGCGAATGCACCGGATGTGGCTGGAGCTGACCTGCGGCTACCGCGTGGACCCGGATCGGCTCATCAACGGCGCGGTCTTCGACGTCGGCTACAGCGAGATGGTCGTGATCAAGGGGATCCCGTTCTACTCGCTCTGCGAGCACCACATGCTGCCGTTCTTCGGGACGGCCGCGGTCGGCTACCTGCCCCGCGGCCGCGTCATCGGCCTCTCGAAGATCCCCCGCGTCGTGGAGATGTACGCCCGCCGCCTGCAGGTCCAGGAGCGGATGACCCAGCAGGTCGCCGACTTCCTCCAGCAGCGTTTGAACCCTTACGGCGTGGGCGTGGTCATAGAAGCGGAACACCTCTGCATGGCGATGCGCGGCGTCCAGAAGGGCGGCGCGACAATGGTCACCAGCAGCGTGCTCGGGACGTTCCGCACCAGCAAGGAAACGCGCGACGAGTTCATGGCTCACCTCGAGCGGGCCGTGCCCAGGGCATAGGGTCTGGCCGGCGAGGGTGCCGGCCGAGGAGGCGCAGATGGCGATCGATCCGGAAACGACCAACCCTCATCTCGAGCCATGCGAGGTCTGCGGCGAAGAGACCGCTGTGGGCAGCGTTTTCTTCTCGGACAGGGTCGAGGCAAACACTCCCGACGGCAGGAGGTACTTCGTTTGCTCCGAGTGCCGCAAGAAGGTCCGGCCCGATGAGCATCATGTCGACTGGAGCGATCCCGAGGTCTACAGGGCGGTCATCGGGGCGGCCCAGTTCATGCTCAGGAATAGCAGCTTCTAGGAGAGACCTCGCCGATCGTGCTCAAGCCCGGCCTGGACGGGCACTGGGGGCATGGCGCCAGAAAGGGGAGCGACCGTGATCATCGAGCCCGAGAGCGTCAATCCGCACCAGGAGCCGTGCCTGGTATGCGGTGAGGAAACGGCGGTCGGCAGCGTCTTCTACTCCGATCGGCGGGAGGCACGGCTCGAGGACGGAACCCACGGGTTCCTGTGTTCGCTGTGCGTCCGCCGGCTTCGCAAGAAGCACGGGGGCGACATACCGAGCGACGCGCGTCTCGTCGAAGGCGCTGCGATCGTGCTCACCGGCGGCTGGCTCTAGCGCCGGCAGTATTCGGTCGCGGCTATCATTCGGCGCATGACCGACCGACCAATCAAGGTTCTCATCGCCAAGCCCGGCCTGGACGGGCACGACCGTGGCGCCAAGGTTCTTGCTCGCGGGCTGCGCGACGAGGGCTTCGAGGTCGTCTACACCGGGCTCCGCCAAACGCCCGAGATGATCGTCACCGCCGCGCTCCAGGAAGACGTGGACGTAGTCGGCCTGTCGATCCTGTCCGGCGCGCATCTCACGCTGGTTCCCCGCGTTTGCTCGCTGCTTCGCGAGCGGGGCATGGACGACGTGCTCGTAGCCACCGGCGGCATCATCCCCGATGAGGACGTGCCCGCTCTCAAGGATGCCGGGGTCGCGGCCGTGTTCGGGCCCGGCACCACGATCACCGAAGTCGCGGAGTTCCTGCGGGCCAATTCGCGCCCGCGGGACTAGCCCTGTGGCTCGGACGCAGCCCGGAGCGACCCCATCCGCCGCCGACGAGCTCTGCGACGCCGCGCTGTCCGGCGATCGCCGCGCCCTGGCCCGGCTGCTCACCGCCGTCGAGAACCGGACCCCGCTCGCCGAAGCCGCGATGCGGCGCTTCTATCCAATGGCGGGCAAGGCCCAGCTGATCGGCGTGACCGGCCCGGCCGGCGCCGGCAAGAGCACTCTCGTGGCGGCCCTGATCGCGGAACTCAGGCGCGCCGAGCGGCCGGTGGCGGTGGTCGCGGTCGATCCTTCGAGCCCGATTACCGGCGGGGCGGTGCTCGGCGACCGCGTCCGCATGCAGGCCTACGCCAGCGACGACGGGGTCTTCATCCGGTCGATGGCTTCGCGGGGCCACGCCGGTGGACTCTCCACCGCCACCACGGCAGCCGCCGCGCTGTTCGACGCGGCGGGCTTCGACACCGTGCTCATCGAGACCGTCGGCGCGGGCCAGAGCGAAGTCGAGGTCGCGGCCACGGCCTACACCACGGTCGTCGTCGAGGCGCCGGAGATGGGCGACGAGATCCAGGCGATCAAGGCGGGACTCCTCGAGGTCGCCGACATCATCGTGGTGAACAAGGGCGATCGGCCGGGCGCTCACCGCACGGCCGCCCAGCTGCGGGCCATGCTCGCCGACACGCCGCGGGAAGCTCGACCGGGCCGGCCTTCGCCCAAGCACCCGGACGTGCTCCTGACCACCGCGCCCACCGGCGAAGGAGTGGCCGAGCTGCTCGCCGCCATCGACGCCCGCCGCTCCGCCGAACCGAGCACAGCGGACGGCTCGGTCCGACTCAAGCGCGCCGAGGCCCAGGTTTGGGCCGTTCTCTCGGATCGGCTGCACGAGCGCATCCGCGCCCTCGAGGGCCCGATCGAGGAGGTGGCGGTCGCCGCGCAGGCGGGGTCGGGAAGCGAGCGATCCGTACCCGCGGCCGAGCTGCTCCGGTGCGTCGCCGCCAACGAGCTCGACCCGTACACGGCGGCGGACCGGCTCCTTGAGATGCTCACCGGCACCGGAAGGCCCGGCACGGTCTTCGCGAACAGACGCGCCCGGAAGGACCCGACCTAGCCTCGCCCCGCGTGGGCCAGTGCCTCACGGACCGCGGCGATCACCTGCTCGGTCTCGAATGGCTTCTGGACGAGACGAATACCGCGCTGAGTCGCGAAACCCTTGAGATCCGGGTTGAGAACGTCGCCGCTCATGAAGATCGCTCGCTTGGCCAGCTCCGGCCGGCTGTTGACGGCGAACTCGTAGAACTCGGTGCCGCTCATGCCGGCCATGCGGTGGTCGATGAGCATCACGTCGAAGGCGATCTCCTGGACGCCGTCGAGGGCCTGGGCGCCGTCCTGGAACGGATGGCATTCCATGCCCGCCTGCTTGAGCGCGCGTCGAAGCAGCTCGCGGATGACCGGCTCGTCGTCCAGGACGAGGATGCGGGGCTTCTCGGCTCTCTCGGCGTTGGCCGGCGGATCGACTCGCGAGACGGCGTCCGCGGGTGTTCCGCCGGAGCTGCCGGTCCGCATCGCCTCCCCGGGCTTCGGCTCGACCCGGCCCGGTTCGACCGCCTCCGCTTCGACCGCGTCGGCTTCGACCGTCTCCGCCTCCGTCGTCTGCTCCGTGGCCGCGGGCTCGTCGGTCACCGTACCGTCGCTCGCCGGCTCGCCGGCCGACGCGTCGTCAGCCCCGGGCTCGATCGATGCCGCCTTGCCTCGAGCCGACCCCCGGGCGCTCCGCCCGCCGCCGGAGACGCGCGGCGCGGACCTCTCGGTCAGGGCCCTCATGGCATCGACCTGCGAGAAAGATCCCTGGTCTTCCGCCGAGGTGCTCGCCTTTACCGGCATCTCGATGATGAAGGAGCTGCCCAGGCCGCCCGGGCCGGGTTCGTAGTAGAGCTGGCCGCCGTGGGCGGTCACGATTCCGAATGAGACGGAGAGGCCCAGACCTGTGCCTTCGCCGGGCTCCTTGGTGGTGAAGAACGGCACGAACAATCGCCCGCGATTGGCCTCGGGCACGCCGGGGCCGTCGTCTCGGATCGCGATCCGGACCCGCTGCGCCTCGACCGGCCGCTCGGGCCTGGTGCCGTGGTTTCCGTGGCCGTTGCCATGGCCGTTACCGTTGCCCGCCGCGTCCAGGAGCCTGGCGGTGATCCACAGATGCGGCGGACTGTGTCGGGCGCTGCTCCTCATCGCCTGGATGGCGTTGATCGTCAGGTTGAGGAAGACCTGCTGGAACTGGGCGCGGTCCAGGTCCACCTCCGGAACCGTGTCCGGAATGTCCACTTCGACCTGTATCTGGTTGGCGCTGATCGCGTAGGACTGGAGATCGAGCACGCTCTGCACCAGGGCGCCGAGCGGGGTAGGCCGCCGTTCGGGCTTGCGGGCGCGGGCGAAGTCGAGCAGGTTCTGGACGATTCGCTTGGTTCGATCGGCTTCCTGGACGAGGAGGCCGGCCAGGTTGCGCATGTCCTCGGGCAGCCGAGGGTCGCTGTTGAGCAGCCCGCCGAAGCCGATCACGCCGGTCAGCGGGTTGTTCAGCTCGTGCGCGACGCCCGACACGAGCGACCCGATCGCTTCCATCTTCTGGGCCTGGAGCAGCTCGCCGTGGAGCCGCTCCTGGTCCGAGAGATCGCGGATGAGATGCAGGAAGCGGCGCTGACCGTCCAGCTCGACGACGCGGATCTCGACCTCGACGGGGAACTCGGAGCCGTCGTGGCGCCGGCCGCGGTCGCGGAACATGCCGCGGCCCTGCGCCCAGACGATCTGGCGGCGCCGTGCCATCTCTCGTTCGTCCGCGGAGATGAGCAGGCCGATGTAGCGGCCGAGCATCTCGCCGCGGTTGACCCGGTAGGTGCGGACCGCCGCTTCGTTCGCGTCAAGCACCGTGCCGTCGAGCGCGGTCACGAACAGGGCGTCCGGCGTCTGGGCGAACAGGGTCCGGTAGCGCTCCTCGGATGTGGCCAGGCTGTCGCGCAGGCGGTAGTTGGCAAGGGCGATGCCGGCGATACGGGCGACCGAATCGAGTGCCTGCTCGTTTATGGAGAGTCGCGAGACGGGCTCCTCGAAGAAGCACAGCAGGGCTCCGGCCAGCTCCTCGCCCGTCCGGATGGGGATCGCGCCGAAGGAGGCGAAGCCGGTGGCGCGGGCCAGCGGCAGGACCCGCTCGTTGACCTGCCCCGCCACGAAGTCCTCGAGAATGCTCGTGCTGCCGGAGAGCAGCAGGCTGCCGCCCGGAGCGTCGCGGGCCGGGACGCCCTTGAGCCAGAGCCGGAAGGCGCCGGTCTCACCCGATACGGCGTGGGTCTCGAAGTGGTGGCCGGGCTCGATGAGGAGGTAGCAGACCCCGTTCGCGCCCAGGACTTCGCGGACCAGGCTGACCGTGCGATGGGCCAGTTCCTCGAAGGAGCTCGCCTGCTCGCCGATGCGAGTCAGCTCGTCGAGGGTCCGCAGGCGGTGGTTGAGGGATTGCTGCTCGGCGGCCCGATGGACCAGCTCGGAACGCAGCCGGAAGTTGGCCAGGGAGATGCTGCAGACGCGGGCGATCGGCTCGAGGAAGTGGACGTCGAACTCTTCCTCGCCCGGAGAGCCCGTCCACTCCAGGTGCAGGAAGCCGGCCAGCTGGTCCTCGACGCGGAGGGGGAGGACCGCTTCGTAGTCGCAGTTTGTGTGGCCGTTCTCGTCGGGCTCGCGATCGACGGCCGACAGCCAGGCGCTGTCCCCGGACCTGAGCCTCTCCAGGGCCGTCTCCAGCTCGGGAACGAGGTCCTCGCGGCCCTGCGGCCAGTGTCGGCTCGGCTGCCCGACCCACCTGACCCTCTGAATCTCGCCGGGCTCGCTGATCAGGAAGTAGCCGCCGCCCGACGCTCCCGACGCCAGGACGACCATGTCGATCGTCTCCTGCGCCAGGCTCGTCAGATCGTCCGTGGATGCGCCGAGAAGCGTCAGCTCCTGAAGCGCGCGCAGCTCTGCCGCGAGACGGCGCTCTCGTTCGGCCGCCTCGGCGAGTCCCTCGCTCATTCGGACGTTCGCGTACGCAATCGAGATGATCCGGGCAATTGCGTCGAGGTTCCGCTCGTCGAGCATCGAAGTCCGGTCCGTCCGCGCGTAGAAGTGGCAGACGAAGGCCCCCAGCAGACGCTCGCCGTCCCTGATGGGGAAGACCGCATGCGAGTCGAGGCCTCTGTCGGCCATCGGCTTGACCTGGGGTTCTGACGCGACCATCTCCAGCAGGGATTCGTGGAACGCGGCGCGGCGGGGCTGCCGGAGGCGGCGCCAGAAGTACAGCGAGTCGCAAGGCTTGCCCTGGACCTGGGCGAGCATCGCGTCCGGGATCGCCTGTGAGGCAACGACGTTCACCCGCCCGGAGTTGTCGCGGAGGACCAGGCCGCCGTCGGCGCCGAGCGCTTCGATGATGCGCGCCAGGAGCAGCTGCGCGACGGCCTCCTCGCTGATGTGCCCCTCGGGCAGCAGCATCAGCCCCATCATCGCCTCGAGCTGAGCGGTGAGCCGTCGCTCCTCGTCGAGGTAGCGGGCGTTCTCCAGCGCGTTGGCGATCTGAGCGGCCGCCTGGAAGATCATCTCGTCCGGTGGGCGCGGCCAGCCGACGCGGCGCGAGCCGAGGATGAGCGCTCCCACGATCTCGTCGCGAACCCGCAGATCCACTGCGAAGCCACCCTTGATCGACTCGCGGGCCAGGATGGCCTGCGCGGGCCCGGCGGCCGGCGAACCCGGGATCTGTTCGAAGGACAGGATGGTGCCGGGTGGGCGGCGGATCTCGACGAGCCCCGGGATCGAAAGGCTTCGGAGGGCCTCCACCGTCGCCTCGCTGAGTCCTCGGCTCGCTTCGACGGTCCGGTGCGCGGGATCGTCCCAGGTCACGACGGCTCCGAAGTCCGCCAGGGTCCCCTCGCACAGCCTCTCGAGCGAAGTTTCCGCGACCTCGCCGCGACTCCGCGATCGGCTCAGCGCCACGGCCAGCGAGCCCAGCATCGCCGCGTCCAGATCGAGCTCGGATGAGTTGGAGAACGGCCGGACCATGCCGATGAACCCGTCGCTGTTGCCGGCGTCGTCTCTGATGGCGGTGAGAGACAGGTCGACCACGATGTGCCGCCCGACCTGGCTCCCGACCAGGGGACGGTGGATCACCCGGCCGTGCCAGTAGTCGAAGCCCTGAGCCATCATTGGCTCCAGGTCGAAGCGGCTGCCGTCGAGTTGCATCTGTTCGACGACTTCCACGGTCGGCATGCCGACGACCTCTTCGGCTCGAAGCCCGTAGATGCGTTCGGCAGCCGGGTTCACGGCGGTCAGGCGGCCCTGTCTGCTGACCGTGACGATGCCTTCGGGCATCTGGGCCATGACGACCGCGCCGATGCGGGCCGAACCTTCGATCACCGCTCTGTGGGCGGCGTCGCGCCGGATCTCCTGATCGAGCTGGGCGTTGCCCAGGGCGAGCCCGACGAACCGGCCGGTTTGCTCGAGCCTCGCCGATTCGAGACTTCCCGACGGGCCCGCGGACCACAGCAGGACGACCGCCCCGATCCTCTCGTCGGCAAACCACAGCGGGGTGGACCACAGGACCTGGAGCCCGCCCAGGACCGTCCTGTCGATCGGCTCCCCCGGGAAAGCGTCGGCCAGATTGACCGCGAAAGGCGCCGCGGCCTCGCGGATACGGCGGGCGAGAGGCGACTCTTCGGGTCCAAGGTGTGACAGCGAGTCGAGCAGGGCCCTCGGGGTCCCTGCGCTGGCGTACAGCCCGAGCTCGTCGCCCCTGCGCAGGCCGAGCACGGCGGCATCGGCGTGCCAGGTCGCGGCGACGATGTCGATGGCCTGCTGCGCCACCGCGGCGACGCTCAACTCCGAGCGGCCGAGCAGCGCAATCTCCTCGTCAAACAAGGCGTGGTCCAAAGCCCGCTGGGCGCGAGGGCGCCGACCCCGTGTCGGGGCTCTTCGCAGACGGATATCGTAGTCGCCCGCGGCCGCCATTCTTCCTCGGCCAAGAGTCCCTACCAGTGGTAATGCATTCGCCGTACACGGCCCACCGCCGCGAGGGATTTGCCGGGCCGGATTGCCGTTACGCCCGTTCGCGGAGTCGCGCGGAGTCGCGCGGGGCTGCGGCGGGCTCGCCGGGTTGCGGGCCCGCGACTCCGCTTTCCACCACATACGCCCCGTAGGCGTGGTATCCGCCGAGGCCGCCGCTTTCCGCCACATACGCCTGGTAGGCGTGGTATCCGCGAACGGGCGGTCCGTGGCCAGTCCCGAGAGTCGCGCTTGCCGCCGCCGTCGGTCGGCCGAGCGTGAACGGGCAGCCTCACGGCGCGTCTAGCCGCGGCCGGCGCCGGGAGTTGCGGATAGCACGCCTGATAGGCGTAGACGCGAGAACCAGGCCAGGTCACGCGATCGCGCCGGCGCCGGCCGGCCGCGCTGCGCGGGTCGCGCTGCGGGGGTCGTCCCGGCCGCGCCTTGCGGACTGCGTCTTGCGGACGGCGCCTTGCGGGCCGCCGCCACGGCCGCACCTCACCCCAGGCCAACGCCTCAGGCACGACCGCAGGCGATTGCTGTATCCTTCGCGGCCGTGGGCGCGCAGCCCGACGGTAGAGCCGGGACTCTGGAGTTACTGGCAGAGTGGAAGGCGATCACCGTCGCGTAGCGCAGTCGCTACAATCGAAAACTCGCGTGGGCCGGTAGCTCAATGGCAGAGCAGCGGACTCTTAATCCGCGTGTTGAGGGTTCGAGCCCCTCCCGGCTCACCAATTCGACGCCGATAAATACCCTCTCAGTCTTGTCCTGAGGGGGTATTTGATTCCTCGACCGGGTCTCCCGGAAGGCCTTTCGCCAGGTCGCCGGGATCGGATGCCGGCGCGCCAGCCAGGCGACGAGCGTTCAGCCGCTGGTAGCACGGGGAATCGGAACGCCCCTCGCCGGTTACCGAGAGGGGCGTTCTCTTGTTCGGCCTCGCGGCCGACCGAGCCGGCCTCGCGGCCAAACCGGCCGAAGCCGGCGCGCCGCGGGCAGCTCTGGCGGCCTACGCCGCCCGAGTTCGCGATGACTGCCAATCCGAGGCCCGACGGCGGGGGACCACCGGCGAAGCCGGGTCGATCGAGCCGGACGCGTCCACCTTGAAACGGGCCACCAGGTCGTCCAGGCGAGCCGCCATCTGGGCGAGCGAGTCGGCCGACCCGACCAGTTCCTCGGCCTGCGCCGACATCTCCTCGGTCGCCGCGGAGACTTCTTCGGCGGCCGCGGAGTTCTCCTCGGCGATGGCCGCGATCGAAGAAACGGCCCCCGAGGTCTGGTCGGCGCTTCGGGTCATCGCCTGGCCGACGGCTGCGTTCTGCTCGGCCACGGTGCCTATCTCCTCGATGCCGGCCATGACCTTGCGGCTGGCGTGAGTGAGAGAGGTGACTGCCGAGGTGATGCTGTCGGCGGCGCTCTTGGTGGCGGTCACGGCGTCGGCGATCTCGTCGAGAGACTTGCCGGCTCGATCCGCCAGCACGGCGCCCTGTTCGACCTCGGCGGCCCCGAGCTTCATCGCCTCGACGGCCTCTTCGGTGCCCTTCTGGACTTCCGTGATGAGCGCGGCGATCTCCTTGGTGGCACGTGAGGAGCGTTCGGCGAGCTTGCGAACCTCGTCCGCGACGACCGCGAAGCC